>NZ_CP110678.1:2113125-2414062 GCF_026167545.1 Sphingomonas sp. S1-29 | reverse complement strand
CAGCCCCCGCTCGCCCGCTGGCGCCGCCCCTGCCCCCCCGCTAAGCCCACGCCCATGCCCCGCCCGACCCCCGCCATCGCCGCCTTCCTCGTCGCGTGCCTGGGCGTCGCGACCTATTCGGTGATGGACGTCATCATGAAGGGGCTGGTGCTCGGCATCGGCGTCTATTCGGCGGTCGCGTGGCGCAATCTTGCCGGTGCGGTGATCGCCGGGACGGCGTGGGGGCTGTCGCGGCCGACGATGCCCGGGCGCGCGGCGCTGCGGCTGCACGCCTGGCGCGGGGTGGTCGTCACCTTCATGTCGCTGTTGTTCTTCTATTCGATCGGCGTGCTGCCGATCGCCGAGGCGATCGCGCTGTCGTTCATCGCACCGCTGATCGCGCTGTATTTGGCGGCGTTGCTGCTCGGCGAGACGGTCGGCCGCGCGGCGATCGTGTCGTCGGTGATCGCGCTGGCCGGGGTGGCGGTGATCCTCGCCGGGCGGCTGTCGGGCAGCTATGACCCTGAAGCCTTGTGGGGGGTGGGCGCGGTGCTGCTGTCGGCGGTGCTGTTTGCCTACAACCTCATCCTCGCGCGCAAGCAGGCGCTGATCGCGCGCCCGCTCGAGATCGGCTTCTTCCAGACGCTGACGGTGCTCACCGTGCTCGCGCTCGCGGCGCCCTGGCTGCTCGACGCGCCGCGCGCGACCGACTGGCCCGCGATCCTTGGCGCCGGCGTGCTGGCGGTGCTCTCGCTGATCGCGATGGGCTGGGCCTATGCGCGCGCCGAGGCGCAGTTGCTCATCCCGGTCGAATATACCGCCTTCGTCTGGGCGGCGATTTGCGGCTGGCTGTTCTTCGGCGAAGCGGTGACCTGGACCACGCTCGCCGGCACGCTGCTGATCGTCGCGGGCTGCATCCTCGCCGCCCGCGCGCGCCCGCCGATCGCCGAGCCCGTCGTCGAAAGCGCGATCGCCTGACGCCCCGAACGACAAACCCCGCCGACGCGTGTGCGCCGACGGGGTTTGTCGCAACCACAGGCGGGTCGGCTCAGCCCTCGCGGCCGGCCACGTCGTGGTTCATCGGCTCCTGGCCCTTGGCCTTGGCCGCTTCATAGCGTTCGATCGCCTCGACGGTGATGCGCTTGGCCTCGTCGGCATCGCCCCACACCCCGACGCGGACCCACTTCTTCTTTTCGAGGTCTTTGTAGTGGGTGAAGAAATGCTCGATCTGCTCGAACACGATCTCGGGCATGTCGGCGCGTTCGTTGACGTTCGAATAATAAGGGAAGGTCGAATCGACCGGGACGCAGACCAGCTTCTCGTCGCCGCCGGCCTCGTCCTCAAGGTTCAGCACCGCGATCGGCCGCGCGCGCACGACGCAGCCGGGGATGAAGGGCGAGCGCGCGATCACCAGCGCATCGAGCGGATCGCCATCGGGGCTCAGCGTATGCGGGACGAAGCCGTAATTCGCCGGATAGCGCATCGGCGTGTGCAGGATGCGGTCGACGAACAACGCGCCGCTGGCCTTGTCGAACTCATATTTCACCGGCTCGCCGCCGGTGGGAACCTCGATGATGACGTTCAGGTCGTCCGGTGGGTTCTTGCCGACCGGCACCATATCGATGCGCATGCATTGCTTCCTTGTTCAGTATCTCGGTTTTTCACCGGCGTGCGCCCAACCCCGCCTGCCGTTCCCATGCTGCGACAAGCGCGCGGTGGCAAGTGCCGACAATGGTCGCAGTCAGCGCGCCGCCAGCAGCCGATCGAGCCCGGCTTCGCCGCTGCCGATCTTTTCGAGCCGCGGATAGCGATGGCCACCACGATAATCGAGCACCGCCTCGCGGAAGCCGTCGCCGTCCTTGAGCGTCAGCTTGATCGGTGCCCTGCCGCCCTTGTTGGCGGTCACCGCCGCCTTGAGCCGCGCGGGGGTATAGGCCGCGCCATTGACCGCGACGATCTCGGTATCGACATCGATGTCGGCGCCGAACGCCGGGCCGTCCCACTTCACCCCCGAAACCTTGCCTTCCTTGCCGATCGCCATCCCCAGCGAATAGGTCAGGTCGAGCGTCCCGCCGGCTTCCTGCGTCTTGAGATACGCGGTCGGCTCCTCGGTATAGACGATGCGATAGCCATTGGCCTCGAACCCGGCCAAGGGCGCGCGTTCGCCGAGTTCGGTCAGCCGCGTGTTGAGGAAGCTCGCCCAGTCATAGGGCTGCACGCCGTTCAGCGTCGTGACCAGTTCCTCGAAGGTGTAGGGCAGCACCCCCCAGTCGCCGTCGTTCATCCCGAAGAATGCCTTGGCGAAATCGTCCATCGATTTGCGGCCGCCCGACTGCTTGCGAAGCATCGAATCGACCTCGAGCCAGATCAGCAGCCCTTCGTTGTAATAATCCTCGCTGCGCTGCCAGCTCACCCAGCCCTTGGGGCGGCGCGCCGAGATGATCGGGTCGTTGACGGTATCGCCCACCGGCCGCCATTCGCGCCCCGGCCGGTTGTCGAGCGACGCGCCGATCGACGCCAGCATGTCGAGCGTGTCCTGTTTCGAGACGATCCCCGAGCGCGCCTGGAGCATATAGCCCCAGAATTGGGTCTGGCCTTCATACACCCACAATAGCGAATTGCGCATCGGCGTCGCGAAATCGGGGGTGAACAGGTCGGCGCCGCGGCGATATTTGCCGTTCCAGCTGTGCACCATTTCGTGCGGCAACAGGTTGCGGCGGCCCGGCCCCTTGTCCCATTCGGTGAAATAGCCCGGCGTCACGCCGTTCTCCGAGCTGCGATGATGCTCGAGCCCGATCCCGCCCATCTTGTCGGTGATCGCCAGCAGGAACTCATAGCGATCGTAATGCTGCGCGCCGAACAGCTTTACCGCCTGCTCGGCGAGCCGACGATGCGATGCGATCTGCTCGGGCGTCGCCACCAGCTCCTCGGGCGTGTCGGCGAAGACGTTGAGGTCGACGCGATCGGTAAGCTTCCATTCCTTGTAATGCGCGCCCGCGAACACCGGCGAATCCTGCAGCGTCTCGTAGCTGGTCTGCTGGTAGGCATAGGTCGAGCCGCTCTTGGTCGAAGGCAGTCCCGACGCCGCCGACCAGCCGGCGGGATATTTCACCGTCGCCTGGATCGGGATCCGCCGGGTGAAATAGCCCGCGGGATAGAGGCTCACCGATTCCCATTGCAGGTTCAGCATCGCCGGGGTCATCACGATCCGCCCCTGGTCGGGCTTGGTCGCCGACAGGAACTCGAACTCGGCATCGATCTGCCGCGCACCCTGCGGCACGTCGATGTGGAAGGCATAGGGGTTCACCAGATCGCGCGTCCAGCGCACCACGCGCCCGCCCGCGGTGATCTTGAGCCCCGCAAGCTTCTCGATCTGCCCGCGCGGCGCATGGTTGCCCGGCAGCCACTCGGGCATCAGCAACGTCATCCGCCCCGCCTCGGCCACCGGGATCGTCTCCTTCACCCGGAAGATCGCGCGCTCGATATCGGTCGCATCGACCACCAGCTTGATGACGCCGGGATAATCGACGTCGCGCGCGGTGGGCACCGTCTGTTCGATCGGCAACGGCTGGGGCGCGGTGTTCTGCACCTGCGCCGAGGCGGCGGTGGTGGCGAGCAACAGGGCGGCGAACGCGAGGCTACGGGGCATAGATGCTTTCGGAAGTGGGGAACGGACTAAACGCCCAGTAAAGCGCCCCCGTGCCGCAACGTAAAGCCCTTTGATCCTCCCCCGCCAGGGGGAGGTGGCAGCCAAGGCTGACGGAGGGGGCGGAAAGCGACACGCTAGCGATGGCACCCCCAACCCATGCCCCCCCGCAACCCGAACCACCGCAAACCACCAACCGCCCCCATCCGCCCCCTCCGACGGCCGCTAGCGCGCCCGCCACCTCCCCCTGGCGGGGGAGGAATACGCCCCGACTTTCGCCCAACGATCCGCAAACCCATCCATCCTCCCCCGCCAGGGGGAGGTGGCAGCCGAAGGCTGACGGAGGGGGCGGAAAGCGACACGCTAGCAGTGGCACCCCCAACCCATGCCCCCCCGCAACCCGAACCACCGCAAACCACCAACCGCCCCCATCCGCCCCCTCCGACGGCCGCTAGCGCGACCGCCACCTCCCCCTGGCGGGGGAGGAAGACGCCCCGACTTTCGCCCAACGATCCGCAAACCCTCCCCATCCTCCCCCGCCAGGGGGAGGTGGCAGCCAAAGGCTGACGGAGGGGGCGGAAAGCGACACGCTAGCAAGGGCACCCCCAACCCATGCCCCCCGCAACCCGAACCACCGCAAACCACCAACCGCCCCCCATCCGCCCCCTCCGACGGCGGCTACGCGCCCGCCACCTCCCCCTGGCGGGGGAGGAAAGCATTGCTCGTTCTCCGCGCCAAAGGCGGGGAATCGGCACGCTGGGCAAGCGCAACGCGCGGCCTTCACCCGTTCCTTACCATTCCCCCGCTATCCCCGCGCGATGCACCAGGCCGCGACCCTCACCCCCCGCGCTGCCGCCGATCCGCGCCCGGCATCGGCGGTGTCGGCCGGCACCGGCATCGCCGGGCTGGTCGGCATGGCGCTGTGGCTGGGCTTTGCGCGCTGGCGCGGCCTCGACGGTCCCTATGGGGCGCTGGTGAACCTGCTCGCCTGTGGGGTCCCGATGATCCTGTGGTCGCTGCTGGTCGACAAGGTCCATCGCAACGCCTCGACCGGGCTCGACTGGGCCAATCCGCGGCCGTGGCGCGAAACGATCGACACCAGCCTCACCCGCCTCGCGGGGCTGTGGATCACCTTCGCGGGCATCGCGCTGATCTATTTCGTCGGCCGCTTCTACCATAGCGGCATCTACGTCTTCGCGATCGACTGTATCGAGACCGCAGCGCCCTGGCTGTTCCTCGCCTCGATCCCCTATGTCTTCCTCACCGACCGGATCGCCACCAACCCGCGCGACGGCACCTGGCAGCTCGGCGCCTGGGCGCTGGGGCTCAACGAGCCGATCGACCGCGAGGCGATTGCGAACCACCTGCGGTCGTGGGGGGTGAAGGCGTTCTTCCTGCCCTTCATGCTCGGCGTGCTGCCGGGCGGCTATGGCCAGCTCATCCGGCTCGACCTCGCCCAGGCGCTCGCCGACCCGGTCGCGCTGGCGATGGCGCTCATCACACTGATGTTCGTCGTCGATGTCGGCTTCGCGACCGTCGGCTATATCCTCACGCTCCGGCCGCTCGACGCGCATATCCGCACCGCCAACCCCTATGCCAGCGGCTGGGTGGCCGCGCTCATCTGCTACCCGCCCTTCATCCTGATGAGCGCGGGCGGCCCGCTCGATTATCACCCCGGCAGCGGCGAATGGACCGGCTGGTTCGCGGGGCATCCGCTATTGCTGAGCCTAGTCGGCGCCGCGCTCGTCGCGCTCACCCTGGTCTATGCCTGGGCGACGGTCGCGTTCGGGCTGCGCTTTTCCAACCTCACGCATCGCGGGATCATCACCCACGGCCCCTATCGCTGGACGCGCCATCCCGCCTATCTCAGCAAGAACTTATTCTGGTGGCTGTCGACGATCCCGATCCTCACCACCACCGACAGCCTGGGCGACGCCGCGCGCAACACCATCCTGCTGGGGCTCGTCAGCGGCGTCTATTATTGGCGCGGCAAGACCGAGGAGCGCCACCTCGGTGCCGACCCCGCCTATCGCGCCTATTCGGACTGGATGGAGCGCAACGCGCCGGTGCCGCGCTTCCTTGCCTTCGTCCGGGGGAAACAGGCCTCCTAAATCCTCCCCACCCAGTGGGGAGGGGGACCGCCAAAGGCGGTGGAGGGGAACGCGGCAAACGCACCGCTCGCGCCATGCCCCTCCACCGCTGCGCGGTCCCCCTCCCCATCCTCGATGGGGAGGAAAGAAGGATCAGAACCGATTCTCGCTGTAGATCGCACACGCATCGCCATCCCAAGCGGTGTTGTAGCGATCGAGCAGATGCTGCGCCGGCACCTTGCCGCTGCGAACGATCTCGCGCAGCGGATCGAGATACCCGGTCTCGTCATCCCCCGCGCCATTGCCGCGCGCGCGCGCCGCCAGCCCGGCATGCGCGATGTCGAGCACCTGCCCCGCGATGTCGCGCAACCGCCCGCCACCGGGCAGCGGCGCATCGAGCGCGAGCTTGGGCACCGCATTGCGCAGCGCCTCGCGGTCCTCCATCGACCAGCCCTTGACCAGGTCCCACGCCGCATCGAGCGCACCCTGATCGTACAGCAACCCCACCCACAACGCCGGCAGCGCGCAGATCCGCCCCCACGGCCCGCCATCGGCGCCGCGCATCTCGAGGAAGGTCTTGAGCCGCACTTCGGGGAAGGCGGTCGACAGATGATCGGCCCAATCGTCGATCGTCGGCTTCTCGCCCGGCAGCACCGACAATTCGCCGCGCAGGAAATCGCGAAAGCTCAGACCCGCCGCGTCGATATAGCTGCCGTCGCGATAGACGAAGTACATCGGCACATCGAGCGCATAGTCGGTGTAGCGCTCGTAACCGAAGCCGTCCTCGAACACGAAGGGCAGCATGCCGGTGCGATGCGGGTCGGTGTCCGACCAGATATGGCTGCGATACGACAGCATGCCGTTGGGCACGCCTTCGGTTAGCGGTGAATTGGCGAACAACGCGGTCGCCAGCGGCTGCAGCGCCAGCCCGACGCGGAATTTCTGCACCATGTCGGCTTCGGTCGCATAATCGAGATTCACCTGGATCGTGCAGGTGCGCAGCATCATGTCGAGCCCCATGCTGCCGACGCGCGGCATATGGTTGAGCATGATCTTGTAGCGGCCCTTGGGCATCACCGGCAGGTCGGCGCGCGCCTTGTCGGGCCACATGCCAAGCCCGAGGAATCCCAGGCCCAGCTTGTCGCCGACCGCCTTCACCTGCTGTAGATGGCGGCCGGTCTCGGCGCAGGTCTGGTGGAGATTTTCCAGCGGCGCGCCCGAAAGCTCCAACTGCCCCGCCGGCTCGAGGCTGACCGTCCCGTCGGGGCCGGCCAGCGCGATGACGACGCCCTTTTCCTCGACCGGGGTCCAGCCGAATTCGGTCAGCGCCATCAGCAGGTCGCGGATGCCGCCGGGCTCGTCATAGCTCGGCGCGCGGCAATCATCGGTGCGATACACGAATTTCTCGTGCTCGGTGCCGATGCGCCAGCTTGTCGCGGGCTTCTCGCCGCCGGCAAAATAATCGACCAGCTGCGAACGGTGTTCGATCAGCGGTGATTGGGTGACCGATACCGTCTTGGTGCTCATCGCCGCGCATTACGACGCCCGCGCGGCGAGCGCTAGGGGTGACGAAAGCCCGCGCAGGCAGCGGCTTCGTCTGGCCCGAACACAAAAAAGGGGAGGCCGGTTGCCCGACCTCCCCGATTTTCTGGTCGCTTCCCTGGAAACTCCAGGGAAACTGGCAATTACATGCCGGCGCCAGGACCGTACGTGACTTCCACGCGACGGTTCTGCAGCTCGCGCACACCATCGGCGGTGTCGACGCGGGGCTGTGCTTCACCGAATGCTTCGGTCGAGATCGCGGTATCTGCGATACCACGGCCCGACAGGTACGAACGGACCGCATCAGCGCGACGCTGCGACAGACCGACGTTGTACGAAGCGGCACCCGACTTATCGGCGTGACCGGCAAGCATGACCTGCGCGTTACCGCAGCTCTGATAGGCCGACACGGCGTTGTCGAGGATGCTCGACGCTTCCGGCGTGATGTCCGAGCGATCCCACTCGAAGAACACGATGTACGGCCCAGGGGTGCAGACCTGCTCGACCGGCGCTTCAGGCGGCGGCGGGGGAGGAGGCGGCGGGGGCGGCGGGGGAGGCGGCGGCGGCGGCGGGGTAGGCTCGCCGAAGTTGAAGATCAGACCGCCCAGGATGCTGTGCGAACGGAACCGCGTGTCGAGCGAAGCGCCCGTGTTTGCGATCACGTTGACGTTGTCTGCGTTGAAGAAACGATACTTCAGCGAGACATCGACATTTTCGCTCAGCGGAGCGCGGACGCCCGCCAGTGCCTGCCATGCGAACACGGTGTCGCTGTCGTCGAGCAGATTGACGGCACCGATGCCGTAATCTTCGAACTTCACGCGTGCCACACCGGCACCACCGCCGACGAAGCCCTGGATCCCGTCGTCGGGACCGAAGTCCAGAAGGCCGTTGACCATGAAGCTAAGCGCCGATGCGCGACCATTTGCGCCTGCGCCTTCGTAGTTACCAGCCGGGATACCCGCGAGCGGGACCGTCGTCTGGTGTGCGTCGGCATTTGCGCGACGATAGCCGACTTCGGTCTCGAGGCGGAACGCCCCGAAATCGTAACCGACAATCGCATCGACGTCCCAGCCATAGGACGAATCGGTGGTCAGTACGTTGGTGTCAGTGTCGGCGAGGTCGAACTCGAAGTCCTCGACGATCATTGCACCGCCCTCTACGCCCACATACCACGCACCATCGCGGGCCAGGACGGGAGTGCTCAGTGCGGTGGACGCAAGCGCCACTGCTACGGCAATCTTCCGCATAAAAAATCCCCTTTCTCGGTTGTCACTACGGACAGCGCAAACTCCCTATACTCGGGTTGGTTTCAGGGCAAGCGAAACAAAAGCTCAACTGTTGCTGGAACGACACAGTTTAAGCCGTTGCGATCAAACCATGTGCCCGCAGCGCCGCCAACATGCTCTCCACCGCAACCCGGGCTTGCAGGTCGATCGTTTCGCCGCCGACGGGGCTCTCGATCGCCGGTTGGCGGCCCCCGACCACCTGTTGCCCATCGATCCGCAAGGCAGCACCAGTCACCTCGCCGACCACCCAGATGCCGCCACGATAAACCACCTCGCTGGCGTCGGCGATCGACCATGCGCGCATCCCCTCGCGCGCCGCCGCGAAGCGCCATCCATTGATCGTCCAACCGGCGAGCGACCCGTCGTTCCCCGCCCATGCCCCGCTCGCGCCCGACCCGACGATCCAGCATTCGCCCGGCGCCGGATCGGCCGGCGGCACCTGCGTGCCGACCGCCACCACCGCCGCCGCGACGATTATGTCGAGCAGCACCACCGCCTCGTTATGCGTGATCTCCTTTTGCGCCTGCCCCGCATGGAGCAACGGCAGGCCCAGCCGGTCGGTCGAATCGTCGCTCATCGCATATCTCCTTGGCTGATTTCGCTGGGACTGGAGGCGCCGATGGTTCCCACCTGCGCGATCGTGGCGCGCCAGTCTTCACCCGGCACGGCGATCACCGCCTCGGGAACGCTCGTCGCAAGCTCGGCGCCCCCGATGCGCACGACATAGCGCTCGGCCTCCTCGGCGAGCGGCGCATCGACCCCGTCGATCCAGCGCCACCCCGCCCGGCTCCGCCGTGTCCAGCGCAGCGCGACGCCGGCTCCGGTCGCTTGGCGCCGCAGGTGCACCGGCGCGGGCGGCACGACCGATGCCCCCTACCGGCACGACGATCTCGACCGGGGCGGCATCGGCGATCCCCACCGCGCCCACCCGGATCGTCCCGCCGATCGCCGACAGCGGCAGGTCGATCGTCACCACGCTTTCGGGGGCCAGCAGCGCGAATCGCTTGCCCGCCCCATGCCCCGCGATCGCCGCCTCGGTTCCGAGCCGCCCGCGCCACAGCCGCGACAGCCGCCAGCGCCGCGCGCTTTCCTGCACCGCCGCACCGAACTGGATCAATTCATCCCCCACCAGCGCCAGATTGGCGCCGCGATCGAGCGCGGCACGATCGGCATGCCCCAGCAGCATCTCGCCATGCGCCAGCTCGACCAGAATCGTGTGCGCCCGATCCTCGATCGTCGCGCGCGCCGACCCCGGCGCGTCCACCACCGTGCCGATCACCCCCGGCGCACGCGTCACCCCCGCCACCGTCCAGCCGCCGCTCTCGCTCCCCAGCATCAGCGTCGCCGATCGCCACCCCGCCCCGGTGCCGCCCGCAACGATCGTCAGCCGCGGTTGCGTCAGCACCGCGCCATCGCCCGGCGGCAGTTCGGCGGCGGCCAGCACCGTCGCACCATGCACCCAGTCGGGCGCCGCCACCACCGCGCCCGACGACGCCGAAGCATGCGCGCTCGCCACCACGATCGGTGCCAGCTCGAGCATCACGCCATAGCCCTCGAGCGCCCATTCGGCGACGCGCCACAACCCGTCCTCGCCCGCGATCCGCACCCGGTCGCCCGGCGCGATGTCGATCGCGTCCCATCCCAGCGCCACCCGCCACCGCCTGCGCCCCGAATCGGCGCGCGCCAGCATCGCTGCTGCCACCCCCTTGGCAGTCACGGCATCGAGCACTGCGGGCAATTCCAGATGCAGCTCGCGATTCCCTGCCCCCGGCCGCGTCGCGCGCTGCAACCCCGCCTGATAATCGCGCGCCGCATCATAATGGCCGATCGTCAGCACGCGCGGTGCCTGGTCCGCCGCAGCGATGGATCGCGCCCCACGCGCGCCGCCCACGCCTTGATCGACCACTTCGCGCGCCGCCCCCATGCCGCCACGCATCGCAATCCGCTCGCCATTGGCGGCAAACCACGCCCCCGTCGCCTCGCCCAGCGTTTCGAGCACCGCGCGCGTCGACCCGCCATGCGCCGAAAACCCGCCCAGCACCGGCACCAGCGCCTCGCTGCCCACCCCGCCCAGCGCGCCCGCCACCGCCCCCGCGGTCACCGCCCCCGCGGTCACCGCCCCCATATCGGCCTCGACCTCGAAGGTCAGCGACGGAATCCGGTTGCCAAAATCGGCGAGCTGCAACTGCTCGAACACTGCATAGGCATGGCCGCGCCACGCCGGACATTGCGCCGCCCCCACCGCGCCCGCGATCAGCGGATCGACCGGCTGGTCGGCATCGCCCAGGTGCAGCCGAAACCCCGTCGCCGCCTTGAAATCCCCCGCCGCTCCGCGCAGCAATTTGCCATCGGCCCAGATCCGCTTCACCCCCGCCACGCGCCGCGCCGACAGCAGCACCGCGAACGACGCGGCATAGCTATATTGGACACTCCCCGGCCGCCCCTTGCCGCCCCCCTCGCTGGTGCGCGTCTCGATCAGTTCGGTCGACCAGATCACGCTGCCCGCCACCCGGATCGTGCCAAAGAGTCGCGGCACCTGCGCGCCATAGGAGGAGGTCTGCACCGCCAGCTCGCTGAGCCTTGGCCCCTCGCGCCGCCCCGGCCGCAGCAACACCCCATCGACCGCGCGCCCCGCCAGCGCCCCGATCGCGCCCCCCACCGGCCCGCCGATCAACCCGCCCACCGTCGTCAGCACCAACGTAGTCATAATCCCCCCCCCTCTTCCCTCGCCCCTGCAAGGGGAGAGGGTTGCGCAGACTTGGTCTCGCTTCTT
Organism: Sphingomonas sp. S1-29; assembly: GCF_026167545.1. Classification (NCBI taxonomy): domain Bacteria; kingdom Pseudomonadati; phylum Pseudomonadota; class Alphaproteobacteria; order Sphingomonadales; family Sphingomonadaceae; genus Sphingomonas; species Sphingomonas sp. S1-29. The sequence goes on along the minus strand of NZ_CP110678.1, from coordinate 2,402,746 downwards.
CAGCGAGGCCTAGTCGGAGCTGGGTGAGGGGTCTGCGGCTTCGAAGAAGCCGCGAAACACCCCCACCACCGGCCAAGCCACCGCCCCCGGTCGCTCGACCACTCGCCGCAAATGCGAATCGGCATGCACCAGCCCCGCGCCGGTCCACACCCCCAGGTGCAATTGCCCCGGCCCGCTGCGCACCAGCACCACATCGCCCGCAGCCATGCTCTCGACCCGCACCAGCCCCGCGCGCGCAATCAGCATCGCCACCCGATCGGCATCGCCCGTCCGCATCGCATAACCCTGCGGCACCGTGACCTGCGCCCCAGCCCCCGCCCCAGCCCCCGCCCCCGCCAACGCCGCCGCCACCACCCCCACGCAATCAAGCCCCGTCGCCGGATCACGCCCGTGCAACCGAAACCGCGCGCCCACCAACTCACGCGCCGCCGCCGCCACCGCGCTCACGCGCCCGGATACCGCGTCAGCAAATCGACCCCCGGCAGGAACGGCTCGCCCTGGAAATTCGCGGCGTTGGCAAACCGCCCGGCGCAGGTCTCCAACCTTTTGTCACACCCCTCGATCAGCTCGACCAGATCGCCCGCCGCCACCGGCAATCGCGGCGCATGGCGAAGCGTCACGACCGTCCCTTCAGCGGTGTCGATCGCATCCTCCAGCCCGCTATTCTCGCCGCCGAACCAGCGCAGCAGCCCGCTCCCCAGCCCCTCGCCCGCCGCATCCAACGTCACCGCATTGCCAGCGCTCGCCACCACCCGCGCAAAGCTGCGCCGCCCCGCCATCGCCACCCGGCATCTTTTGTCACCCAGCTCGGCACGACATTCGGGCGAGGTCACCTCGCACACCGGCCCCTCAAGCGCCGCGCTCGCCCCGCGCAACTCCGCACTGAAGCTCCCATCCCCGGTCTCGATCGCGCCGATCATCCCCTCGCCCAGCGCCACCCGCCGGGCCGGATCGGTCCAATCGACCGCGAAAAGCGCCACCCGCGCGCCGTCCCATCGCCCGGCAAGCAAATCGACCTCGCCGATCGCGGCATGGTTCAGCACGCCGGCCGACTCCATGCTGTCGGCATCGAGCCCGTCGCTCCGCCGGATCGCCGACGGCACGATCCCCGGCGCGGCGCGATGCACCAGCCCCTCGACCAGCAAATCGCGGTCATGCGAGGTCAGCCCGATCGCCACCCCGTCGCGCCGCTCGACCCGCCAGCAAAAGGCGATCGTGGTGCAGCTCTCCTGCAGCCAGCTCATTCGCGGATCTCGACCAGCGGCACCGACGGCACCTCGCCCGCCAGGAACGTCGCACGATTGACGCGCAGCATATCCTCGGCGAACCGCACGGCCACGTCGAAGGCGAAATCGGCCACCACCGCGATCCCAGCCGCCGGCGCGGCATCGAGCGTCACATAGCCCCCCGGCTCGACGCTGAAGCCCTGCGTCGCCACCCCGCCGACGCGCAGCACCACGCTCCCCGCCACCGGCCGCGTGATCCGCCGCAGGTTCTCGCCGTAATGCTTGACCAACGCGAAGCGCACCGTCTGCCCGTCGCCAGTCCCGATCCGCTCCCCCACAGCCTCGGCATCGAACGGATCGCGCAGCCGAAACCCCCGCGCCGCGCCCATCCGCGCGCGGAAAAACGCCAGCAGCGCGGCAATATCCGCCTCGGATCGCACCCCCGGCCCCACGTCATAGCGGGTGCGCGGCTGCGCCCAGCCGACATTGCGCTGCTCATGCCCGCCCGCACTGGTCATCACCATCGTCGAGGTTTCGGGCGCGACCTCGCATTGCGCCCCCAGCGCCAGCGGAAACAGCACGTCGTCGAACGGCGTCATTGCATCCTCCCCTTGCCCGAAATGCAGATATCCATCGCGCAGCACCTGCGGCAGCGCCCACACGAAGGTCTCGGCCACCCCGCGCGCCTTGGCGACGTCGGCGGCGGCGTCGATCGCGTGCCATTGCCCCGCTTCCTCGGGCCGCAGCACGAAGCCGCTCAGATAATGTTGCTCGGCCACCGGATAGCCCAGCCGCGCCTGCGCCAATGCCACCCCGCGCGCACTCGCCCCCGCATTGCCAGTCGCCGCCCAGTCATAATCCTCAAGCTGCAACACATCGAACGCCGGCTTGGCCCAGCCGACCGGCAAGTTCGCGCGCTTGGCCTCGGGTGCTTGCGCGTCGAGCACCGTCGGCAGATACGCCAGCAGCAAGGTCTCGGCATCGGGCGCCACCGCCTTCACCGCCGCGCACAATGCCGCGGTCGAAGCCGCCAGCATTGCGCCTGCCCGATCGAGCAACGCCTTCTGCCCGGCATCGAGCGGCGAGCGCAGATCCTCGATCACCACCGCCCCGCCCTCCGCCTCGCCCAGCGCCGCCCTTGCAGCATCGTCATACAGGCACGGTCGCCGCTCGCCGGGCGTCACCCACCACCACGGCTCACCCACCTGGAACCGCACCCGCATCCCCACCGCCACCGCGATCCCTACGAACGCCTGCGCCACCTGCGCCAGATACCCCATCGCCCCGGCATTGGCGGGCGACAGCAGGGTCGAGGGCGGCACCCATCCGGTCAGCGCGGGCGCACCGGTGAAATCGCGCTGCTTCCAATCGTTCCAGCAATGCGCGTCGAACAATTCATAGCTCAGCGACCAGATGATGTCATAACCAAGCGCGTGCGCACGCTCGGCAAAGTCGCGATGCCATGCCAGCGTCGGCGTATTCAGCGCCCCGCCCACCAGGCTGACACACAGCCCCCCGCCTGCCGGCTCGAGCCGGAAATAATGGCTCATCCCGACATAATGGATCACCGGCCCGCGATAGCCCAGGTGCAACATATTGCGCAGCAATCGCGCCGGTGTCAGGTTATAGCTGTCATCATAGCCCCCCGACATTCGCAGGTCGTGCGCGGGCACCACGCAATCGCCGATCGCCAGCACGCTGCCCGATCCATCGCACGCAATGCCCGACAATTCGGCCCAGCCCTCGCTGGCGGCGATCAGCCCCTCATCCCCCTCGACGAACCCCGGCGGCACCAGCGATACGAACATCCGGTCGACATCGCCCGCGAACACCCGATCGGCGTCGTCGGGCAGCCGATAGCCGCCGACGACGCTGGCAAAGTCGATCGTCACCACCGCATCCTCGGCGCTGCCGACCGCATAATTCCACAACCGCACATACCAGGCGCGCGCCGCGCCCGCCGCGTCACGCCCCTCGATCGTCAGCGTCGGGCCATTGACCGCATCGAGCGCGATGACACCCCCCGACCGCCAGCGAAACCGCAACCGGCACCGCCGATAATCGCGATCGGTTTCGTATCGCAGCAGCGGATGATCGTGCGTGTCTTCGCTCTCCCAGATCAGCCCCGCCAGATCGCCGCGCCGATAAAAGACGCAATCGACGCGCAGCGCATCGGGCGCGGTAGTGACGACACTCGCCATCATCGGTCGCGGAAAATTGACGCTCCAATAGCGCGGATCGAACCGCGAAACCGTTCCCCCCGCCTGCACCCCCCGCGCAGCCGCCAGCCAATGTCCCATGATGTATCCTTCTTCTGCTCCCCTCCCTGAAAGGGAGGGGCCGGGGGTGGGTCGGGTCCAGGCAGCACGGCAGCCCAGCTCATGCGGCACCCGTGCCGCGAGCACGCCCGCTCGGTTCAGGTCCAAAAATCCCCGTTCGTTTCGAGCGAAGTCGAGAAACCGCCAAGCCGACCATCGCTGCTGGGTTTCTCGACTACGCTCGAAACGAACGGGGCGGGGGCACCCAGCGCCCCCCTAATCCACACCCCCCAGCGCCGCCTTCACCGCGCGCGCCACCTGCCGCCCCGATCGCGCCAGCGCGACGGGTGCCTCGCCCGCCCCGGCATGCACCGCGATCGACACCCGCACCTCGCGCACGCCCCCCGGCGCGCCGGTCTCGACCCGCCCGCTCGCCGTCGGCACGAACAATTCCGGCCCGCGCTCGCCCACGACATAGGCCCGCCCCGGGCTGACCGGCCCGCCGGTCGCGCGCCCCGGCGCCCCCGAAAGCAGCCCCGCCAGCGCCCCCACCAGCCCACCGATCCCGCCACCGCTGCCGCCCAGCGCCGCGCCGATCCCGCCGCGCACCGCGCTCGCGGCGATCTGGTCGAGCACCCCCAGCGCCACCTTGCCCAGATCGTCGAACCCCAATTTGCCCGATCGCACCGCGCGCAACAGCACTGTCTCGATCGCCCGCCCCGCGCGATCGACCCCCGCCTCGAACGGTCCCTCCAGGCTGCCGCGCATCTCGGCCACGTCGCGCGCAAACCCTTGCGTATCGGCGCGCACCCGCACCACCAGCCGCTCGATTTCCTCATCCATCGGGAAAAGCCTCCATCAACCGCAAGAGCGTCCCACGATCCGCCGCCGCCACCTCGTCGCCGGTGAGCGCAACAACCAGCGCCGCCAGTTCGGCAGGCGTGGCGTCCCAAAAAACCCCAGGCGTCCACCCAAACACCACCCCAGCCATCCCAGCCAACCGCGCAGCAAGCGCGCCAAACTCCCCTCCCTGAAAGGGAGGGGTTGGGGGTGGGTCGGTTGCGGCAGCACAATCGCTTTCCCCGAGCGTGATCATCACCGCCCCGCCAAAATCTGCCCAACCAGCACGCGCAGCACCGGCGTAGCCGCCGCCAGCCCCCCAGCCGCGACCCCTTCAGCGAAATCGTCCCGCGTCATCGGCGCCGGCTCGCGAAGGCAATGCCAGAACAACGCCACCATCTCGCCCAGCCCCAGCCGCCCCGCCGCCGCGCGCTCGACCAGCGCGAACAACGGCCCCACCTCACCCTCCGCCGCCACCAGCGCCGCAAACGAAGGCCGCAACACCAGCATCTCCCCCGCCACCCGCAAAGCCACCTCGCCCCGCACGGGGTTTGCGAGCGGGCTGCCAAGCCCCTCCCCTTCAGGGGAGGGGTTGGGGTGGGGCCTGTCCGCAAACACCCCGGCCTCGTCCGGCCCGAACCCCGCCATCACGCGCTCACCACCGGCCCCGAACTCTCCAGGCTCAGCGTATAGCTCCGCTCGCCATTCACATCCCCGGCATAGTCGAGCCGCGTCACCAGGAACCGCCCGGTCATCGTCTCGCCACTCTCAAAGCTCAGCCGATACTGGTCGATCACCCCGGCCAGCGCGTTGCCCTTGACGCGCACCTCGGCCGCCGACCCGGTAAAGATCCCCGCCGCCGCCACGCTCACCGATCGCACCCCCGCGCCCGACAGCAATTCGCGCCACCCGCCCGAATCCTTGCTGGTGATCGCCACCGCCTCGCCATTGATCGACAATTGCGTGGTCCGAAGCCCCGCGACCGTCGCAAACCCCACCGGCACCGCCCCGTCCCCGACCTTCAGCAGGAACGCACTACCCTTCTCCGCCGCCATATCCCGTCTCCTCGCTGATCCTTCTCCTCCCCTCCCTGACAAGGGAGGGGCCGGGGGTGGGTAGGCCCGAGAGGAAGCGCCCCGCTCCACCACCAGCCAACCTACCCCCAACCCCTCCCTGTCAGGGAGGGGAGCCACCCTCGTGCAACATCCGCACCCGCGCCTCGACCACCGCCACCCAGTCGCCCCCGCGCACCCGAACCACCCGAGTCCGCAGCGGCACCAAACTCGCCATCCGCCACCCCTCGCCAAGGTCACGCGGCATCGCCGCCAGCGCCGCCCCCGCCGCCTCGGCCAGCCCACGCAGCCGCCCCGGCACCTCGCCGCCGTCGTGCAGCTCGATCGCCACCCGCGCCTCGATGCCGGGCTGGTCCTTGGTGCTCCAGTCGGCGACGACGCTCTCGGTCACCAGCGCATAGGGCATCGCCGATCGCACCGGCGGCGCGGCGAACACCGCGGTCAGCCGCCACTTTAGCGGCGCATGCGCCTCGAGCGCCGCCACCAGCGCGCCATGCAGCACCGCGCTCATCGCAATCCCCCCGCTACCCAGCGCAAGGCCGGGTCGGTCGCCGCCCGCGCCAGTGCGCCGCGCGCCTCGATCACCACGCCGTCATCCTCGGTCGTCACCACCCCATCGGGCATCGCCTCGCGCAGCAACACCGCAACCGCATCGGCCACCACCCGCGCCCGCGCTGCCCCCAGCCGCTGCGCCACCGCCAGCGCCCGATTCACGCCGGCACCCGCACATCGTGCAACCGAATCCGCCGCCACGGCCGCCACAACGCCGCCACCGCCGCCGGCGGCACGCCGTCCTCCTCGCGCGCGCCGAAACGATGCGCCGCCAGCCGGACGATCCCGCCGGCAATCCCCGGCGGCAGCGCGCTCCAGTCGTCGGCGAGCCCGGCGGTGAGCGTCACCACCATCCGCGCGGCATTGGTGGTTCGTACCCGCACCCAACCGTCACCCGCCGCATCGATGTCGATCGCGTAGCGCTCGGGCGGCAGCATCGCGCCATCGGCATCGGCGACCCCCGTCACCGCGCGCACCGGCGTCGCGCGCAGCCGCTGCCAAGTCCCGTCGCCGCGCATCGCCTCGGTCACCGCGCGCGCGATCAGCACCTGCCCGGTGAACAATTCGGCGAGCGCAAAGCCCTCGTCGATCAGCCGCCCCAACAGCGCATCCTCGGCATCGCTGTCCGATCGCAGCAGCGCGCGCACCTGCGCCACCGCCGCCGCACGGTCGCCCTCGCTCAGCGCATGGCCCCCCGGCCCGCCCGTCCCCGTCATCGCATCCTCCCCCTGCCCCTCGGTCGCGCGAAACGCCGCCCGGTCCCCCGGGCGGCGCCCGCGATCAGGCGGCGGCGAAGCGCAGCAGCTTGATCGCTTCCGAATTGCTCACCGCGCCGCCGACCCGCTTGGTGGCGTAGAAATGGACGAACGGCTTGTTGCTATAGGGGTCGCGCAGCACCGCGGTTTCGCTGCGCTCGGCGATCAGATAGCCCGCGCGGAAATTGCCGAAGGCGATCGACAGGCTGTTCGCGGCGATGTCGGGCATGTCCTCGGCCTCGACCACCGGATAGCCGAGCAGGCTGTCGGGCTGCCCGCTCGCCAGCCCTGGCGTCCACAGGAACGCGCCGTCGGTCGTCTTGAACTTGCGGATTCGCGCCATCGTGCTGGCGTTCATCACCCAGGTCGCGCCCTGCCGGTACGGCGAGCGCAGCGCATGGACCAGGTCGATCAGCCGCTCGCCCGGATTGGCGCCGAAATCGCCCGCCGCGCCGCTCGCCAGATGCTGGATCGTCCCGAACGCCCGCGTCGCATCGCCCGCGGCCGAGGTCGCCCCGGTCAGGAAGCCGCGCGGCTTGTCGACCCCGTCGCCGTTGACGAACGCGCTGCCTTCGGCCTTGGCGAACTCCATCGCGATCTCGCCCGCCAGCCACGCCTCGACGTCGAAGCCCGCATCGTCGAGCATCGTCTGGCTCGCCGCCGGGTTGGCGAACAATTCGCCCATCGCCGGCGCGATCTCGTGGAACACCGGCGTCGCGGTCTCGCCGCGCGCCGCGGTCTCGCTAGCCCAGCCCGATGGCGTGCCACCGCTCGTCACCAGCTTGCGATAGCCGTTCGACCCCACCTGGACGACGTTGGCGATTCCCCGGATCGGGCTCGCCGCCTTGACCACCCGATCGATCATCGCGTCGAGCTCGCGCGGCACCGCATAGCCGCCCTCGGCCCCCGTCACCCCGGTAAACGCCTTCATCTCCAGCCCGCCCGCGCCGCTGCGCAGGAACCCGGCAAACGCCGCAGTCGCCGCCGGCGCCTGCGCCCCGCTCAGCATCGGCCGCGCGGTCGCCATCATCTCCAAATCGCTCATGTGCATTCCTTCCCTCGCCCAAAAGAAAGGCGTTATTATACATCGCGTACCCATATGGGTGCGAAGATGAATAGTCTAATTGGTTGCGGTCACCGCAAGGGCTTGCAGATCATGCAAGACTGTCTGCGCCTTATCTCGGAAAAGGTAGAGGGCGGAAAAAGCATCGATCGGCCCCACGGGCGTGGGAACATCAAGCAATACATGCATTACGACAACGTACTTACCCTCGCTCTGCATGCCGGAGAGCCGATATCGGGCAAGTATCATCTCATTTTTCACAGAATCCCACCGCGGCGAAAACTCTCGGAGATAATCGCCGGCGAACATTGGCCCTTGTCGGTTAGGGAATGTAATTTGGCTCGATGCGCAACCGATGGAGATTCCGACCGTGTGCTTGCCATTGGCGAGCCTAGCGAGGCTCCTAATCAGATCATTGCCGCCGGTATAACCATTCCCAGTTGGGTATGGGTGGTGCCGTCTGATTATATCCCCAACTTCCCTAGGGATCAGATCTTTACCCGTGTCCTTATGAACGAGTCTCCGCTTCAAGCTAGGGTCGGGATTGTCGGCCCAAGGGAAGTGTGCGTCCTTGACAGGCTTGTTGATGGAAGCGCAGCAGGCGAAAAGACTCTGGTCGAAGGAGTTTTTAAGATTGTTGAGAGCCTCAGTGCATTTCCGTCCTATGACAGAAGGGATCGGATTTTGCAGCACGATCTTAACAACTACATCTCCGGTCTTCGGATTTCTCTCCTCGACAATGGGCAGGTTCACGCTGTTGCCAAAATCTCTCCAGCAACCATAGGCTTCATCAATGGCTTCTGTAGACCAATTGATGAGCTGTTGAGGGCGCTCGAATGGGTCTGATGCCGTCACTCGTTTGTGGGTGCTTTGAGCGCCGATTTTTCCGTTAATCGGCTGAGTGCTTCATCGGCGTCTGTGGGGTTTAGTTCTCCAGCGTCGATTAGCCTTTGAGCCTCTCGCTTGAACGCTTCGCTCTGATCTTCCGGGGTCATCCCCGGCGCCTTTTTGGGCATCGCCCTTACGCTCCCCGATTAGCTGTTTGATAAGTGAGACGCTTGCCGACGATACCGGATAGCAAGGCGTCGGCGCGATCCGCGTCGTTACAGCCGAGCGCAATGCGGTTGTTGTAGCGGAACTCAAACTCCGCGAGGTAGCGGTGCAGATGCTGCTCGCCGCAGAATTGGTACACGCCCTTCATCCCGCGCTTGAAGATGCTGAAATAGCCCTCGACGGTGTTGCTGTGCACAGTGCGGTCCTCAAGGTTCACGTACTGCCCCTTGCCGTGGCTAGTGGTCCCGTGTGCGGCGAAATAATGCTTCATATCGCGGTAGCCGCTGTGCTCGTCGGTCATCACGCGTGCTTCGCGGGCAACGTTGTTGAGAACGATCGGCATAAGAGTTGAGGCGTTCACGTTGTCAATGACCATGGTGCGAGCCTTGCCGCTATCGCGGTCCACCAGCGCCAGAACCTTCATCTTATGATGAAAGGCGCGCTTTTTCTGGACGCCCTTAAGCTGACCAATGAAGGTTTCATCGACTTCGACTATGCCGCCGCCAGTGCCGAACATATCGCCATTGTCGGAGCGCATCGCTTCGCGGATACGGTGCGACATGAACCAAGCGGTCTTGAGGGTGACACCCAAAGTGCGGTGAAGCTGATTGCTCGAAATGCCTTTCTTGCTGCCAGCGATCAGATACATCGCCTGAAGCCAAAGGTGCATGGCGACCTTAGAGTCCTCAAAAATGGTCCCGATCTTGACGGTGAACGGCTTGCGGCACTGGTAGCACTTGTACGCACCAACGCGAGTGGACTTGCCCTGCATCTTGCTGATGCGCTCGACACCGCCACAGTGAGGGCACACCGGACCTTCTGGCCAGATGCGCGCCTCAACGTAGGTGTAGGCGGCTTCTTCGTTGTGGAAGTGCGGGGCGGAAAGGGCGCTGCTCATGCAGTCTGACTACTCGTTCCCACTGGGTACGTCAAGTACAATAACGCCAAAAGAAAAAGGGCGCGCCACCCAGCACGCCCTTCGCAAAACCCATCAAAAAAGCGCCGTCACCCAGCGCCACGTCGTCACCCCAGCGAAAGCTGGGGTCTCTCCGTTGTGGACCCCAACCTCACCGCCAGACCCCAGCCTCCGCTGGGGTGACGGATACGCAGCGGCCGTCCCCTCCCCGTTCGCACTGAGCTTGTCGAAGTGCCGTTCTTCATCTGCCTACGCCGGACAGAAAGGGCGGTGCTTCGACAAGCTCAGCACGAACGGATCAAGCGTCCACCCGCGCCAATCGCTGCATCGGCTGCGCGACCAAACTCACCTCGACCAGTTCGACCGCCAGCAACTCCCGATACACCCCGTGCCGCACCGCCCGCGCGCGATAGCCGAACGACAGCCCCGTCAGCGCCCCCGCCGCCACCAGCGCCGCCGCCCGCGCATCCTCGACCACCCCCGCCACCCGCAACCCGCGCCCATCCTCCGCCACCGCCTCGATCCGCCCGACAATGGCGCCATGCTCCCAAAGCAACGGCACCGCCCCCGCCCCGGCAAAAGCCCCCCGCCGAACCACATCCCCCCCGCGATCCGGACAATCGAACACCGCCGCATACCCCGAAAACCTGCAAGCCTCCCTCTCCCCTTCAGGGGAGAGGGCCGGGGAGAGGGGCAGTGATGCTACGCTGCCATCCCCAACCCTCACTTAACCCACCCCCCAAACCCCAACCGCACCGCCAACCCCACCAGCAGCACCGCGCACGCCATCCGCGCCACCCACCCGATCAACGCCTTCACCGCCGACCGCTTCGCATCGCGCCACGCCGCCAGCAGTTCGCGAAGCTCCGCCATATCCTTCGCCGCCCCCGCATCGCTCAGCCCCAGCCGGTCGAGCGCGCGCGCCGCGGCCACTTCGCCCGCCTCCTCGGCGATCCCGCGCAGCGTTGCCACCGACGCGCCTTCGTCCTGTGCCTGCCGCAACAGCTCGGCGAGCATCGCGCTCATCGCCCCACCCCCAGCATCTCGCGTTTCTCCTCGTCGGTCAGGAAGTCGGCGCCGCTCACCCGCGCCCACAGCGCCGAGCGATCTTCGCTCAGCGCCGGCACCTGCTCGAGGTCCACCGCCAGCGTTCCCCCTGCGAACCAGGGCCGCAGATCCTCGGCGATCGCGCCCAGGATCTTGCCCGCCAGCGGCAGCACCGCCTGGCGCCACAGCGCGCGATTGGCCTCGCGATAATTCGCGTACGCATTGTCCCCCGGCAGCCCCAGCAGCATCGGCGGCACGCCAAAGGCCAGCGCGATCTCGCGCGCCGCCGCCGCCTTCAGGCTCACGAAATCCATGTCGGCGGGCGTCATGCTCATCGCCTGCCAGGTCAGCCCGCCTTCGAGCAGCATCGGCCGCCCGGCATTGCTCGCCCCCTGGAACCCCGCGAGCATCTCGGTCTTGAGCCGCTCGAACTGGTCGGGGCTCAGCACCCCGCCGTCGCGGCTGTCGTGCACCAGCGCCCCCGAAGGCCGCGCGGCATTGTCGAGCAGCGCCTTGTTCCAGCGCGTCGCGGCATTGTGGATCGCCACCGCCCCCGCCGCCGCGCCCATGCACCCCAGGCCATAATGGTCGTCGAGCGGGTGGAAGCCGCGCACATGCACCACCCCCGGCCGCCCGGCGCCATCCTCGCCCAGCCGCACCGATCGCTCGCCGACGCGGTAGCGATAGGCCACCGGCCAGCCCAGCGCATCGGCCTCGATCGTCACCCGTTCGGGCCGCAGCGCGAACAATTCGATCACCCGCCCCTGCGGATCGCAGATCACCTGCGCGAAGCAATTGCCGTGCAGCAGCAGCTGCGCCGCCAGCGTCTCGAGCAACGGCTGCCCCGCCGATCGCTCGGCCACCAGCGCCCCCAGCGCCGGATCCGACGCCGCCACCGGCGCGCTCCCCACCGCCTCGGCGACCAGCCGCACCGCGCGTTGCGCCACCGGATTGGCGCAATAGCCCTCGCGCACCTGCGCCTCATAGCCGCTCGGCCATTCCCCCAACCGAAGCGAATGCGCACCTGCCAACACCGGACGCGATCCCTCGCGCCCGGCCTTCCTGCCGAACCATTTCATGTGAATCTCCGTTCGATCGTCGCTCAGTAGAGCGACAGCGCGCTCATGTCGGTCGCCGCACCCATCAGCCTCAGGATACTGACCTGGTCGTCATCGACGCGGTACAGGATCGAAATCCGCCGCTCGAACGTCAGCGACCGGATTCCTTCGCCCAATTCGGGACGCGGCGATCCCCGCCGCGGGAAATCGCACAGCCTTGCGCAATGCTCCTCGAGCCTCGCCTGATAATCGTCTGCAACAGCGATACTCGCCCGGGTCTCGACCCACAGGTGCAGCGCGATCATGTCGTCGATTGCTGGTTCGGCGAACCGAACGGGCAACGGCTTCATCGCCGCTGGGCAGCCGCCGCCCGCACCCGCGCGAACGCCTCTTCCATCGAAACATAGGGCCGCGGGTCGGCGTCGGCCTCGGCTACCTTCGCGCGCAGCCATGCGGTGAATTCGGGCGTCGCCATCGCGCGATCCTCGTCGTCGAGCGCGTCGAGCCCGGCGCGCAGCACCGCCTCGACCGTCTCGAACCGCCCGCTGTCGACATGCGGCTGTGCCCGCGCGCGCACCGCGTCGAGTTCCGCCGCCTGCTGGTCGATCGTCACCGGCTTGTTCATCGCGCTACTCCCCGAGTCCCCCAATCCTACGCCCGCCCCCGTGCCCCCGCAACTCACACCACCCGCACCGCCGCCGCCCCGCGCGCCTCGACCATCAGCGCGTTCAGCGCCCACACGCACGCATCGGCGCGGTCGGGCGATCGCCCCGGCCCCTCATAGCCGCCCCCCACCGACAGCCCGCACAATTCATCCTCGAGCGCCGCCAGCCCGCCGACATGGAATACCCGCCCGCTTTCATACAAGGCCGCCACCGGCTCGGCGCGCGCCACCTTGCCCTTCGATGCGTGCACCAGCCGCACCGGCAGCAGCGCATGCGCCGCCTTGAGCACGTCGCGCACCATGTCGCCGCCCATATTCGCCTCGGCCACCACAAGGTCGCCGCGATGGCGCTCGTAGCACCCCACCACCGCGCGCGCCCAGGCCTGCGGCGAGCACCCCGCGACGCTCGCATCCTCGATCACATAGCCGAGCCCATCGGTCCCCAGCCCCGCCGCGACGATCCCGCAGGCATCGCCCCCCGCGCTCGCCGGCGGATCGACCCCCACCACCACGCGCACCAGGTCGGGCGCGGCGCGCACCCGGCAGCGCTCGATCAGCGCGCGGGTCCACAATGCCCCCACCACATCGTCGAGCAATTCGCCGTCGAGCTCCTGCCGCCCCAGCCGCGAGCCGCCATATTCGGCGATCATCGCGCCGACGAAGCTCTTGGGCAGATGCGGATTGTCGCGCGTCCGCCCGCGCGTCTCGACCAGATCGGGCATCGCCAGCAGCCGCCGCATCAGCCTGGTCGGGCGCGGCGTCGTCGTCACCAATATCCGCGGCTGCTCGCTCGCGCGCATCCCCATCGCCAGATTGTCCCACGCCGCCTCGCCGCCCTTGCCCCATTTGCCCAGTTCGTCGCACCACGCGACGTCATGCTCGGGGCCGCGCAATTTCTCGGGCGACGCCGCCGAGAACACCTGCGCCAGCGCCCCCGATCCGAACTCGACCTGCCGCAGCGTCGGTCGCCACGTCACCGTCTCGCCCTCGCGCGCGACGCTGGTCAGCCCGCTAAGCCCCGTGATCATCACCTGCACCACTTCGTCGAAGGTCGCGCCCACCAGCGCGATCCGCCCGTGCGGATGGTGCCGCGCGAACTCGCTCACCCATTCGGCCCCCGCGCGCGTCTTGCCGAAGCCCCGCCCCGCGCGGATCATCCACACGCGCCAGTCGCCCGGCGGCGCCAGCTGCCCCGCATGCGCCCACATCCACCAGCGCTGGTTGATCTCGGCCTGCTGCGCCTGCGTCATCTCGCAGAGCAGCCGCTCGCGCACCGGCGCGGCGAGCCGCACCAGCCGGACGATCTCGGGATCGAGCCCCCCGATCACGTCCTCTTCACTCACGTCCCGCTCGATCACGTGACCGCCTTGATGCGCCGGTCGAGCGAATCGAGCTTGCGCTTGAGGACCGCGTTGGTTTCCTCGCGCGTCGCGCGATGCGCCCTCCCGCCGATATGCCGCAAGCCTTTGTGCCCGTCGGCATGGCGGGTCAGCAGGAACAGTATCAGCCGGATCTCATCGGCGGTCAGCGGTTGCGCGGGCGCTTCGTCTATCGGCTCGGCGGTTTCGTCGAACGATAAAGGTCCCTCGCGCGTCAGCCGTTCGGCGGCGGCCAACGCATTCTCGAGCAGCACCTCCTCCAGCCGCACGGCCCCCATCTGCATCGCCTCGCTCCAGGCTGCCGCGAACCCCGCGTCGCGCCCCCGCAGCGCGTACGCGCCGTTCTTGGTCATGCCGATGCTGCGTGCCGATTGTTGAACGTTGCAGCTCGTCGCCAGCGCATCCAGGAACCGCCGCCGCTTGGCCTCGGTCCAAGCAGAAGCGCGCACCCTGGTCACCTTCAGCGGGCAGTTGTTGCCGCTGGTGATCCGTTGTTCGGCCATCATCCCCCCGCCCAAAATGAAAAGGGCCGGAAAGCATCCCTGCCCCGGCCCGACTCGCAATTCTTCAGCGTTCCTGTTATGTGCCAGAACAGCGTGACGCTGTCAAGCGCAATTTGCCTATTTGGTTATCACAAGCCGGCGAATACGGTCCGGCATCCCCCCTCCCTGAAAGGGAGGGGTCGGGGGTGGGTGGAGGCCTGAAGCCACGGCCGCCCAGCCCCCCAACGCTGCCGTATCGCGGCACCCGACCGAACGACCGCTAACTGTACCACGTCCAAACGACCGGGAGTGGGGGAAGCGGACGTTCCCAGATCGTCACCCCGGACTTGTTCCGGGGTCCACCGAGCCGCCATCTGCTACGGATATGGGCGGAGGACCGAACCCGACGGGAAGGTCATTCCACGCCGATCACGCCCGAATATGGCGTGCGGTCATAGCGGGTCTACAGGTTGTCGACGCAAGGGGGGGCGCTCGTTCATCTGCGGCATTATCTGTGGCACGGCAGACCCCGGAACAAGTCCGGGGGACGAGGAAATGCCGGCCGCATCTGGGGCGGAAGCGGAATCCTTGCTATCGATGCGATATGCCTGATTTTGCCCAGATTGATGAGGTCGCGCCATCGCCGCAATTCGGCAACTGCGGTCCTGCGGGTTGGACGTTCAGCCTTTGGGGAAGCCCAAGGTGTGCGGCGGAAGTGCACCGCCAACTTATCGAGGCCGTTGCGGCGAAGTATCCTGACACATGCTTGAAACTGCCCGCGTGGCAAATGGGCGAGGACTGTATCGAGGGCGATATGAAATGGGCGACGGTGCCTATTTCGATTTGGTTCGAGACCACGCTCAATTTCACTTCGTTTTGGTCCGCCGACCAAGCAGCGATACTGGGACTAAGGGCAGCGGTCTTGCCCCTGGCCAAAAAGGCCTAACGCTGCGTCCACAATTGGGCGCACCTTGCCGCTTCGGAACTCGTCACCCCGGACTTGGTCCGGGGTCCACCGAGCCACCGCGTGCTGCCGCTAGTGGCGAAAGCCCGAACCCCACCGCGAGATCGTTCCACGCGGGGTTCTCCGCCTCGATCAGGTTCCGTTTCCACTCGCGTCGCCAGCGCTTGAGCTGCTTCTCGCGGTGGATCGCCGCTGCCATCGTCTCGGCGGTTTCGAAATAGACGAGCCGCACGATGCCGTATTGCTTGGTATGGCCGTCGAAGCGGCCCTCGCGATGCTGGATCATCCGGCCGATCAGGTTCGACGTGACACCGACATAGATCGCGCCGTTGTAGCGGTTCGACAGGATATAGACGCAGGGCGCGCGCTCGATCATCGGCGGCAATATTTGCCGCACCGCGGACCCCGGAACAAGTCCGGGGTGACGGGAAGTATTGCTGACCTGCGTGTTCCCCCGACCCGCAACCCCTAAATCGTCACCCGGACTTGGTCCGGGGTCCACCGGGCCGAAGCGTGCTACCGGTAGTGGTGGAAGACCGAACCCCACCGCAAGATCGTTCCACGCCGGGTTCTCCGCCTCTGTCCGGTTCCTAGACGCAGGGTTCGCGCTCGATCATCGGCGGCAATATTTGCCGCGCCGCAGACCCCGGAACAAGTCAGGGGTGATGGGAAGTATTGCCGACGTGCGTGTTCCCCCGACCCGCAACTCGCAAATCGTCACCCCGGACTTGGTCCGGGGTCCACCGGGCCGAAGCGTGCTACCAGCAGTGGTGGAAGATCGAACCCCACCGCAAGATCGTTCCAAGAAGGGGTTCTCCGCCTCTGTCCGGTTCCCAGACGCAGCGAGCGCGCCCGATCTTCGGCGGCAGTAGCCGCCGCACCGCAGACCCCGGACCAAATCCGGGGTGACGGGGAACCTCCCGTCCCCGGCCGGCAGCAACCGCAATGCTTGCGCCTCGCCCCACCCCCACCCTATCGCTGCATCCACAAATCTCGAGGAACCCCAATGCATTGGATGCTGTTGCCGCTGCGGCGCTACGCCGATTTCAAGGGTCGCTCGCGCCGCCGCGAATATTGGATGTTCGTGCTGCTGGTCATGGCTGTAGTCGCCGCCGCTGGGCTGGCGATGATCGCGACCGCGGGCAGCTTCGCCTCGGAGCGCGAAATGCAGACGCGCTTCACCGTCTGGGCAGGCTTCGCGCTGCTGCCGCTGATCGTCCCGCTGATCGCGGTCACGGTCCGCCGGCTGCATGACCTGGGCCTCAGCGGCTGGTGGCTACTCGCCTTCTTCGTCGCGGGCGCGATCCCGATGATCGACACGCTGGCGGCGCTCGCGCAGATCATCGTCATGGCGCTCCCCGGCCGCAAGGCCGACAACCGCTTCGGCACCGATCCCAAGGCCCCGCCAGCCTAAGCCGCGCTCACACCCCGCCGGGCAACGGCGCCGCCGGGTTCACGAAGCCTTGCGCGCGCAACTCGGCCCACACGTCGCCCGGCACCGTCTCATCGAGCGCCGCGCGATCCTCGGCGATCCGGCTCGGCCGGCTCGCCCCCGGGATCACCGCCGCCACCGCCGGATTGGCGAGCGCGAACTGGATCCCCAGCGCCTTCATGCTCGCGCCATGCCGGTCGGCGATCGCCTTGATCGCCGCCACCTTCGCCAGGATCGCGGGCGAGGCAGGCGCATATTCGAAGTTCGGCCCGCCCACCAGCGCGCCCGAGCTATACGGTCCGCCGACGACGATCCCCAGGCCACGCTCGGCGACCATCGGCATCAGCCGCTCGAGCGCCTTGTCATGGTCGAGCAGCGTATAGCGCCCCGCCAGCAGGAACCCGTCGGGGCGCGGTTCGTCGAGCCCCAGCAGCAATTCGATCGCCTCGACGCGGTTCACCCCCAGGCCCCAGCCCTTGATGACGCCTTCGTCGCGCAGCCGGTCGAGCGCGCGGAACGCGCCGGTGCGCGCCTCCTCGAACTTGCCGATCCATTGGTCGCCATAGAAATCCTGCGCCACGTCGTGGACCCAGGCGATGTCGATATGGTCGGTCTTGAGCCGCTTCAGGCTGTCCTCGATCGATCGCAGCGTGGCGTCTGCCAAATAGTCGTTCACCACCCGGTTGGCGCGGCCATGTTCGAACAGCCCGCCCTTCTCGCCCTGGTCGCGCGCGCTGACGTCTTCGACCTCGTCGAGGATGACGCGCCCCACCTTGGTGCTGATGACGTATTCGCCGCGCGGCTTGCCCGCCAGCGCCTCGCCCATCCGAATTTCGGCAAGGCCGGCACCATAGAAGGGCGCGTTGTCGAAATAGCGGATGCCGTCGTCCCACGCCGCCTGCACCGTCGCCAGCGCCTCGTCCTCGGGGATGTCGCGGAACATGTTGCCGAGCGGCGCCGCGCCGAAGCCGAGCTTGCCCGGCAGGATGTCCTTGATCGCCATGCTATCGTTCCTCGCTATGCATTGGTCGGGGGGAGGTGGCGCGGGTGGCCTACCAGGCGACCCCGATCTTGCCGAAATGCCCCGCGCTCATCTCATAGGCGAAGGCATCGCCCAGCTGCTCGATGCCGAAACGGCGGTCGATCACCGGCTTGATCCCCGTCGCCTCGAGCGCGCGGACGAAGTCCTGCTGCTCGCGCCGGCTGCCGACGATCAGCCCCTGCAGCCGCGCCTGCTTCGACATGAGCGCCGCGGTCGGCACCTCGCCCGCGCCGCCGGTCAGCACCCCGATCAGCGAGATATGCCCGCCGACGCGCACCGCCGCGATCGACTGCGCCAGCGTGCCCGGCCCGCCGACCTCGACGACATGATCGACCCCGCCGCCGCTCCATTCGGCCACCTGCGCACCCCAATCGGCCTGCTCGCGATAGTTCAGCGTGAAATCGGCGCCCAGCGCCTTGGCGCGTTCGAGCTTCTCGTCCGACGACGAGGTGATCGCCACCCGCGCGCCCATCGCCTTGGCGATCTGCAGCGCCCAGATCGAGACCCCGCCGGTGCCGAGCAGCAGCACGGTATCGCCCGCCTTCAGCTTGCCGTCGACCACCAAAGCGCGCCAGGCGGTCAGCCCCGCCGTCGTGATCGTCGCCGCCTCGACCGCGTCATAGCCGCGAGGGCTTTGGGTGAAGGCGGTCGCGGGCAGCACCACGACATCCTGCGCGAAACCGTCGATCCCGTCGCCCGGCGTCCGGCTGAAATCGCCGATCGTCGGCGTCCCGTCCTGCCAGTCGGGGAAGAAGCACGACACCACATGGTCGCCGACCGCGAACTCGTGCACGCCCTCGCCCACCGCCTCGACCACGCCCGCGCCATCGGCCAGCGGGATGCGCCCGTCATCGCTCGGCATCCGCCCCAGCACCACGCCCAGGTCGTGGAAGTTCAGCGAACTCCCCTGCACCGCCACCCGGATCTCGCCCGGTCCCGGCTGCCCCGGATCGGCGCGATCCTCCAGCTTCAGATTCTCCAACCCCGCCGGGGCGCGTACCGTCATTGCTCGCATGGGTAACTCCTTTTGCCCGCTACAACGCCGCAGCCGCCAAAGTATCCAGCAAACTCGCCTATCTTCCCGCCAAGCATTGCTTATCCGCGCCGGGTTGAAGCCGCCCCGCTCAGCCCCCACGCGCTCCGCGCACGGTATAATCGATGCGGATGCTCACCCACGCCCCGACCATCTCGCGCCCGCCTACCCTGGGCGGTCGCACGCGAAACTGCCACGCCGCCTGCCGCACCGCGCCCGCCAGTCGCGATCCGCGCGGCGAATCGGCGAGCTCGCGGCAATCCTCGACGCGATAGCCCGGCGCGGTCCGGCACGCGATCAGCCCCCAGCCCTCCTGCTGCCGCTCGGGCATGTAGGTCGACAATTGCGCGTTGGTCGGCCGGGTATGCCATTCGGCGGCATAGAGCGGCTCGCCATTAGGACCGCTCCCCTCGGCCAGCGCGCTGTCGCCCGGTCGCGCGCCGCCACCCCCGCCGGCGGTCAGCGACGGCGTCCCCGCCGGCGCCTCGGCCACGCGCTTCTCGCCCTTGGGCAGCGCGCTGCTGGTATATTGCTCGCGCGTCAGCCAGATCACGTTCGAGGGCAATTTCACCTCGGGCGGCGGCGCGGGCGGGGTCGGCGGCGGCTCATCGCGCGGCACCACCGGCTCGGGCGGCTGCACGCTCGCCACCTCGCCAGCGCTCGCCTCGTCGCTATCCTCGCTTTCGACCGCGGTCGGCGCGTCCTCGGTCCCGTCGGCCACGTCGAAGGTCGTCAGCGACGATGTCGGCACCAGCTCGGGCGCGAAGCGCGGCGCCAGCGCCAGGAACAGCAGCACCAGCAGCGCCTCGGCCGCCAGCGCCAGCAGCAACGGCGGCCCGCGCCGGCGCAGCGCCTCGCGCCACCGCGTCGCCAGGGAAGGATCGGTCGTCGAACGCATCGCGGAACCCAGGGATCATGCCGCGAAGGACGGCACGTCGTCACCGCCCCCTATAGGCGATTCCGGCCCCCGCGATAGCGCCCGCGCGGCCTCAGCGACCGTGGGTGAATACCGGCTCGAACCCGCCCCACATCATCCGCATCCCGTCGAACGGCATCTCGCCATCGGGCTTCATCCGCTCGTCTTCCATCATCTTCTGCCCCGCGGCGTCGCAGGTCGCCTTGTCGGGCCAGACGATCCACGAAAACACCACCGTCTCGCCGGGCTCGGCCTTCACCGCCATCTTGAAGTCGGTCACCTTGCCGTCGGGAATGTCGACCCCCCACGCCTCGACCAATTCGGTCGCGCCATATTCGATGAACAGCGGACAGGCCTTGGCCGCCATCGCGACATAGGCGTCCTTCTTGTCGATCGGCACCGGGATCAGGAAACCCTGGATATAGCTCATGACGTCGCTCCTCTCTCTTGTGATGTCAGGTGACTTGAGGGTGTCAGGCAAAGGGCCCGGTGCCCGCCGACAGGCTGCACGAAAGGATCGCCAGGATCGTGGTCAGGAACGACAATGCGCCAAGCGCGATCGGACGACGGTGCAACATCGGCAACCTCCCGGGATGATTTGCGTTGCATGCCCGCAGCGGTTATGAAAAGCAACCATGAAGTTATCTAAAGTTACCAACAGCCCCGAAATCGCGACGAAGCGCTGGTATGACGACGCCTGCGGCACCGCGCTCGCGCTCGAACTGGTCGGCGAACGCTGGTCGCTGCTCATCGTGCGCGAACTGATGTTCGGCCCGCGTCGCTTCAGCGAGCTGCGCGCGGGGCTGCCCGGGATCAGCGCCAACATCCTCACCCAGCGATTGACCGGCCTGGTCGCCGCGCGGATCGTCCAGCGCGAACAGCTCCCGCCGCCCGCCAACGCGCAGGTCTATGGCCTCACCCCCTGGGGCTATGAGGCCGAGCGCGCGATCCAGGAGCTCGGCCGCTGGGCGGCGCGCTCGCCCGATCACGATCCCACGCTGCCGCTATCGGCCGCCTCGATCATGCTGTCGTTCCGGACGATGTATGGCGGCGGCTTCACCGGCCGTATCGGCTTCGCCTTCGGCCCCGACCGCTTCGTCGCCGACGTGACCCCCCAGGCGATCCCGATCGTCCGCGACGATCCCGCGCGCGCCGCCGCGGTCTTCACCACCGATCCCATGACGCTCGCCGGGATCGTCTATGGCGCGCGCCCGATCGCCGATGCCGAAGCCACAGGCGCGCTCACCCTCACCGGCGATCGCGCCCTCGCCGAAGCATTTGTCGGCTGCTTCACTTTGCCGCCCAAGGCAGGCTGAACGCCCACCGTTCGTTTCGAGCGGAGTCGAGAAACCCGCGCCCGCCCCCGCCTCACCCGTTCGTTTCGAGCGACGTCGAGAAACCGCGCCCGGCGCTACCGCACCAGCAGGTACAGCATCCGCGCCGCGGCGATCGGCTTGTCGCGCGAATCCTGCCACGCCACCGCCTCGACATTGGCGATCCGCGTCCCCAGCCGCGTGACCGTGCCCGCCGCGCGCGTCGGCTTCTCGCGCCCGCCGCGCATGAAATCGACCGTCACATTGATCGGCTTCACCCGCGCGGCATCCTCGCCCAGCGCCTCGGTCAGCGCGACGATCGCCGCCATTTCGAGCAATCCGCCCAGCGCCCCGCCATGGACGAACCCCGGCCGCCCGAGCACCTCGGGGGTAAAGGGCATCACCAATTCGGTCGGCGCGCCGGCATCGCGCTCGGCGACGATCCCCAGCAATTGCGCATAAGGCGGCAGCGTCACTTCGCCACCTCGGTGGACGTGCCCACGCCGGTAGACATGCCCGCCTCGGTAGACATGCCCACTTCGGTAAACATAAACGTCCCCGCCACATGCGCCAGCGGATCACCGGGGTCCCCGTCATGCGCCTGCCCGCGCACGAACGCGATGCTGCGCGTCAGCCGATAGCATTCGCCGCGCCCGATCACCGTCCGCCCCGGCGTCGCCGGCCGCAGATAGTCGATCCGCAGGTCGAGCGTCGCCTGCGGCACGAACTGCCCGCGCTTCAGCCAGATCGCGACGCTGGTCGCCATGTCCATCAGCGTCAGGATCGGCCCCGACGCGATCACCCCGGTCGCGACGTCGCCGATCAGCCGTTCGTCATAGGGCAGCGTCAGCTCGGCCCAATCGTCGCCATGCGCCTGGTATCCGATGCCCACCACCGCGCCATGGCCGCCGGTCCGCGCCTCGAAAAAGCGTGCAGGATCGAAGCGAAAGGTCGGTTGGGTACTCATCCCCGCCCCATAGCGCGCGATACGCGCAGCGCCAACCGCCGCGATTGCGCGCCTTTTGGCATACCCTCGATCCGAAAGCCCCTCGCGCAACCTCGTTTATGCCGTCATACACCCGTACCAAAAGATGGAGGCGAGGATGAGCGACCAGCGCGTAACCACCACGATCGAAGCTGGGATCGCCGATGTCCGGCTGTCGCGGCCCGAAAAGATGAACGCGCTCGACCCGCAGATGTTCGCCGCGATCGCCGGCACCATCCTGCGGCTGGGCGAGACGCCGGGGCTGCGCTGCATCGTGCTGTCGGGCGAAGGCCGCGCTTTTTGCGCCGGGCTCGACATGGCCAGCATGGCGACAGGCGGCTCGGGCGCCACGCTCGAGGGGCGCACCTATGGCGACGCCAATCTCTATCAGCACGTCGCCTGGGGCTGGCGCAACCTGCCCGTCCCCGTCATCGCCGCGGTCCACGGCATCGCGTTCGGCGGCGGCTTCCAGATCATGGGCGGCGCCGACATCCGCATCTGCGCCCCTGCCACCCGGCTGTCGATCATGGAGCTCAAATGGGGGATCGTCCCCGACATGGCGGGGTTCGCGTTGTGGCGGACGATCGTTCGCGACGACGTGCTGCGCGAGCTTGCCTATACCGCGCGCGAATTCGACGCCGCCGAAGCGCTCGCGCACGGCTTCGTCACCCGCCTCGCCGACGATCCGCACGCCGCGGCGATGGACCTGGCGCAGCAGATCGCCGGCCGCCACCCCCAGGCGGTGCGCGCCGCCAAGCGCCTCGCCAACCTCGCCGCCGACGCCGATTCCGCAGCCATCCTGCAGGCCGAAAGCGACGAACAGGCGCAGCTCATGCGCACCCCGAACCAGCTCGAGGCCGTCCGCGCCAACATCGAACGGCGCAGCCCCGTCTTCGCAGACTGACCCCCGACAAAAGGATTTTCCATGCGCGAAGCCGTCATCGTCTCGACCGCGCGCACCGGCATCGGCAAGGCCGGGCGCGGCTATTTCAACGCCACCGAAGCGCCGGTGCTCGGCGGCCATGTCATGCGCGCCGCGATCGAGCGCGCCGGGATCGACCCCGCCCGGATCGACGATGTCTTTTTCGGCGCGGGCAACCAATGGGGGACGCAGGGCGCGAACCTTGCGCGCATGTCGCTATTCGCCGCCGGCCTGCCGCAGAGCATCCCCGCCTTCTCGCTCGATCGCAAATGCGGCTCGGGGCTGACCGCGGTCGCGCTCGCCGCGCGTTCGATCATCGCCGGCGACCTCGATGTCGCGCTTGCCGGGGGCATGGAATCGATCAGCCTGACGATGAAGGACGCGCCGCGCTATCCCAATCGCTCGGTGCTCGATCAGGTGCCGCACGCCTATATGCCGATGATCGAAACCGCTGAGATCGTCGCCGATCGCTACGGCATCAGCCGCGAGCGCCAAGACGCCTATGCCGCGCAAAGCCAGCAGCGCGCCGCCGCCGGCCTCGCCAGCGGCGCGTTCGATGCCGAGATCGCACCGATCACCGTCGAAAAGGCGCTGATCGACAAACAGGGCGTCCACACCGGCACCGAGCAGGTCACCGTCACCCAGGACGAGGGCATCCGCGCGGGCACCACCGCCGAAGGGCTCGCCGCGCTCAAGCCCGTGTGGCAGGGCGGCGAGGTTGTTGCCGAAGGGCGCTTCGTCACCGCGGGCAATGCCAGCCAGCTTTCCGACGGCGCCGCCGCGCAGATCGTGATGGACCGTGCCACCGCACAGGCCGAAAACCTGCCCATCCTCGGCATCTATCGCGGCTTCCAGGTCGCGGGCTGCGCGCCGGAGGAAATGGGCATCGGCCCGGTCTTCGCGATCCCCAAATTGCTCGACCGCGCGGGGCTTACCGTCGCCGATATCGGCCTGTGGGAGCTCAACGAAGCCTTTGCCAGCCAATGCCTTTATTGCCGCGACGCGCTCGGCATCGACCCTGAACGCTACAACGTCAATGGCGGCGCGATCGCGATCGGCCACCCCTTCGGCATGACCGGCAGCCGCATGGTCGGCCACGCCCTGATCGAAGGCCGCCGCCGCGGGGTGCGCTATGTCGTGGTATCGATGTGCACCGCCGGCGGCATGGGCGCAGCCGGCCTGTTCGAAATCGTCTGACCCGCAATCGTTGCCGCACCCAAACCCGTTCGTTTCGAGCGAAGTCGAGAAACCTTGGAGTACCGCGTCAGTGCATAATGCCCTGGCGCTGTCCCCCCCCCCGTCATTCCCGCGAAAGCGGGAACCCAGAGTCCCGCGCGCTGGCCATGAACCAACGCCTTTGCAGGAATGACGAAGAGGCAATCGACGGGTCACGATAAACGCATCCCGCTCACCCCCCCAGAATATCCCGGTACAGCGCCTCATATTTCGCCGCCATCGCCTCGACCGAAAACCGCGCCTCGACGCTGCGCCGGCACGCCGCCCGGTCGATTTCGCCCACCCGCTCGACCGCCGCGATCGCTTCGTCGAGGCTGTCGACCAGAAACCCGTTCACCCCATGCTCGATCAGTTCGGCCATGCTGCCGCGCCGCATCGCGATCACCGGGGTGCCGCACGCCATCGCCTCGATCACCGACAGCCCGAACGGCTCGTCGAAATTGATGAGGTGCAGCAGCGCGCGCGCCTGCCCCAGCGCCGCGATCCGCTCCGCCCCACCCACCGCGCCGGGATGGCGGATGCGGTCGCTCAGCCACGGCACCACCTCGCGCTCGTAATAGCCCTGGTCCTGCACGATCCCGTACATCGCCAGCTCGCGCCCCGTCGCCTGCGCCACCGCAATCGCCTCGGCCGCGCCCTTGTCGGGGTGCATCCGCCCGAAGAACAACAGGTCGTCGCTGCCCTGCGCATCGAAGCGGAAGTCGCCCAGCGGAATCCCGTGATGGATCGTCGCTGCGTAGCGAAGCGAAGGATGCCGGTCGGCATCGCTGATCGCGACGAAATGCACGCGATCCTCGTACGGCTTGTACATCGGCAGGATCCGGTCGCTCGAAAAGCCGTGGATCGTCGTCACCATCGGCGTGGGCACCAGATTGGCAAAGGCGTGCGCGGGGAAATCGGCCTGGTTGTGGATCAGGTCGAACTCGCCCGCCCGCTCGAACACATGCGCCAGATGGGCATGTTCCCACACCTTCGCGTCGATCGCCGGGTCTTCGCTATAGGCGGCGGGCACCACCCCTGCGAGCGTCGCGGCGGTGATCGAATCCTGCGTCGCAAACAGGGTAACGTCGATCCCGCGCGCCACCAAGGCCTCGGTCAGCAGGCTCGTCACCAGCTCCCACGGCCCATAATGCCGCGGCGGGGTGCGCCACGCGATCGGCGCGATCATCGCGATCTTCATGCCAGGATCAGTCCTTCATTGGGGCCGAGCAATCGCGGATCGGCATCGCCCTCGGCACTCGATAGCACCACCGACAGCTCCGCCGCCCACTCGGGCAGTGCGAACGGGGCGTATGCGGTGCCAAGGTTCAGCACCACCAGCACGCGCGCGTCGCCCAGCCGCCGTTCATAGGCAAGCACCTCGCCGACGCTCGCCACCGCCGCCCAATCGCCCAGCGCCAGCGCCGGCGTCGCCCGCCGCAGCGCCAGCAGGTCACGATACAGCCGCCACATCGACCCCGCCTCGTCGCGCTGCACGCCCATGTTGCGCCTGGGCCAGTCGGCATGCAGCGGCAACCACGGCTCGCCGCTGGTGAAGCCACCGTTCGCGCTGTCGTCCCACGCCATCGGCGTCCGCACCGGATCGCGCCCCAGCCCCTTGCCCGGCTCGCGCAATTCGCGCGGGTCCTGCACCCGCTCGGCCGGAATCGCGACGTCGGCCATGCCGATCTCGTCGCCATAATAGATTGTCGGCGTGCCGCGCAGCGTCAGCAGCAACATCGCCGCCACCCGCGCCTGCTCGGGGCCAAAGCGAGTCGCCGCGCGCGGCCGATCATGATTGCCCAGCACCCAATTGGGCCAGCCGCCCTCGGGCAGCGCCGCCTCATACCCCTCGATCAGCGCCAGCAACGACGGCGCATGCCACGCCGCCCCGATCAGCTGGAAGTTCAGCGGCAGATGCACCCCGCCATAATAAGCCATCAGCCGCTCGACCGGCAGATAGATCTCCCCCACCAGCAACCGCTCGCCCGCCGCATCGGCGATCGCGCGCATCGCGCGGGCGATTTCGTGTACCTCGGGCTGGTCGGTCGAATGCGTCTGATGCACCCGGTCCATCTCTGCCATGCCGCCATGCCAATCGGGGTTCACCGGATTGTCGATGAAATCGGCATGCTTGATCATGTGCCAAAGCACGTCGATCCGAAACCCGTCGATCCCGCGATCGAACCAGAAACGAAGCACGTCCAACATCGCCGCACGAAGCTCGGGGTTGCGCCAGTTGAGATCGGGCTGCTGCGCCAGAAACGCATGCGCGTAATATTGCCCGGTCGCGGCGTCCCATTCCCAGGCCGGCCCGCCGAAATCGCTGATCCAGTTGTTGGGCGGCCCGCCATCGGGCGCAGCGTCGCGCCAGATATACCAGTCGCGCTTGGGATCATCGCGCGACGACCGGCTCGCGGTGAACCACGGATGCTGGTCCGACGAATGATTGGGCACGTAATCGAGCAGTATCTTCAGCCCGCGCGCATGCGCCTCGGTCACCAGCCGGTCCATCTCGGCCAGCGTCCCGAAGCGCGGATCGATGTCGCAATAATCGGCCACGTCATAGCCGAAATCGGCCATTGGCGAGGGAAACACCGGCGAAATCCACAGCGCATCCACGCCCAGCGCCACCAGATCGTCGAGCCGCGCGGTGATCCCCGCCAGGTCGCCGATGCCGTCGCCGTTCGAATCCTGAAACGATCGCGGATAGACCTGATACAGCACCGCGCTCTGCCACCAGGGCGCGCTCACCCGAACACCCCCTTGGCCACCCGCGTGATCCGGCACGCCAGATCGGCCTCGCCCGACGCAACGATCCAGTCATCGCCGCCATCGACCATGCCGGTCGAGAACACGACGGGGCTCGGCAGATACATCTGATGCGCCAGATGCGCGGTCAGCGCGGCATTAGCCTCGATCAGCGGCACCCGATCCTCGACCGCCAATATCCGCGTCGGATCGTCGCGGTCGAACAGCGCCCAGAACGTCCGATACACCCCCACCGACGCCTGCTGCTCGACCCCGTGATATAGCGTCAGCCACCCGGCATCGGTCAGCACCGGCGGCGTCCCCCCGCCAACTTTCAGCGCCGAGGTCGATCCGGCGCGCGCGCGGATTCCCGGTGCCTCGATCGGTTTCCAGTGCAGCGCATCGGGCGATTGCGCGAAGTTGATCGACGGCCCGCCCGCCCATTCGCTTGTCCCCGGATAGGCGAAATAACATTCGCCCAGCGGCCGCGTCAGCGCCATGAACCGCCCGCCGACCAGCCCCTCGAACAACAGCATGTCCTTGTTCTGGTGATCGAGCACCATCCCCTCGCACTGCCAGTCGAGTGCATTGTCGGAAGTATAGAGCGCGGTCGAATGCCGCTCGGCGGAAACGGCACACACCGTCATATACCAGCGCGCACCGATCCGGCTGATCCGCGCATCCTCGATGCCATAATCCTGCCAGCTCGCCTGCGGCGCGATCGCGCGGTCATAATGCACCGCCACCACCCGCTCGCCCTCGGAATCGAGCTCGACCGGCAACAGCCACGACAGCGAGGTCAGCCCCAGTAGCCGGTTGCGCCGCCCCTTCAATTCGAACTGGCGCGGATCGGCCATGTCGATCGCGTCCACCGCGAAGCGATCGAGCACATAGCCCTGCGCCGTCCAGCGGATCGTCCGCGCATGGCCATCGACCACCGGCTCCACCAGCGCCTCGGCGACGCGCACCATCAGCAGCAAATTGCCGCTTTCCAGCCGCGTGAAGCCGGGATTGAACGCCCCCAGCACGAAGGTGGGCTCATCGAGCGAACGCCGAAGCGGCGAGCGCGTCAGGTCGACATCGTCGGGGGTGAAGATCAGATGGTCGGTCATGGCGTCCCGGCTTGGGCGTCGGTACCGCGACTGTCCAGCTTCAACCAGCCCCAGCTTCAGCCCTGCAGCCGCTCGTGATGGCGGATCACCTCGTCGATGATGAAGCGCAGGAATTTCTCGCTGAACTCGGGATCGAGATCGGCATCCTTCGCCAGCCCGCGCAGCCGCGCGATCTGCGCTTCCTCGCGCCCCGGATCGGCGGGCGGCAGCCCGGCCTGCGCCTTGTACTCGCCCACCGCCTGCGTCACCTTGAAGCGCTCGGCGAGCAGGCACACCAGCGCCATGTCGATATTGTCGATGCTCTGGCGATACCGCGCAAGCCTGTCGTCTGCCATGGTCGGCCCCTCTTCCGGTCGCAAAACCCCTAGGCCGCCGCAGCGCATTTGCGCAAGCAGGTTGCGTTTGCCGCCCCGAACGCCCAAGTCGCCGGGTGATGACTGCAACCGTGCATCGCCTCGCCGGCCGCCCCGCCCCGTCGCTCGATCCGATGATCGGCATCACCGCGCATGACATGAACCGCGTCAACGCGGTCATCATCGATCGCATGCAATCGGATATCCCGCTGATCCCCGAGCTTGCCGGGCATCTGATCGCCGGCGGCGGCAAAAGATTGCGGCCGATGCTGACGCTCGCGAGCGCCGCGGTGCTCGATTATGCCGGCACCCGCCACCACCGCCTCGCCGCCGCGGTCGAATTCATCCATACCGCCACCCTGCTCCACGACGATGTCGTCGATGGCTCCGATCTGCGCCGCGGCCGCCGCACCGCCAACGTCATCTGGGGCAATCCGGCCAGCGTCCTGGTCGGCGATTTCCTCTTCAGCCGCTCGTTCGAGCTGATGGTCGAGGACGGCAGCCTCAAGGTGCTCAAGATCCTCTCGAACGCATCGGCGGTGATCGCCGAGGGCGAGGTCAACCAGCTCACGGCCGCGCGCCGGATCGAGATCGGCGAGGAACGCTATCTCGAGATCATCGGCGCCAAGACCGCCGCCTTGTTCGCCGCCGCCTGCCGGATCGCCGCGGTCGTCGCCGAACGCCCCGAGCGCGAGGAAATGGCGCTCGACGCCTATGGCCGCAATCTCGGCATCGCCTTCCAGCTGGTCGACGACGCGATCGACTATGTCTCGGACGCGGGCACGATGGGCAAGGACGCCGGCGACGATTTCCGCGAGGGCAAGATGACGCTTCCGGTCATCCTCGCGCACGCCCGCGGCGACACCGAAACGCGCAAATTCTGGAAGGACGCGGTCGAGGGTCGTCGCAACGGCGATGCCGAATTCGAACGCGCGATCGAACTGGTCCGCGAAACCCGCGCGGTCGACGACACCCTCGCCCGCGCCCGCCACTACGGCCAGCGCGCGGTCGACGCCCTCGGCATGTTCCCCGCCAGCTCGGCAAAGGACGCGATGGTAGAAGCCGTCGAATTCGCGGTCGCTCGAGCCTACTAACGAACCCAAAAAATCCTCCCCAGCCAGGGGGAGGTGGCAGCCCAAAGGGCTGACGGAGGGGGAGGACACGCGCGCGCCGTGGGGAGTCCTCCCCCTCCACCGCTGCGCGGTCCCCCTCCCCCTTGCGGGGGAGGATAACAGCAGAGCGCCCCCGACATCGGGCGCCTCACCGCTTCGCCAACATACCCAAAAATCCTCCCCCGCCAGGGACAGGTGGCAGCCCGAAGGGCTGACGGAGGGGGCGGGACACGCGCGCCGTGGGGAGTCCTCCCCCTCCACCGCTGCGCGGTCCCCCTCCCCCTGGCGGGGGAGGATAAGCGCAGAGCCCCCCCCGACATCGGGCGCCTCACCGCTTTGCCAACAAACCCAACACTCCTCCCCCGCCAGGGGGAGGTGGCAGCCCGAAGGGCTGACGGAGGGGGCGGACACGCGTGCGCCGTGGGGAGTCCTCCCCCACCACCGCTCCGCGGCGGTCCCCTCCCCCTGGTGGGGGAGGATAAGGGCAGCAACCCACCGCACCACACCCTCGCATCACCGCACGCCGCTCCCGCCGATCCCCCGCTACCCGCCGGTAATCGCGGCGAAACCCGGCCAACCTTCACCAACCTGAACGGCGCGTAGCCGCGCGTTCATGCAACCTGCGCTATCGTTGTTTGGTTAGGAAATTCGGCCGGCACGACCGGTCAGCCCGCAGGAGAAGATGTATGCGTACTCCCATGCTTTTTGCCGCCCTCGCCGCGATGGTGATGCCCGCCTTTGCGGTTACCGCAGCCCCCGCCGCTGCTGCCGCCGTGTCGCTCGACGACGATGATCGACGCAGCTGGCGCGGCCGCAACGATGACCGGCGCGACTATCGCCGCGATCGCAAGGAAGATCGCCGCGACTTCCGCCGCGACCGCAAGGACGATCGTCGTGACTTCCGCCAGGATCGCAAGGGCGACCGCCGAGATCTTCGCCGCGGCAACGTCAATCGCCGTCAGTTTCTCAACGAGCGCCGCGACGACCGCAGCGATTTCCGCGGCGAACGCCGGGGGGATCGGCGCGACTATCGCGTCGAGCGGCGCGAGGACCGGCGCGACCGCGACTAAGCGCGCTCGATCGCCGGCATGAAGGGGCGGGCCGCAAGGCTCGCCCCTTTTCGCGTCATTCCTCGTCTTCGACGCCCAGCACGTCCTCTTCGTCGCCGTTCAGTTGCTGGTCGACCGCTTCGGCGAGCAGGTCGAGCTGCTCGAAGGTCGCAGTCATCTCGATCGTGTCGCCGTCTTCGTCCTCGATCATCAGCAGATACCCGTCGCCGGTCGGGCTGATCGCGAAGCTTGCCAGTGCCTTTGCCATGTTCGTCTCCATTCGCAGGGGTGCCCATTCGATACGCACGACCCCATACGCACCAATTGTGCCTTGGCTCCCGCGCGGGTAGCGAGAATCGTGATGAGCACCTTGCCGATCCTCGCCATATTGCCCGAATTGCTCAAGGCATTGCGCGCCGGCAGCAACGCGGTGGTCGTCGCGCCGCCTGGCGCGGGCAAGACCACCGCGATCGCCCCCGCATTGCTCGACCAGCCCTGGTGCGACGGCGAAGTGCTGCTGCTCTCGCCGCGCCGCCTCGCCGCGCGCGCCGCTGCCGAGCGGATGGCGGCGCTGGCGGGCGAGCCGGTGGGCCGCAGCTTTGGCTATGCGACGCGGATGGACAGCAAGCGATCGGGCGCGACTCGAGTCACCGTCCTCACCGAAGGCATTTTCGTCAATCGCATCCAGGCCGATCCCGAGCTTGCCGGCGTGTCGGCGGTGCTGTTCGATGAAGTCCATGAACGCAGCCTCGACAGCGATTTCGGGCTGGCGCTCGCGCTCGATGCACAGGCGGCGCTTCGCCCCGATCTTCGCATCCTCGCGATGTCGGCGACGCTCGACGGCGCGCGCTTTGGCACCTTGCTTGGGGATTCGCCGGTGGTCGAAAGCGAAGGCCGCGGCCACCCGCTCGACATCGTCCATCTCGGTCGCCGCGCCGAGGGGCGGATCGAGGATTCGATGGCCCCAGCGATCCGCCAGGCGTTGCGGGAAGCAGAAGGAGGGTTGCTCGCCTTCCTGCCCGGCGTTGCCGAGATCGAGCGCACCGCCGATCGCCTCGGCGATCTCGGCCCCGGCTGCGTCCTCCATCGCCTCCACGGCAGCCTCGATCCCGCCGCCCAGCGCGCAGCGATCGCCGCCGATCCGCAGGTACGTCGCAAGGTGGTGCTCGCCACCTCGATCGCCGAAACCTCGCTGACGCTAGACGGCATCCGAATCGTCGTCGATTCAGGGCTCGCGCGCCGCCCGCGCTACGATCGCGCCGCCGGCATGACCCGGCTGGTGACCGAACGCGCCAGCCAGGCCTCGGCGGCGCAGCGCGCGGGCCGCGCGGGGCGGCAGGCGCCCGGCATCGCCTATCGCCTGTGGGAAGCCGCCGCCACCGCCGGGCTGCCGCGCTTCGATCCCCCCGAAATCCTCGAGGCCGATCTGTCGGCGCTGACGCTCGATTGCGCGCTGTGGGGCGTCAGCGACCCGCGCAGCTTGCGTTGGCTCGATCCGCCCCCCGCCGCCGCGATCGACGAGGCGCATGCCCGGCTCCGCGTCCTAGAAGCAATCGACCAGGATCGCCGCCCGACCGCGCACGGCAAGGCGGTCGCCGCGCTGCCGCTGCCGCCGCGCCTTGGCCATATGCTGGTGCGCGCGGGCGAAATCGGCCTTGCGCGCGTCGCCGCCGAGGTCGCGGTGCTGCTCGGCGAACGCGGTCTTGGCGGCACCGACCCCGACCTCGAACTGCGCATGCGCCGCTGGCGAACCGAACGCGGCCCCCGCGCCGAATCGGGCCGCAAACTAGCCGAACGCTGGGCACGGCTGGCAAAACCGTTCGTTTCGAGCGAAGTCGAGAAACCGGGCACAGCGCTCCGGTCGGGTTTCTCGACTGCGCTCGAAACGAACCGAATCGCGGTCGCCATCGCCCTCGCCTTCCCCGATCGAATCGCCC
Organism: Sphingomonas sp. S1-29; assembly: GCF_026167545.1. NCBI lineage: Bacteria > Pseudomonadati > Pseudomonadota > Alphaproteobacteria > Sphingomonadales > Sphingomonadaceae > Sphingomonas > Sphingomonas sp. S1-29. The sequence continues at coordinate 2,370,244 of NZ_CP110678.1, read as the reverse complement.
GCCGCCGCGACCCGACCGGCGCACGCTGGGCCTCGGTCGGCGGGCGCGGTTTCCAGCTCGACCCCGCCTCCTCGCTCAGCGGTGCCGAATGGCTCGCGGTCGCCGAGACGCAGGGCATGGCCTCGGGCGCGCGCATCCTCTCCGCCGCCGCGATCGACCTCGCCACCGTCGAGGCGCTGTTCGGCGATCGAATCGAAACCCGCCGCAGCGTCCGCTTCATGCCCGACACCGGCGGGATCGAGGCGCTGCGCGAACGCCGCTTGGGTGCGATCCGCCTGTCGAGCGGCCCCGACACCGCCGCCACCGCGCCCGAGATCGAAGCCGCCCTGCTCGAAGGCGTCCGCACCCACGGCCTCGCGCTGCTGCCTTTCAGCGACACTGCCACCGCCTTTCGCGCGCGCGCCGCCTTTGCCGGCCACTCGCTCGATGACGCCACGTTGCTGGCCGACCTCGACCAATGGCTCCCCCCGCTGCTGTCGGGCAAACGCCGCCTCGATTCGATCGACCCCGGCGCCCTCACCCAGGCGCTCCAGCACCTGCTACCCTGGGACGCGCTGCAAACCGTCGAGCGCCTCGCCCCGCCGCGCTTCGACAGCCCCGCCGGTTCTTCCCACGCGATCGACTATGCCGCCGAAGCCGGCCCGCTGGTCGAGCTTCGCCCCCAGGCGCTGTTCGGCCTAGCCGAGCACCCGACGATCGGTCGCGACCGCGTGCCGCTGGTGCTCAGCCTCACCTCGCCCGCCGGTCGCCCGATCCAGACCACGCGCGACCTGCCGGGCTTTTGGGCGGGCAGCTGGGCCGATGTCGCGCGCGAAATGCGCGGCCGCTATCCGCGCCACCCCTGGCCCGACGACCCCGCCGCCGCCGCGCCGACGCTGCGGACGAAAAATGCGGATGCACGCCGCGCCGGTTCGCGATAAGGAAGCCCATGCCCAACGCCCGTATCTATCAGCGCCCCAAGAATGCGATGTCTTCGGGCCGCGCCAACACCGACCGCTGGATGCTCGAATTCGAGCAGGCCGAGCCCAAGCGCCCCGATCCGCTCACCGGCTGGGCGGGTTCGGGCGACGTCCGCGACCAGGTGAAGCTCGGCTTCCCGACGCTCGAGGCGGCCACCGCCTATGCCACGCGCGAAGGCATTGATTTCCACGTCGTCCCCGCCCCCGCGCGCAAACTCAAGCTCCAGGCCTACGCCGACAATTTCAAATAACTCTCGCCGAGCAACACCGGCGACAGCAGCATCAGCATCTTGACGTCGATCGCGCATCCCTCGCCGCGCTTGGCCTCGACGAACGCCGGAACCTTGCCGAGCGCCACGCGGTGCACGGTGATGTCCTCGCCCGGCACCCCGCCGCCGTCGCTCACCCGAACGAGGTCGCGCGCGCGCACCAAGGTGAAGCTCTCCGAGACCATCCCCGGCGACGAGAAATACTCGCCCAGCGATTCGATCGCGCCGGCGCGATACCCCGTTTCCTCCTCGAGCTCGCGCGCCGCCGCGACGGCCATATCCTCGCCCTCGGTCTCGTCGCCGATCAGCCCCGCGGGCAGCTCGATGCACCGCCGCCCCAGCGCCACGCGATATTGCTCGACCAGCAGCACGTGGCCCGCATCGATCGCGACGATCACCGCCGCACGGATGCCGCGCGCGCGCGCAACATATTCCCACCGCCCCTTGCGCTTGGCGGTGATGAAGCGGCCCTCCCACATCGTCTCGACAGGGGCATCATGGTCGAAATGGTCCATCGGCGTTCCTTTCGCCCGCTCGCCTAGCGCGCGCCGCCGCGCTATGAAATGGCCAGGGCAAGGCGATCCGGGGGAAACGACATGCTGGGCGAATTCAAGACCTTCATCGCGCGCGGCAACGTGCTCGATCTCGCGGTCGGGGTGATCATCGGCGCTGCCTTCGGCACGATCACCAAATCGCTCACCGACGACGTCATCATGCCGATCATCGGCGCAATCTTCGGCGGGTTCGATTTCACCAGCTATTTCGTCCGGCTGGGGCCGGTGCCCGCGGGCTATGCCGGCTCGCTCAGCGACTATGCCGCGCTCAAGGCCGCCGGCGTCCCGCTGTTCGGCTATGGTGCGTTCGCGACGGTCGTGATCAACTTCGTGATCCTCGCCTTCATCGTCTTCCTGCTGGTGCGCAGCGTCAACCGGATGCTCGCGCGGATGGAAAAGGAAAAGGTCGAAGGCACCGCGCCGCCCGCCGCCGACCCCGCCGACATCGTCCTGCTGCGCGAGATCCGCGACGAACTGAAGAGCCGGGCGCCCGTTTGAAAACCCTCTCCCGCTTGCGGGAGAGGGGGCGAGACTTGGGGTCGCCCTTGCGGCCCCTAGTCGCAGCGGTGAGGGTCTTTTGGGCGGGCGGAACGGCAGAAGAAGAAGACCCTCACCCAACCCTCTCCCGCGCGCGGGAGAGGGCTCAAGAAAGAATCCCCCTACGCCGCCAACGCTTCCGCCTGCGTATCCGCCAAGCTCGTCCCGTCCAGGATCCGCGCGGTCTCGTCGCGCACCCGCGCCATCGCGATCCGGATCGCGCAGCTCGCCTCGTCGCTGCAATCGGCGCAGGGGCGATACGCGGTGCGGCTCACGCACGGCACCAGCGCCAGCGGCCCCTCGATCACCCGGATGATCTCGCCCAGCGAGATCAGATGCGGCAACCGCGCCATGCGATAGCCGCCCGCCTTGCCGCGAGTCGACACGATGAACCCCGCCTCGCGCAGATCGGCGAGGATCAGCTCGAGGAACTTGCGGGGTACATTCGCTTGCGCGGCGATACGATTCATCGGTGTCGGCGCACCCGCAATCGGCTGGCCGGCAAGGAAGATCATCGCGCGAAGGGCGTATCGGGAACGCTGCGTCAACATGATCGGTCGTCTCTTGGCATCGCTTTGTGGCGTTGGAAAGGCTTGGATGCCATTTTGTCACTGAACCGCAGCTTAGCAGCGGCGCGACATCTTCCCTTTATCGCGCGATCGCCTATATCGGTCGTGCCGGGTTCGCCCGGCTATAGCGATAAAATGTTGCGTGTCATAGACGCAGCGGACCCGGGGGCAGTACCCGGCGGCTCCACCAAAACCGGTTGCCCTTTCAGGGCGCGACCGGTCCTGACGGGGCCGAACTAGGATCGACGTGTGTTCAACGACGCAGCTTTCGCTCGGCATGGGTCCACCGCAACGGCCCATAACATAAATGCCAACGATAACGAGGCATTCGCGATTGCTGCCTAACTGATACCCTCACGGGTGGACGTTAAGTAGGCCAAAAGCGCGGTTGGACGCACCGGGCAACAGAAGCGTTACGGCGGTACGGGGAGCACCGAGCAACAGAAGCTCCCCACCCGATTTCGGCTTGGCACATGCCCGCGGCGCCGGTTCGCGCCGCGCCGCCTCGCGCGGTTCGTTTCGCGCCCCTCAACCCCGTTCGTTTCGAGCGCTGTCGAGAAACCGCCACAAGCGCGAACATCCAAGTTTCTCGACTGCGCTCGAAACGAACGGAAGGTTTGGTGCTCGGGTCGCGTCATGGGTGGCCAGTAAGTATGTGACGCCGCCCCACCCGGTGCCGGCGGCCTCGAGCGGCAGTCCTAGTTCCACCGCCCACCCCATTCGTTTCGAGCGAAGTCGAGAAACCATCCCGGGCGCCAACCCCAAGCTCCCCGACCCCGCCCAACCGAGCGCCTAAGCCGCCTCGCCCGTCGCCACCAACGGCGGCGTCTGCTGGTGCTGCACCACCCGCCACACCTCATGCTCGATCCGCCGATAGGTCGAGGTGCAGTGCGCAGTATAAGGCTCCTCGCCCTCGCGCTCGGCCTCGACGCCATAGGCGACGACGATCAGCCCTTCCTGCGGGCGCGCGATCCTCTGGTCGCTGAAAGCTACCTTGTCCCAGCGCGGCGTGTCGGCCACCGCCTCGATCGCCTGCGCACCGCTCATCACGAAGGGCGGCGTCGGCAGCACCATCAGGCATTCACCGTCGATCGCCTCGCGATAATGCTCGGCATCGCCGGTCCACAGGCTTTCCTCGAAACGCCAGACCCGATCGTCTTCCATATTAGCACTCCTGTTGGTTCAGCCGCTCAGCGGTCGAACCCAGGCGATCGTTCCCCCGATAGGCAGCGGTCTTAAGCCGGTATCAGCAACCGCGCCGTAGCGCCGGTGCCGCGCACCAGCTCGAAGCTGCCGTCGAGCTGCCCCGCCAGCGTCCGTGCGATCCGCAGCCCCAGGCTGTCGCTGGCATCGATGTCGAACCCCTCGGGCAGGCCATGGCCATCGTCGCGAATCTCGATCCGCACCTGCGACCCGCCGTCGCGCGACAGCTCGACATCGATCACGCCATGGTCGCGGCCGGCAAAGCCGTGCTCGATCGCGTTCGCCATCGCCTCGGCGACGATGAGCGCCAGCGGGATCGCGGCATCGGCCGACAGCAACGCGTCGTCATCGACGATCACGTTGCAGCTGATGCCCGGCCTTCCGCTCGCCTCGATCACGTCGTTGCACAGCGGCTCTAGAAAATCGCGCATCCGCCGTGCGCTGCCGCCGGCGTCGTATAATTGCCGGCTGATCCGCCCGATCAGCCCCAGCCGCCGCGCCGCCTCGTCGAGCGCCGCGCGTGCATCCTCGTCGCGCACCTGGCGCTTCTGCAGCGAGATCAGCCCCGCCGCCACCTGCAAATTGTTCGACACGCGATGCTGGAGCTCGTGGAACAGCAATTGCCGCGTCCCGGCGAGCGTGCGGCTCAGCTCGCGCTCATGCGCCAGCTTGCGGTTGGCGCGCTGCATCCAATGGATGATCGCGACATCGGTGGTGACCACCGCGGTATAGAACGCCATCGCGACGATCCCGCTCCAGCCCAGATCGAAGCTGTAGCGGTCGCCGATAAAGCAATACCAGGCGAGCAGCCCGCACACGACGCTCGCCAGCACCCCCATTCGCGACCCGAACAGCGCCGAGGCGAGGATCACCGCGGGGAAGAAGGTGACGAAGGGAAAGCCCGGCGGCAGTACCGGATCGGCGATCAGCCGCAGCACGAAAGCGACCGCGATCAGCAGAGTCGTCGATGCTACCGCCAGCAACGGCCGGTCGGGCAAGAGCGGCAACCGCTCGATCAGGTGCGTTTTCGCACCCTCTTTGTTCACTATTGCACGCAACGCTGCCGTAACAACATCAAACCGCCGCCATGTCTTTGATCTCGAGCAAGTTTGCCCATCGGCAGGCGGCAGCGGCAAGAAAAAAGGGAGCCGCAAGCGGCTCCCTTTCCTCGTCGTCGCCGATCGCGCGGATCAGTTTTCGGTGATGAACGAAGGCAGGCCGATATCGCCGCCATCGTCCTTCGATCCTTCAGCGCGCGGGCCGCGGCCTTCGCCGCCGCCTGCACCGCGATCGCGCCGCGGACCACGGCTCTCGTCGCGACCGCCACGCTCACCGCCGCCGCCGCCACGACCGCCACGGCCGCCGTCACCGTCGCGCCGCGGGCCGCGCGGACCACGATCGCCACCTTCACGCGGCTCGCGCGCCGGGCGGGTGTCTTCCAGCTCGGCGCCGGTTTCCTGATCGACGACTCGCATCGACAGGCGAACCTTGCCGCGCGGATCGACTTCGAGGACCTTGACCTTCACTGCCTGGCCTTCGCTCAGCACGTCGGCCACCTTCTCGACCCGCTCGTTGCGGATTTCCGAGACGTGAACCAGGCCGTCCTTGCCGCCCATGAAGTTCACGAACGCCCCGAAATCGACGAGGTTGACGACCTTGCCGTCATAGACCTTGCCGACTTCGGCTTCCTCGGTGATCCCGCGGATCCACGCCATCGCGGCCTCGATCTGCGACACGTCGGACGACGACACCTTGATCAGGCCCTCGTCGTCGATGTCGACCTTGGCGCCGGTGGTGGCGACGATCTCGCGGATCACCTTGCCGCCGGTGCCGATCACTTCACGGATCTTGGCCTTGTCGATCTGCATCGTCTCGATCCGCGGCGCGTGCGCCGACAGCTCGGTACGAGTCGAATCGAGCGCCTTGGCCATTTCGCCCAGGATGTGCGCGCGGCCTTCCTTGGCCTGTGCCAGCGCCTTGCGCATGATCTCTTCGGTGATGCCGGCGATCTTGATGTCCATCTGCATCGTGGTGATGCCCTCGGACGTGCCCGCGACCTTGAAGTCCATGTCGCCCAGATGATCCTCGTCACCCAGGATGTCGCTGATGACCGCGAAATCCTTGCCTTCCAGGATCAGGCCCATCGCGATGCCCGAAACCGGGCGCTTCAGCGGCACGCCGGCATCCATCATCGACAGCGAACCGCCGCACACCGTCGCCATCGACGACGAACCGTTCGACTCGGTGATGTCCGATAACACGCGGATCGTGTACGGGAACTCGTCCTTGCTCGGCAGCACCGGGTGCAGCGCGCGCCAGGCCAGCTTGCCATGGCCGACTTCGCGGCGGCCCGGCGCACCGAAGCGACCGACTTCACCGACCGAATAGGGCGGGAAGTTATAGTGCAGCATGAAGTTCGAATAGCTCAGGCCATCCAGGCCGTCGATCATCTGCTCGGCGTCCTTGGTGCCCAGCGTCGTGGTGCAGATCGCCTGCGTCTCGCCGCGAGTGAACAGCGCCGAACCGTGCGCGCGCGGCAGGAAATGCACCATCGCCTCGATCGGACGGATCTGCGTCGTGGTGCGACCGTCGATCCGCGTGCCGTCCTTCAGGATGGCGGTGCGGACGATGTCGGCTTCCAGCTTCTTCATCAGCTTGCCCGCGGCCATCTGGTCCTGCGGCGCTGCATCGGCGAACGCCGCCTTGCCCTTGGCACGCGCTTCGTTGAGCAGGTTCGAACGCTTGGACTTGTCGGTCACCTTATAGGCGGCGGCGATGTCCTTGCCGATCAGCTTCTTCAGCTTGTCCTTGGCCTTTGAAAGATCGGCCTGCTCGGCCATTTCCCAAGGATCCTTGGCAGCCTGCTCGGCCAGATCGATCACCGCGTTCACCGCCTGGCGGCACGCCTTGTGCGCGAACTGCACCGCGCCCAGCATGATCTCCTCCGACAGCTCCTTGGCTTCGGATTCGACCATCATCACCGCGTTGCCGGTGGCGGCGACGACCAGGTCGAGCTCGCCGTCACGCGCCTGCGCGGTGGTGGGGTTCAGCACATATTCGCCATCGACATAGCCGACGCGCGCCGCGCCGATCGGCCCCATGAAGGGAACGCCCGAAATCGTCAGCGCCGCCGACGCCGCGACCATCGCCAGGATGTCGGGCTCGTTCTCGCCGTCATACGACAGCACTTGGCAGATCACGTTGATCTCGTTGTAAAACCCCTCGGGGAACAACGGGCGGATCGGACGGTCGATCAGGCGGCTGGTCAGCGTTTCCTTTTCGGTCGCGCCGCGCTCACGCTTGAAAAAGCCGCCGGGGATACGGCCGGCAGCCGAGAATTTTTCCTGGTAATGGACGGTCAGCGGAAAGAAATCCTGGCCTTCCTTTACCGATTTGGCGGCGGTGACGGCGCACAGCACCACGGTCTCGCCCAGCGTCGCCATCACGGCGCCATCGGCCTGCCGCGCAACGCGGCCGGTTTCGAGCGTCAGGGTCTGTCCGCCCCACTCGATTTCCACTTTCTTCATGTCGAACATTGATTTTCCTTCATCCGGCAGCCCGATGCCGCCGGGGCCTGTATGCGGGCCGATGGTGGCCCGACTTGTCTCCACCGCCGCCCGTGAAACGGGGCTTTAGAGCGATGGAACCCAGGGCCAAAACCGAATTGCTCCGGCCCCGATAGCAAAACGGCCCCCGCTAGGGAGGCCGTTGAGATTATTTGCGAAGACCCAGCTTGCCGATCAGCGACTGATACCGCTCGACATCCTTCTTCTTGAGATAGTCGAGCAAGGTGCGGCGCTTGTTGACCATCATCAGCAGCCCGCGGCGCGAATGATTGTCCTTGGCGTGCGTCTTGAAATGGTCGGTCAGCGTGACGATCCGGTCGGTCAAGATTGCGACCTGGACCTCGGGGCTGCCGGTGTCGCCGCTGGCGCGGCCATGTTCCTTGATGAGCGCATCCTTGCGCTCGGGCGTGATCGACATCGTCATCCTTTCGATTAGAGGTTGAAGCCGCGAACGACACGAGCCTCTCGGCCCGAAACCTCCACCAGCGCTACCGGCACATCGTCCAGCATCGCAAAATATTGGCCATCGTCTACGACAATCCCGACCATCACCCGCCCCTGTCGGAGCGCACCTGCCTGATCGGGGGAGAGGGGTAGAGCCGGGATGTCGTCCAGCCCCGCCCTCAATGGCAGGATGATGTCTTCAAGCGCGCGTCCATTGGCCATTTCGTCCAATTTGTCCAGCGAAATCGCCGTATCGAGCCCGAACGGCCCCGCCCGCGTCCGCCGCAGCATCGTCACATGCCCGACGGTGCCCAGCGCCCGCGCGATGTCGCGCGCCAGGCTGCGGATATAGGTTCCCTTCGAAACATGCGCGGCAAGCGTAACCTCAGAAATCTCCTCCCCCGCCAGGGGGAGGTGGCTGCCGAAGGCAGACGGAGGGGGCGGAAACGCACAGGTCAGAGTATCCTCCCCCTCCGTCACGCCTTCGGCGCGCCACCTCCCCCTGGCGGGGGAGGAACAAAGACTGTGCACCGTCACCGATCGCGTCGCCAGCACCAGCTCCTCGCCCGCCCGCGCCAGGTCGTAAGCGCGCTCACCCCCCACCTTCAGCGCCGAATAGGCCGGCGGCACCTGCTCGATCGGCCCGGTGAAGCGCGCCAGCACCGCCTCGAGCGCCGCCATCGTCGGCCGCACGTCGCTCGAGGCGATCTCCTTGCCCTCGAGGTCGAGCGTATCCGTCTGCACCCCGAAGCGAATCGTGAATACATACTCCTTGCTTGCGTCGAGCATCCGCCCGGCCAGCTTCGTCGCCTCGCCCACCGCGATCGGCAGCACGCCGGTCGCCAGCGGGTCGAGCGTGCCGCCATGCCCGACCTTGGCCTTGGCATAGCCCCCGGCGCGAAGCGCGCGCTTGACCGCGCTCACCCCCTGCGTCGATCCGAGCCCCAAAGGTTTGTCGAGAATGATCCAGCCATGCATCGCCGCGGCTTAGCCGCTGCCGGGCTCAAACCCCAGCCCGTTCAGCCTTCCGAAAGCCGCGCCGCGCGAGCATCGCGCCGACATGCAGCGAGGGCGATATGGCGTGGGTAGCGACATGGCTGGCATTGGCGGCGGGTAGCCAGATCTGGGACGGCGGTCGCACCGCCTTCGACCTGCCGAGTCCCCCGATCGCGATCCGCCCCGCCGACGGCACCCGCGATATCACCGAATCGATCCGCGACGGCCGCCGGTCGGGACAGCTAGACCGCCGCGAAGCGCGATCGCTCCGGCGCGACGTGCGGATCATCGGCGCACTCGGGGATCGCTTCGATCAGGACGGCCTGTCGCGCTCCGAAGCGCAGGAGCTGGCGGTCCGCACCGAAGCGCTCCGCGGCTTGGCAGGCGCCAAACGGCTGGGCGGCGGCAAGCGCTAACCCACCGTTCGTTTCGAGCGAAGTCGAGAAACCGACAAGTAGCGCCAAGACCGGTTTCTCGACTTCGCTCGAAACGAACGGGAATAGTCGGCAGCCTATCCTGCCATCGCCTCGCAAAAATGCCGGCGGCACAGCGCGACATAGCGATCATTCCCGCCGATTTCGGTCTGCCGCCCCTCGCGCACCGCCTTGCCCTCACCATCGATCCGCAGGTTCATCGTCGCCTTGCGCCCGCACGCGCACACCGACTTCAGCTCGATCAACGCATCGGCGATCGCCAGCAACCGCGCCGATCCGGGAAACAGCTCGCCCTGAAAGTCGGTCCGCAATCCATAGGCAAGCACCGGCACCCCGGCATCGTCGGCGAGCCGCGCCAGTTGATCGACCTGCGCGGGCGTCAGGAACTGCGCCTCGTCGACCAGCACGCAATCGACCGCCCCGCGCGCGCCGACACAGCCGAACAAATCGGTCGCCGCATCAAACGGCGTCGCCACCGCTGACAGCCCGATCCGCGACGCGATCCGCCCCTCGCCCACCCGGTCATCAATCGCCGCGGTAAACAACATCGTCGAAAGCCCGCGCTCGCGATAATTGAAATCGGCCTGCAACAGCGTGGTCGATTTACCCGCATTCATGCTGGCATAATAGAAATAGAGCTTGGCCATTCAGGCTATCAGCAGATCGCGGCGATCAGCTCGCCGGACCCGGATCGCCGTCCTCGCCGGCGTCGCCCAGGTCGCGCGCGACATTGGGCGCGCGCAGCAACGTGTCGATCCGGCTGCCCTCGTCGAAGCTCTCATCCGAGATGAACTTGATCTTGGCCGCGTATTTCAGCCGGGTGCGATTGGCCACTTCGCGCTGGAAGAACGCGGTATTGGTCCGCAGCGCCTTGAGCACCGCTTCCTCGTCCTTGCCCAGCAGCGGCTTCACGAACACCGTCGCATGCCGCATGTCGGGCGACATCCGCACTTCAGTGACCGACACCATATGTTTGGCGAGCGTCTCGTCATGCACGTCGCCGCGCATCAAGATGTCCGACAGGATATGCCGCACCTGCTCGCCGACGCGAAGCAGCCGGACGCTGCGGGTTTCACTGGTTTCGTTGGACAAGTGCTTCTCCCTCTCCCCTCAGGGGAGAGGGCCGGGGAGAGGGGCAGTGCATATTGCCACTGCCCGTTACTGCCCCTCTCCCGCCTTCGCTTCACTCGGCTGCCCTCTCCCCGGCGGGGAGAGGGCCATGCATATTACAGCGTGCGTTCGCGCATCTCGACTTCGAAGGTCTCGAGATAATCGCCCGCCTTGATGTCGACGAAGTTCTGCGTGAACGTGACACCGCACTCCAGCCCGGCACGCACTTCAGCCACATCGTCCTTGAACCGCCGCAGCGATGCGATCTCGCCCTGATAGATGATGACGTCGTCGCGGGTGATGCGGGCCTTGAGCGCCTTGCGGATAACGCCTTCGGTGACGAGCAGACCCGCCGCCTTGCCGTGCTTGCCCGCCGAAAAGACGTCGCGGATTTCCGCACGGCCGACCACCGTTTCGAACGCCTCGGGGCCAAGCTCGCCCGCCATGCCGGCGCGGATCTCGTCGGTCAGGTCGTAGATGACGTCGTAATATTTGAACGCCACCTTGCTCCGCTCGGCGATCTCGCGCGCCTTGGCGTTGGGTCGCACGTTGAAGCCGATGATCGGCGCCCCCGATGCTGCCGCCAGCGTCACGTCGCTCTCGGTGATGCCGCCAACCCCCGAATGCAGCACCCGCGCACGGATGTCTGCGGTCGAGATCTTGTTGATCGACGCCACGATCGCCTCGACCGACCCTTGCGTGTCGGCCTTGACCACCAGCGGATATTCGATCGCCTGCTTTTCCTTGAGCGCCGAGAACATCGTCTCGAGGCTGGCCGGTGCCGTCGTCGTGCGTTTGTTCTGGATGACGCTGGCGCGATACGCGGCGACTTCGCGCGCCCGTGCCTCGGTCTCGACCACCTGCAGCGGATCGCCCGCCATCGGCACGCCCGAAAGCCCCAGCACCTCCACCGGCACCGACGGGCCGGCTTCCTTCACTTGGCGCCCCTTGTCGTCGATCAGCGCGCGCACCTTGCCGCTTTCGGCACCGCACACGAAGATGTCGCCGACGCGAAGCGTACCGCGGCTGACCAGCACCGTCGCGACCGGGCCGCGGCCCTTGTCGAGCTTGGCCTCGATCACCGTGCCTTCGGCGGCACGATCGGGGTTGGCGCGCAGTTCGAGCAATTCGGCCTGCAGCTGAATCTTCTCGATCAAATCGTCGAGCCCGAGCTTCTTGAGCGCCGACACTTCGACGTCCTGCGTCTCGCCGCCCATTTCCTCGACCTGGATGTCGTGCTCGAGCAGCCGCTCGCGCACCTTCTGCGCATTGGCGTCATGCTTGTCGATCTTGTTGATCGCCACGATCATCGGCACGCCGGCGGCCTTGGTGTGGCTGATCGCCTCGATCGTCTGCGGCATCAGCCCGTCGTCGGCGGCGACCACCAGAATCACGATGTCGGTCACATTGGCGCCGCGCTGGCGCATTTCGGTGAACGCTTCATGGCCCGGCGTGTCGAGGAAGGTGATCTTCGACTTGTCCTTCTGCGTCACCTGATACGCGCCGATATGCTGGGTGATGCCACCGGCTTCCCCGGCAACGACATCGGTGCCGCGCAGCGCGTCGAGCAAGGACGTCTTGCCGTGATCGACATGGCCCATGATCGTCACCACCGGCGGACGCGGCAGCAGCGATTCGACCGCATCGTCGGTCGTGTCGAGCTGGATGTCGATGTCGCTATCGGACACGCGGACGATGTTGTGGCCGAATTCGGTCACCATCAGCTCGGCGGTGTCCTGGTCGATCGTCTGGGTCACCGTTACCGGCATGCCCATCTTGAACAGCGACTTCACCAGATCGGCGCCCTTTTCGGCCATCCGGTTGGCGAGTTCCTGCACCGTGATCGTCTCGGGTACTTTGACATCGCGGACCTGCTTGATCTGCGGCTCGCGCGGGCCGCCCGATCCGCGGCGCTCCTTCTCGCGGGCTCGCTTGAGCGCGGCGAGCGAGCGTGCACGCGCGCCGCCGTCGTCGGACAGCGCACGGTTGACGGTGAGCTTGCCCGACTGGCGACGATCGTCCCCTTGGCGACCGCGCGCAGGACGCGCGGCGGGCTGGTCGGGACGCTTGGCACCCGGGGCACTCGGCGCGCCACCGGCGCGCTGCGCACCGGCATCGCCCGTGACCGTCGTGGCTTCGGGTTCGGCGGCAACCGGCTCGGGCTTGGGCTGCGGACGCGGGATTTCGGGACGCGGCACCGGGGTAAAGCGACGCGGCGCAGGACGGCTCGGGTCGAGCCCGAAACCGATCGGCGCGGGTGCAGGCGCCGGAACAGGTGCGGGCGTCGGCGCTGCCACCGGCGCTGGCGCGGCGGCGACGGGCGCCTCGGCCTTTGCCGGTTCGGCCTTCGCGGGCTCGGCCTTTGCAGGTTCGGCAGCCGCTACCGGCGCTGGTGCGGCAACCGGCTCGGGCTTTGGCGCAACGACAGGTGCTGCGGCGACCGGTGCTGGCGGCGGTGCCACCGGCTCGGGCGCGGCTGGCGCAGCGGCGGGCTTTGCCGCTTCGCGCTGCTTTTCCTCGGCGCGCTGGCGCTCGGCTTCGGCAGCTTCGCGCGCGATCCGCTCGTCGCGGCGACGTGCGTCCTCCTGCGCAGCCATGCGGGCTTCGTCGGCTTCGCGCAGCAGCTTGGCCTGCATCTCCTGGCGCGACAGCAAGGTGCTGGGCGGCGCCTGGCGCTGCGGCGCGGCGGGCGCAGGCGCCGGACGCACAGGCTCGGCGACAGGCGTCGGCGTTGCCGCGACTTCTGCCTGCTGGGGCTGTTCCTCGCCCGGACGGCCGATGACGCGGCGGCGCTTCACCTCGACTACCACGGTATTCGAGCGGCCATGGCTGAAGCTCTGCTTCACCTGACCGGTCTCGACCGTGCGCTTGAGGCCCAGCGGCGCGCGCGCGCCCAATTTCGGCTTTTCGTTGTCCGTGTCGCTCATCCGGTTACTCAAGGTCCTTCATTCGTGCCGGCGGGTCCGCGCGCATCGGCTGCCGAGGCAGCCGATGCGCCCTGCGAGCCGGTTTCGCAAGGCAAGGGGGCGGGGTCTGGTCCGATAAAATGCAGCCAGCGTGTTAGCGCTTCGCTAACCCGCTTGGCCGCCTTGGGATCGGTCACCGCGGCATGTACCACATTTTCGCGGCCAAGCGCCAACGACAATATGGTGCGGTCGATCGGCAATGTCATCCCCTTGAGATCGCTGCCTTCACGGTCACTGCCCACGCGCCAGGCCTGGGCCAGCTTGCGGCTGCCATCCTCGCTCGCATCGGCGGCGTGCAATAGTACCCGCAGCTTGCCCGATCGGGCGGCTTCGCCGATCCGGTCGCCGCCGACGATCAGGAAACCCGCCTTGGATTCGAGCCCCAGCCGGTCGAGCGCGTTGCGCCGCAACTGATCCTCGATCCGCTGCGGCAGATCGGGGGCGATCGTGAAATCGCCGGTCTTGAACGCACGCGCCAGCCCGCCGCGCAGCTTGCCCTTGGCAAGCGCGGCTTCGAGTTCGACGCGAGTCACCCCGATCCAGCCGCCACGGCCTGGGGCCTTGGCGCGCACATCGGGGTGCACCTGGTTATCCGGCCCGAGCACCAACCGCACGAGCCCCTCGCGCGGCGCCTCCTCGCGCGAAAGCACGCAGGTGCGGGGATTCTTTTCCCCCTCCAGCTTGCGAGTTTCGGGTGAACGATGCCCCGCATCGTTCGGGTCAGGCTGGGAGCCTGACCGACCCGAAGCTGGGTTAGGGGAGGGCGTGTCCGCAAGGGACGCGTCCTTAGCGACAGCCCCTCCCCCGACCCGTCCCGCAGGCGGGAGGGGAGAAGAAGCAGTCAGACTAGCGTCCGCCCGATCATTGCTCGGATTCCGCAACAGCGTCCTCCCCGGCATCGTTGGTTGCGGGCGCGTCGGCTTCGGCCACCTCGGCTTCGCCCGCATCGCTCTCGGCCGCGGCAGGCGCCTCGTCCTCGAACCAGTGCGCGCGCGCCGCCATGATGATCTCGTTGCCCTGCTCGTCGCTCAGCGAATAATCGGCCAGGATGCCGCCCTTGGGCTCGGGACGCTTGGGCGCGTCGTCGTTGCGGCGGCGCGGTTCGGCGCGCTTCTTCTCGACCAGCTCGTCGGTCGCCAGATCGGCGAGATCGTCGAGCGTCTTGATCCCCGCCTTGCCCAGCGTCACCAGCATCGCCTCGGTCAGATACGGCATCGTCGTCAGGTCGTCCTCGACCCCCAGCGAACGCCGCAATTCGCGGTTCGATTCCTCGCGGCGATCGAGCGCTTCCTGCGCGCGGTTCTGCAGCTCGCCCGCCAGATCCTCGTCGAAGCCCTCGATCGTCGCCAGCTCGGCGATCTCGACATAGGCGACTTCCTCGAGCTCGCCGAACCCTTCGGCGACCAACAGCTGCGCCAGCGTCTCGTCGACGTCGAGTTCCTTCTCGAACATCGCCGAACGCTCGACGAATTCCTTCTGCCGCTTCTCGCTGGCATCGGCTTCGGTGAGGATGTCGATCGCCTTGCCCGTCAGCTGGCTCGCCAGCCGGACGTTCTGGCCGCGACGGCCGATCGCCAGCGAAAGCTGGTCGTCGGGCACCACCACTTCGATGCGGTCGTCTTCCTCGTCGATCACGACGCGCGCGACATTCGCCGGCTGCAGCGCGTTGACGACGAAGGTCGCGATGTCGGGCGACCAGGGGATGATGTCGATCTTCTCGCCCTGCATCTCCTGCACGACTGCCTGGACGCGGCTGCCCTTCATGCCGACGCACGCGCCGACCGGGTCGATCCCCGAATCATGGCTGATCACGCCGATCTTGGCGCGGCTGCCCGGGTCGCGCGCGGCCGCCTTGATCTCGATGATGCCGTCATAGATTTCGGGCACTTCCTGCGCGAACAGCTTCTTCATGAAGTCGGGATGCGCGCGGCTGAGGAAAATCTGCGGCCCGCGATTTTCGCGGCGAACGCTGAAGATCAGGCTGCGGATCCGGTCGTTGACGCGCACCACTTCGCGCGGGATCTGCTGGTCGCGGCGGATGACGCCCTCGGCGCGGCCCAGGTCGACCACGACATGGCCGAACTCGACGCGCTTGACGACGCCGGTGATGATCTCGCCGACGCGGTCCTTGAATTCTTCATGCTGGCGCTCGCGCTCGGCGTCGCGGACCTTCTGGAAGATGATCTGCTTCGATGCCTGCGCCTGGATGCGCCCGAATTCGATCGGCGGCAGCGGATCGACGATATAATCGCCGACGACCGCGCCCTTTTGCAGCTTCTCGGCCTGCGCGACATCGACCTGCTTGAAGAAATCGTCGACCGCCTCGACCACTTCGACGACGCGCCACAAGCGCAGGTCACCGGTCACCGGATCGAGCTTGGCGCGGATGTCGTTCTCGGCGCCATAGCGGTTCTTGGCGGCGCGCTGGATCGCGTCCTCCATCGCCTCGATGACGATCGCCTTGTCGATCAACTTTTCCTTGGCGACCGAATCGGCGATCGCGATCAGCTCGGCGCGGTTGGCGGTAACGGCGGTGGCCATCAGTCCTGTTCCTCTGCTTCGGTTTCGTCGACGCCTTCGATCGGCGCTTCGATGATTTCGTCTGCGCCCGCCAGCGACAAGGGCTGGGTGGCGGCGATCAACTTGTCGGTCAGCAGCAGCTTCGCCTCGGCGACCTGCGCGAACCCGATCGTCATTTCCTTGTGCTTGCGGACGTCGATCGTGATCTGGTCGCCGTCGATGCCCGCAAGGATGCCCGTCAGCTGCTTGCGGTTGTCGACCGGCTCGACCAGGTGGATCCGCGCCTCATGCCCCGCCCAGTCGCCGAAATCGGCGAGCCGGGTCAGCGGGCGATCGATCCCCGGCGACGATACCTCCAGTCGATACGCCTCGACGATCGGGTCGCGCCCTTGCGCCTCGAGCGCGTCGAGCACGTCCGAGATCCGCCGCGACAGCGCCGCGCAATCGTCGATCGTCAGCTGGCGGGTGTCGGGGCGCTCAGCCATCACCTGCAGCGTCGGGTCCGAGGTGCCGCCGAACATCTTGACGCGTACCAGCGCCAGCCCGAGCGCGGTCGCTTCGGGTTCGATCAGGGCAGCCAGGGCGGCGATATCGGCCATGCGGTCTTTCGTTGTACAGGCAAGCAGCCTGGGTTTTGCGCAAACGGTCTGGGCGCCGGAGCCTTTCGGTCCCGACCTCGTCAATGTCACCAATGTCGAGCAGGCCTTCCATATACGCGCCGATTCCAGGATCGGCAAGCGTCTCTGGCGGAACCGCACCGCTTGGTGCAGGTTGGAGCTCGAAACGTAACGTCCTCGGGAGAGACCATGTCCACGCGCACCATTTTATTTACCACTATCGCCTCGGCTTCGCTGCTGGCTTGCAGCGCCGCCGATCAGGGCAACGCGACCGTTCCTGCCAATGCCACGACCGCAGCCGCCAGCCCCGCCGGTGCCGCGCAGGCCGGCCTTCCCTTCGCCGTCACCCCCGTTGCCGCGTTCGACGCGCCCTGGGCGATGACCTTCCTGCCCGATGGCCGGATGCTGGTGACGCAGAAGGCGGGCCAGCTGATGCTCGTTTCGGCCGACGGCAAGACCAAGACACCGCTCACGGGCATCCCCGCGGTCGACAGCGAAGGCCAGGGCGGCCTGATGGACGTCGTGCTGCATCCGCAATTCGCGCAGAACCGGATGGTCTATTTCAGCTTCTCCGAAGCCGGCCCCGGCGGCAAGGGCGTCGCGCTGGCGCGCGGCGTGTTGCAGGATGGCGACAAGCCCGCGCTGCAGGACGTGTCGGTGATCTTCCGCGCCTCGCCCTATGTCGAGGGTGACGGCCATTATTCGGGCCGGATCGCTTTCGCGCCCGACGGCCAGCACCTGTTCTTCACCAATGGCGAGCGCCAGAAGTTCGATCCCGCGCAGGATCCCAAGGCGACGCTCGGCAAGGTGCTTCGCCTGACCCTCGACGGCGAGCCTGCGGGCGACCCCGCGCTCGCCGCCAAGGGCTTCAATCCCGCGGTCTGGTCCTATGGCCATCGCAACCTGCTCGGGATCGCCTTCGATGGCGCGGGCAATTTGTGGGAGCAGGAAATGGGGCCGATGGGCGGCGACGAGATCAACCTGATCCAGGCGGGCAAGAATTACGGCTATCCGATCGTCTCCGACGGCGATCATTATGACGGCCGCGACATCCCCAACCACGACACCCGCCCCGAGTTCGAAAAGTACAAGGTCAACTGGACCCCGGTGATCGCGCCCGCCGGCCTGATCGTCTATTCGGGCGCGATGTTCCCCGAATGGCAGGGCGACCTGTTCGTCGGCGGCCTGGCGTCCGAAGCGCTGGTGCGGATCGACGTCAACGGCACCGAAGCCACCAAAGGTGACCAATGGGGCATGAACGCCCGCATCCGCGAGGTCGAGCAGGGCCCCGACGGCGCGCTCTACGTGCTCGAGGATGGCGAGGGCGGTCGCCTCCTTAAGCTGACCAAGCCCGCATGACCCCGCGCGCCCGTCTCGCCGCGCTCTGCGCTCTGCTGGCGTTGCTGGCGGGGTGCGATGGCGGCGGGACGGGCGCGATCACGCCCGCTCCCACCCCGACACCGACCCCCTCGCCTACCCCCGCCCCGACGCCGACTCCTACGCCCACCCCAGCACCGCCCACCACGACGGTGCGCAGCGCCCCGGTCGCCAGCTTCGATTCGCCCTGGGCGATGACCTTCCTTCCCGATGGCCTGCTGCTCGTCACCGAACGCGGCGGCGCGCTGCGCATCGTCACCCAGGCGGGCGAGAAGTCGCCGCCGATCGCAGGCGTTCCGGTCGTCGCCGCCGCCGGCCAGGGCGGGCTCCACGACGTCGTCCTCCACCCCCAATTCGCCAGCAATCGGCTCGTCTATCTCAGCTTCGCCGAAGCGGGCAGCAGCGGCAAAGGCCTCGCGGTCGCGCGCGGCACCTTGTCGGCCGACGCATCGCGGATCGACGATCTCGCCATCGTCTGGCGCCAGGCGCCCAAAGTCGCGGGCGACGGCCATTTCGGCGGCCGCATCGCCTTCGCCGCCGACGGGCGGATGTTCGTCACCGCGGGCGAGCGCCAGCAGGGCACCCCCGCGCAGGACCGGTCGCAGACACTGGGCGTCGTCGTCCGCCTCACCGACACCGGCGGCGTGCCGACCGACAACCCCTTTGTCGGCCAGGCGGGCTTCCGCCCCGAAATCTGGAGCTTCGGCCACCGCAACCCCTATGGCTTGGCCTTCGATTCGTCGGGCCGATTGTGGGAGCATGAACACGGCCCCGAGGGTGGCGACGAGCTCAACGTCATCGAACGCGGCGGCAATTATGGCTGGCCGCGCGCCTCGAACGGCAGCGACTATGGCGGCGGTGACATCCCCGATCACCGCCCCGGCGACGGCTATGTCGGCCCCGCGGCGTTCTGGACCCCGGTGATCGCGCCTGCCGGCATGATCATCTATTCGGGAACGCTGTTCAGCGGCTGGCAGGGCCAGGCGCTGATCGGCGGGCTGGTGCAACAGGGGCTGGTGCGCGTCGCGCTCACCGGCGCCACCGCAAGCGAAGTCCAGCGCATCCCGCTCGGCCGCCGCATCCGCGAGGTCGAACAAGGCCCCGACGGCGCGATCTGGGTGCTCGAAGACGGCGCCGGGGGCCGGCTGCTGAAGCTGACCCCCGGCTGAAATACCCGCGGCTAGTTCGCGGTTACCGGCACGGTATCGTACACCTGCACCCGGTCCCACAGCGCCGCATTCTCTTCGACGAACTTCAGGTGGATCGGGTCGTCCTGATACGAATCCTGGTCGACCTTGCTGTCGAAGAACAGCGTCCACGACACCGAATACGAACTGTCGATCACCTCGCGCCGCGTCGGGGCGGGTTCGCCGATCTGATAGCTGCGGATCGTCTTCACCGCCGACAGCTTTTCCAGCGCGGCGATCAATTTGGCCCGATCGGCCGCGCTGTCGGCATTTTTGAGCCAGAAGAAGACGTGATGCACGAACCGCCCTTCGCGCGGTGTCTGCGCACGCGCGGGCGAAGCCACCAGCAGCGACGACAGCACGATCCCGGCGATCGCCCAGCCCAGTTTCGATCGGCCCAGTTTCGATCGGCCCGATTTCGACGCATTCATGCAGCTTCTCCCTTGGTGTTCCGCCGCGCGGCCAGGACATCGGCAAGCCGCGTCCATTTGGCGTCGCCGGCGCTGTTTTCGATCATCGCCTCGACAAAGGTCATCGTGCGCAGCCCGTCGTCGATCCCCGGAAACCAGTCGGCGGTGCCGATCGCGGGCACCGCCGTGCCCGCCTTCACCGTCTTGGCGAAGCTGCGATACAGGTTCGCGAACGCCTCGATATAGCCCTCGGGATGCCCCGACGGCGTCCGCAGCCGCGCGGTGGTCAGCGCATCGAGCCCCGGTCCCGCTGCCCGCACGATCTCGGCAGGGCGGTCGAGCCAGCGCAGCGTCAGCGTATTGGGCTCCTGCTGCGACCAGTCGAGCCCGCCCTTCTCGCCATGCACCCGCAGCCGCAACCCATTCTCGTCGCCCGCGGCGACCTGGCTCGCCTTGAGCGTGCCGCGCGCGCCGCCTTCAAAGCGCAGCAGCGCCGAGACATCGTCGTCGAGCCGCCGCCCGGGAACATGGATCGTCAGGTCGGCGCTCAATTCCTCGACGCTCAGGCCCGAGACATGCTCGGCGAGCTGGAACGCATGCGTGCCGATGTCGCCCAGGCAGCCGCCCAGCCCCGCGCGCGCCGGATCGGTGCGCCATTCGGCCTGCTTGTTGCCGCCCGCATCGATTGGCTGGCTCAGCCAGCCTTGCGAATATTCGACCTGCACCAGCCGGATCGCGCCCAGATCGCCGCGCGCGACGCGCACCCGCGCCTCCTCGACCAGGGGATAGCCGCTATAGGTGAACGCAAGCCCGTACAGCCGGCCCGAGCGCTCGACCGCCTCGGCGATCGCCAGCGCCTCGTCGAGGTTCAGCGCCATCGGCTTTTCGGACATCACGTCGAACCCGGCGTCGAGCGCGGCGATCGCCATCGGCGCGTGCAGGTGGTTGGGCGTGACGATCGCCAACGCCTGCATCCGCTCGCTTGTCGGCAACGCCGCCTCGCCCGCCAGCAGCGCCTCGAGCGAGCCATAAGCGCGCGCAGGCTCTATCCCGAGCGCGGCAGCGCTGCGCGCATTGCGCTCGCCGTCGCTGCTGAACGCCCCGCAAACCAGCGCGCATTCGCCGTCGAGCGCAGCCGCCATCCGATGCACCGCACCGATGAACGCGCCCTCGCCGCCGCCAACCATCCCGTATCGCAGCCTCGATGCCGATGCCGTCATTCGCAACCTCTCCCATATTCGCGGGCTCGCCGATCGCCATGCCGCGAGCCCATTGCCGTAGCGACGCTATTAAGCGTTCAGTCAGGCACGATGCCGTTACTGCATTCGAATGCAAGCCCTTGCGATGGCTTGCGCATGCTGCGTTGAACCGGTTACAGGCCGGCAACCGATCATAATAAGACCGGAGAGGTTCATGAAATTATTGTTTACGGCGATGCTGGTTCCAGCCGCCCTGTCGATTGCCCCCACGCCCGCCGCGGCGCAAAATGCCGATGCCGGCGCGCAGGTCTTCAACACCTGCCGTGCGTGTCACACGCTCAACAAGGGCGGCCGCAACGGTGCCGGCCCCAATCTGCACGGGCTGTTCGGGCGCCAGGCGGCCGCCGCGACCGGCTTCAGCTACAGTCCTGCGCTCAAGGCATCGAAGATCCGCTGGGACGACAAGACGCTCAGCGAATATCTCGAAGCGCCCACCAAGCGGGTTCCGGGGACGCGGATGATGGTCAAAGTTCCCGACGCTGCCAAGCGCGCCGCGTTGATCGCCTATCTGAAGCGCGAAACTACCAAATAACTGATTTCAGGAGATTTTGCCGATGAAGGGACCAGCGGTTTTCCTTGCGCAGTTCATGGGCGACAGCGCGCCGTTCGACACACTTGGCACGGCTGCGCGCTGGATGGCCGATGCCGGCTATGTCGGGGTGCAGATTCCGACCTGGGATAGCCGCTGCATCGACCTCGCCAAGGCCGCCGAAAGCCAGGATTATTGCGACGAGCTGGCCGGCACCTGCCGCGAGGCAGGCGTCGAGATCACCGAGCTGTCGACGCATCTGCAGGGCCAGCTGGTCGCGGTGCATCCCGCCTATGACGTCGCCTTCGACGCCTTCGCGCCGCCCGAACTCCACGGCAAGCCGGTCGAGCGCCAAGCCTGGGCGGTCGAGCAGGTCAAGCTCGCCGCGCGCGCCAGCCGCCGGCTGGGGCTGAACGCCGCCGCCACCTTCTCGGGCGCGCTCGCCTGGCCCTATCTCTACCCTTGGCCGCCGCGCCCCGCCGGGCTAGTCGAGGAGGCCTTTGCCGAACTCGCCAAGCGCTGGCGCCCGATCCTCGACGTGTACGAGGAGGAAGGGATCGACCTCGCCTATGAGATCCATCCGGGCGAGGATCTGCACGACGGCGTCACCTTCGAACGCTTCCTGGCGGGCGTCGACAACCACCCGCGCGCCAACATCCTCTACGACCCCAGCCATTATGTGCTGCAGTCGCTCGACTATCTGCAGTTCATCGATTTCTATCACGAGCGAATCCGGATGTTCCACGTCAAGGATGCCGAGCTCAATCCCAATGGTCGCTCGGGGGTCTATGGCGGCTTCCAGGACTGGGTCGATCGTCCCGGTCGCTTCCGCTCCTTGGGCGACGGGCAGGTCGATTTCGGGGGGATCTTCTCGAAGCTCACCCAATATGGCTATGCCGGCTGGGCGGTGCTCGAATGGGAATGCTGCCTCAAGCATCCCGAGGACGGCGCGCGCGAAGGCGCGCCCTTCATCGAGGCGCACATGATCCGCAAGGCCGAGGGCGCATTCGACGATTTCGCCGGTGGCGGCGATCCGGCGCTCAATCGTGCGATGTTGGGCTTGACCTGAGCCGCGGCGCCGCTCAGCTTGTAAGACAATAACAATAATCAGGGGGTGGGTGCGTGAGTAGCAAAGCGAGCGCCGCAATGCCGGGCGTCCAGGGCGTCAACAAGAGCCGGCTGTTCTGGCTGGGGGTGCTGGCGCTGTTCACCGCGGCATCAAGCCTCGGCATCCGCGGCGCGATCGCCAGCGGGCTCAAGGCCGAATGGATCGATCCGATCGCGCCGTTGCAGGCGGGCGAACTGCTCGCCGCCGCGCTCGGCGCGGCGTTCCTGAGCTTCGCGATCACGGTGTTCGTCGCCTCCACCCTCCTTGACCAGATCGGGATGAAGCGCTGCCTGCTCGGCGCGGGGCTTTGCTTCGTCCTCGGCCCGCTCGCGATCGTGTTCGCGGGCGATCTCGCCACGGGCATGAACATCTATCATTTCGTGTGGTTCGGCATGCTGGTCAGCGGGATCGGCTGGGGGCTCACCGAAGCCGCGATCAACCCGCTCACCGCGCAGCTCTATCCCGAGGACACGACGCACCGATTGAACGTGCTCCACGCCTGGTTCCCCGGCGGCATCATCGTCGGCGGGCTCGCGGGCTTCTTCCTCGCCGATACGCTGCCCTGGCAGGGGATCATGGCGCTGGTACTGATCCCCGCGATCGCGACGATCGTGATCGCCGCCACCACCACCTTCCCGCCGGCGCTGCGCGAGGAAACCGGCGTCGGCTTCGGCGAGATGCTGGGCGAGGTGTTCCGCCGCCCCAGCTTCTTCATCTGGTTCGGCGCGATGTTCCTGACCGCCGCGTCCGAGCTCGCGCCCGGCCAGTGGATCGACGTCGCGCTCAGCAACCGCGTCGGCATGCGCGGCATCCTGCTGCTGGTCTATGTCAACGCGCTGATGTTCGTCTTCCGCCACTTCGCCGGCCGGCTCGCGAACAAGATCTCGAACCCCGGCCTGTTGTGGGTATCGAGCCTGCTCGCCGCGGTCGGGCTGTTCATGCTCAGCCAGGCGCAGTCGCCGATCGCGGCGATCATCGCCTCGACGGTCTGGGGCTTGGGCGTCTGCGTGATGTGGCCGACGATGCTCGCCTCGGTCGCCGAGCGCTATCCGCGCGGCGGATCCTGGGCGATGGGGCTGGTTGGATCGGCGGGCGCGATGGCGAGCTTCTTCGTGCTGCCGCAGCTCGGCGCGATGTTCGATGAGGCCAAGATCGAGTTCGCCGGCGGCCCCGCCGCCTTCGCCTCGCTCACCGGCGCGGCCAAGCTCGCGGTCGAGGATGCCGCCGCGTCGCTGTCGTTCCAGCGGCTGGCGATCCTGCCGCTGATCCTGCTCGCGGTGTTCGGCGTCATTTGGCTGCGCGAACGCGGCAAGTCTCGCGCGCAGCTGGCGGGCGAGGCTGCATGAAGCTGTCGCGCCGATCGGTGCTGGCGGCGGGCGCGATCGGCGCGGCGGGCGCCGGCGCTGCCGCGGTCGGTAGCGGGATCAGTGGCGGTGGCGGCCAGAACCGCGCGACCTTCTCGCTGAAATATGCGCCGCACGAAGGCAGCTTCAGGAGCCGCGGCAACCGGCTCGAACAGATCGCCTATGCCGCCGACCAAGGCTTCACCGCCTGGGAAGACAATGAAGTCGCCGGCCGCAGAGTCGCCGACCAGAATGCGATGGCGCGCGCGCTCCAGCAGCGCGGGATGACGATGGGGGTGTTCGTCGCCAGCATGCCGCGCTGGGCCGATTTCCGCCCGGTGCTCGGCGGCAACGACGATGCCGATCGCGATCGCTTCCTTGCCGACATCCGCGCGTCGGTCGACGTCGCCAAGCGGCTGAATGCCCGGCATGCGACGATCGTCACCGGCTTCGTCGATCGCAGGCTGCCGATCGAGCTCCAGACCGCGCGCGTGATCGACGTGCTGCGCCGCGCCGCCGACATCTATGCCCCGCACGACATCACCATGGTGATGGAGCCGCTCAACACGCTGGTGGATCATCCCGGCGTCTTCATGACGACGATCCCGCAGGGCTTCGCGGTCGCGCGCGCGATCGACAGCCCCGCGATCAAGGTACTCGCCGACCTGTATCACGAGCAGATCCAGGCGGGGAATCTCATCAATACGCTCGATGCCTGCTGGAGCGAGATCGGCTATATCCAGTTCGGCGACAATCCGGGGCGCAACGAGCCGGGATCGGGCGAGATCAACTACCAAAATGTCGTGCGCTGGCTGCGCGCCAAGCGCTTCGGCGGGGTGATCGGCATGGAACATGGCAATTCGGTCGAGGGCCGCGCGGGCGAGGACCGGCTGATCGCCGCCTATCGCGCGATCGACGCTGCATGAGGGGAAGAAGCGTGAAACGGACCATCTTGACGATCGGCGCACTGGCGTCGCTTGGGGGCATCGGCGTGGCGCAGGACAAGACACCGGACAAGCCCGGCTTTCGCGACACCCCGATGCTGCCCGGCGGCCAGTGGCACGTCCATGATTCGGAGCGCCCCGCGCCCACCGTCGTGACCCCCGCCCCCGCGCCGGGCGCTGCGCCTTCGGACGCGATCGTCCTGTTCGACGGGTCCTCGCTCGATGCCTGGACCGCGCAAGGCACGCCGTGGAAGGTCGAGGGCGGCATTTTCACCGTCCCCGCGCGCGTCGGCGGCAAGGACAGTTCGCTCAGCACCAAGCAGAGCTTCGGCGACGTCCAGCTCCATCTCGAATTCCGCAGCCCGACCCCGCCGACCAAGAGCTCGCAGGATCGCGGCAACAGCGGCATCTGGTTCATGCAGCGCTACGAGATCCAGATCCTCGACGGCTATCAGAACCCCACCTATGCCGACGGCACCGTCGGCGCGATCTATGCCTGGAAGCCGCCGCTGGTGAACGCCTCGCGCAAGCCCGGCGAATGGCAGAGCTACGATGTGGTGTTCGAACGCCCGCGCTTCGGCGACGACGGCAAGCTGCTGCGCCCCGCCTACATCACCGCCTTCCTCAACGGCGTGCTGGTCCAGCATCGCCAACCCTGGCTCGGCACCACCGCCTGGCGCCAGGTCGGCAAATACGAAGCGCATGGCGATGCCGCGCCGATCCAGCTGCAGGACCATGATTCGCCTGTTTCTTTCCGCAACATCTGGGTGCGCCCGCTGCCCGAGGCAGCGCTCAGCCATGACTTTCAAGGAGCCGTGAAATGATCGACCGCAGAAATGCGCTCGCCGGAATGGCGGCGATGTTCGGTACCGCGCTGTTCGCCCCGATCGCGCGCGCCGCGGCGGGGCAGGTGGTGCCGATCAGCGATGGCGCGGCGACGACTGCGGTCTTCACCGCCGAACAGCGCGCGCTGATGACCGCGCTCAGCGAACGCATCATGCCGACCACCGACACCCCCGGCGCGATCGCCGCCGAGGTGCCGCAGTTCATCGAAAAGCTGCTCGCCGACTGGGCGTTGCCCGAGGATCGCGTGCCGATCGTCGCCGGTCTCGACGCGATCGGCGCACGCAGCGTTAGCGACTACAAGCTGCCGGGATCGAAGGCGAGCGCGGCGCAGCACGACGCGCTGCTGACGCTGGCGATGAACGACCAGCTGCCGGGCGGAAAGGATTTCTTCGAAAAATTCCGCCAGCTCGTCGTCACCGGCTATTTCACCTCGGAAATCGGCATCATGCAGGAACGCGAATATCTGCCGGTGCCCGGCCGCTATGACGGCGCCCACCGCTACACCAATGGCACAAAGGTCTTTTCGGCATGAACCTGAACCGCCGCCAGATCCTCGGCACCGGCGCCGCGCTCACCGCGCTCGCCGCCGCCGGCCCCGCCTTCGCGCAGCCCAAGCGTGCGATCGGCATCCAGCTCTACACCGTGCGCGAATTGTTCGGGCCCGATCCGATGGGGACGCTCGAGAAGATCGCCAAGATCGGCTATCGCGAGGTCGAATTCGGCGGTGGCGGCTATGACAAGATGGACCATGCCGCGCTTCGCCGGAGGATGGACCGGCTGGGGCTCAAATCGCCTTCGATCCACGTGCCCTATGAAATGCTGCTCGCCGATTTCGACGGCGCGGTGAAGATGGCCAAGACGCTCGGTGCCGACACCATCATCCTACCGTACATGACCGAGCCCAATCGCACGCTCCCGGTCTTCACCAAGGCGATCGCCGATTTCAGCCGCTTCGCCGAGCGGCTCAAGAAGCTGGGTCTCGATTTCGCCTATCACAACCATGATTTCGAATTCACGCTCAAGCCCGAAGGGCGCAGCCTGTACGAGCGGCTGATCGCCGATACCGATCCGGCGCTGGTGAAGATCGAGCTCGACCTGTTCTGGACGATCGCCGCAGGGGTCGATCCCAAGGCGCTGATCCGCAGCATGCCCGGCCGCATCTATGCCTATCACGTCAAGGATCGCACCGCCGATGGCAAGATGACCAGCGTCGGCAAGGGGACGATCGACTTCGCCGACATCTTCACGCTCAACGACATCGCCGGCGTGCGGCACTTCTATGTCGAGAACGACCAGTCGCCCGCGCCCTATCTGCCCGACATCACCACCAGCTTCCAGACGCTCAGCCGCCTGCGCGCCTGACCTGTGTATTCGAGGATTTCCACCATGCAAGCGACCGACAAGTTCGACGCGATCGTCATCGGCTCCGGGGTGAGCGGCGGTTGGGCGGCGAAGGAACTGACCGAAAAGGGGCTGCGCGTCCTGATGCTCGACCGCGGCGTCATGGTCGAGCACGGCGAGGATTACGACTATGACGGCAAGCCCGCCTTCGAGATCCCCGCGCGCGACGCGATGCCCGCCAAGCTGATCCAGAGCGACTATTTCATCGCCAAGCACGGCTATGTCGCGCCGAGCACCCAGAAATATTACAACAACGACCGGCTGAACCCCTATGCCTATGACGAGGGGGACAAATTCTACTGGATTCGGCCCGGCGCGGTCGGCGGCAAGTCGCTGATCTGGGGCCGCTGGAGCTTCCGCTGGAGTCCCGAGGACTTCGAGGCCAACAAGCGCGAGAATGTCGCGATCGACTGGCCGATCCGCTACGACGACGTCGCCCCCTGGTACGACTATGTCGAGAAATATATCGGCGTCTCGGGTTCGCGCGAGAATCTGCCCCAGCTCGCCGACAGCGTGTTCCAGCCGCCGATGCAGATGAACGTCGCCGAGAAATGGCTCAAGCAGCGGCTCGAGACGACGTCGCCGGGGCGCAAGCTCATCAACACCCGGCTGTCGAACATGACCGAGGACAAGCCCGAGCAGGGACGCACAAAGTGCCAGTATCGCAACCAATGCGGTCGCGGCTGTTCGTTCGGCGCCTATTTCTCGACCCAGGCGGTCACGCTGCCCGCCGCGCGCGCGACCGGCCGGCTGACGCTGCGCGCCAATGCCATGGTCACCAACCTCGAATATGATGCCAAGCGCAAGCGCGTCACCGGGGTTCGCGTGGTCGATACCCAGACCAACCAGGCCGAGATCATCCCCGCCGGCCTCGTCTTCATGTGCGCCTCGGCGATGGCGTCGACGCAGATCATGCTGAACACCCGCGCTGCCGGTTCGACCAAGAGCGTGTTCGACACCAGCGGCACGCTCGGCCGCTATGTGATGGACCACATCTTCCGCGTCGGCGTCAGCGGCAATATCCCCGGCATGACCGAGTTCATCGAATATGGCCGTCGCCCCGGCGGCGTCTATATCCCGCGCTTCCGCAATGTCGGCGGCGAAGAGGGCGTCGGCTTCAAGCGCGGCTATGGCTATCAGGGGAGCGCGCAGCGCAGCCCGATGTATCCGGTCGGCTTCGGCGAATCGATGAAAAAGGGGATGCGCGGCTATGCGCCGTGGAGCTTCGGCATGACCGCGTTCGGCGAATGCCTGCCCTATGAGGACAACCGCATCAGCCTGCACCCCGACAAGGTCGACCGCTTCGGCATGCCGCTGGTGCGCTTCGACGTCACCTTCCGCGACAATGAAATGAAGATGATGACCGACGCGCGCGAACAGGGCGAGGAGATGCTGCGCAAGGCGGGCCTCACCGACGTCCATAGCTGGCGCGGCGAGCATGTGCCGGGGGATGCGATCCACGAAATGGGCGGCGCGCGCATGGGCGCCGATCCGCGCCAGTCGGTGGTCAACAAATGGGGCCAGGCACACGACGCGGCGAACCTGTTCATCACCGACGGCGCGGTGATGACCTCGGTATCGTGCGTGAACCCCTCGCTGACCTTCATGGCGCTCACCGCGCGCGCGGTGGACCATGCGGTGAAGCTGAAGAAAGCCGGCACGATCTGACATGCCACCCCTCGCGAGAGCGAGGGGGCGGTTGGATGACGGTCAAACCGGGGATCGGCCTGCGCGTATGGATCAGTCTTTGGCATCCCGGCTGATCGCCCTTGCCGCCCATGATCGGGCGACAAGGGCGCGCCTGGCAAGCCATGGCAGCCTGTTCGAAGGCTATCATCCCGAGATGCAGGCCGTCCACGAAGCCAATGCGCAGGCGCTGGAAACCATTATCGACGCGATCGGCTGGCCCATAGCGGATCGGGTGGGAGAAAGCGGGGCCGAAGCCACGTGGCTGATCGCCCAGCATGCCATCGGCCTGCCGCCTTTTCAGCGCCGCTGCCTCGGGTTGCTCGAAGCGGCGGTCGCGCAAGGACAGGCGCCGGCTTGGCAAATGGCGATGATGTTCGACCGCATCTGCGTCTTCGAAGGACGCGCTCAGCGCTACGGCTCGCAATTCGATTGGGGCGACGATGGGCAGTTCAGCCCCTTGCCGATCGACGATCCCGATGGCGTCGACCGACGGCGAGCCGAAGTCGGGCTGGAGCCGTTAGCGGCCGCGATCGCGAACCATCGGGAGCAAACGGAGGCCGGGGCCAAACCCGCCGACCTGGCCAGCCGCCGGAAGCGAATAGAGGAATGGGCGCAGCGCGTCGGATGGCGGTGAGGTGAACCAGCACCTCTACCCCCGCGGCAGCCGCCGCTCGACCACCAGCACCCCGACCGCCGCGGCGAACAGGCACGCCGCCAGGAACAGCATCGGCGCCAGGTCGCTGCCGGTCTCGTCGCGGATACGCGGCACTACCGTCTGCGCGACGAAGCCGCCCAGATTGCCCACCGAATTGATGATCGCCAGCCCCGCCGCCGCGCTCGCGCCGGTCAGGAAGCGCGGGGGCAGCGTCCAGAATACCGGCTGGCCCGAGAAGATCGCGGGCGCGGCGATGCACAGCAAGGCGAACTTCGCGACCGCGCCGGGCACCACCACGCTGCCGATCAGGCAGATGCCGCCGAGGATCGCGGGCACCACGATATGCCAGCGCTGGTCGGCGTAGCGCGCGGCGTGGCGCGGCACCGCCCACAGCGCCAGCCCCACCAGCACCCAGGGGATGACGTTGAGGAACCCGTTGACGGTATTCGACACCCCGAACCCCTGGACGATCGTCGGCAGCCAGTAGCTGAGGCCATAGGCCGCCAGTGGAAACCCGACATAGGCGGCGCTCAGCATCAGCACGCGGGCATCGAGCAGCGCGCGCAGCGGATTGCCATGCGCCTCGCGCCCGCCGGCGATCCGCTCGGCCTCTAGCACCTCGGCAAGCCAGGTCTTCTGCGCCGGGGTCAGCCAGCGCGCCTCGCCCGGCCCGCTCGGCAGATAACGCAGCACCACCGGCACCAGCAGCAGCGCGGGCGCGCCGGTCGCCAGGAACACCCATTGCCAGCCGCGAAGGCCGCCCAGCCCGTCGAGGTCGAGCAGCAGCCCGCCCAGCGCCGCGCCCACCGCATTGGCGACCGCGCTCGCCAGCATGAACAGGCCGATCGCGCGCGCACGATGCGCCTGCGGGAACCACAAAGTCAGCGCATAGAGCACGCCGGGAAAGAACCCCGCTTCGGCCACCCCCAGCAGGAAGCGCAGGATGTAGAACATCGTCGGGCTCTGGGTGAAGCCCAGCAGCAGCGTGACGATCCCCCAGCTCGCCATGATCCGCGCGAACCAACGCCGCGCACCGACGCGCTCGAGGATCAGGTTGCTCGGCACCTCGAACAGGCAATAGCCGACGAAGAACAACCCCGCGCCCAGCCCATAGGCCGCCTCGCTGATGCCGAGGTCGCCGACCATCTGCAGCTTGGCATAGGACACGTTCTGCCGGTCGATATAGGCGACCATGTACAGCAGCCCGAGCAGCGGGATCAGCCGCCACGTCACGCGGCGCACCGTGCTGCGTCCAAGCTCGTCCATCATCGCTCCCCCGTCGTGCCGCCCGCCACCGTCCGGGAAATGCCCGCCCCGTGCAAGCGCGGGCGATTCCTCCCCATGAATCTTTTTGCCCGCCGCGCATCGCCCTATTGCTTTTGGGGAACGCCAGCTTGGTCCACGCGTCGCGGCCGATCGGCGGCCATCGGGGCACGCGGATATTCGACGAACCGCGCCGCGGTGCCGATTTACCGGCTTGTGCCTCGCCCGATTTGAGCACAATCTATAGTGGTAGCAACGGGGATACGGCCCAAGCGATGGTATCCGACGCGCGATAGACCGATATCGTGGCACGGCTCGCTTCCGCTCTCCGGCGCAACATGATCACTTTTTGTTCTCGCGCAGCCGCGCTGGATGATAGCATCGGTATCCGCCCGCGAATCGAGGGTGCATGCCGCACGAACGAGGGACGGGCCAGTCATGGATTTCAGGGACGATCAGCACGTGAGCGATACCGCGACCGACACCATCAGCGAAACCGCCGCCGACGCCCCCAAGGCGCGCACCTCGCACACGATCGACAAGCAGCTCTATGCGGTCGAGGTCGATCATTCGCGCGACGCGCTGCTGACCGATTTCGGCAAGGAAACGCTCAAGGACCGCTATCTGCTGCCGGGCGAAAGCTATCAGGACCTCTTCGTCCGCGTCGCCTCGGCCTATGCCGATGACGCCGCGCATGCACAGCGGCTGTACGACTATATCTCGAAGCTGTGGTTCATGCCCGCAACGCCCGTTCTGTCGAACGGCGGCACCGGGCGCGGGCTGCCGATCAGCTGCTACCTCAACTCGGTCCCCGACAGCCTCGAGGGCATCGTCCAGACCTGGAACGAGAATGTCTGGCTCGCCTCGCGCGGCGGCGGCATCGGCACCTATTGGGGCAATGTCCGCGGCATCGGCGAGCCGGTGGGCCTCAACGGCAAGACCAGCGGCATCATTCCGTTCGTGCGCGTGATGGATTCGCTGACGCTGGCGATCAGCCAGGGCTCGCTGCGCCGCGGCTCGGCGGCCTGCTATCTCGATGTGTCGCACCCCGAGATCGAGGAATTCCTCGAAATCCGCAAACCCAGCGGCGACTTCAACCGCAAGGCGCTCAACCTGCACCACGGCGTGCTGATCCCCGACGCCTTCATGGAAGCCGTCCGCGCCGGCGACGAATGGCAGCTCAAGAGCCCCAAGGACGGCAGCGTCCGCGCGACGGTCGATGCGCGCTCGCTGTTCCAGAAGCTGGTCGAGACGCGCCTCGCGACCGGCGAGCCCTATATCGTCTTCAGCGACCACGTGAATTCGACGATGCCCAAGCATCATCGCGACCTGGGGCTCAAGGTCTCGACCTCGAACCTGTGCAGCGAGATCACTTTGCCCACCGGGCGCGATCACCTGGGCAACGACCGCACCGCGGTCTGCTGCCTCTCGTCGCTCAACATCGAAACCTGGGACGAGTGGAACGGCGACAAGCGTTTCATCGAGGACGTGATGCGCTTCCTCGACAATGTGCTGCAGGACTATATCGACCGCGCCGAGCCCGGCATGGAACGCGCCGCCTATTCGGCGATGCGCGAGCGTTCGGTCGGCCTTGGCGTCATGGGCTTCCATTCGTTCCTGCAGGCGCGCTGCCTGCCGTTTGAAGGCGCGATGGCCAAGTCGTGGAACCTGCGCATCTTCCGCCACGTCTCGGCGCAGGTGAACGAAGCATCGATGCAACTCGCGATCGAGCGCGGCCCCTGCCCCGATGCCGCCGACATGGGTGTCATGGAGCGGTTCAGCTGCAAGATGGCGATCGCGCCGACCGCGTCGATCAGCATCATCTGCGGCGGCACCAGCGCGTGCATCGAGCCGATCCCGGGCAATATCTACACCCACAAAACGCTCTCGGGCAGCTTCGTGGTACGCAACCCGCATCTCGAAAAGCTACTGTCGACCAAGTCGAAGAACTCCGACGCGATCTGGAATTCGATCCTCGAAAAGGGCGGCAGCGTCCAGCATCTCGATTTCCTGAATCAGGACGAGAAGGACGCGTTTAAGACCAGCTTCGAGATCGACCAGCGCTGGCTGCTCGAACTCGCGGGCGATCGCACCCCCTATATCGACCAGGCGCAGTCGCTGAACCTGTTCATCCCCGCCGATGTCGAGAAGTGGGACCTGCTGATGCTCCACTTCCGCGCGTGGGAATTGGGCATCAAGTCGCTCTATTATCTCCGCTCGAAGTCCATGCAGCGCGCCGGGTTCGCGGGCAGCGGCGGGGTCGAGGCCGACAACACGATCGACAAGCCGACCTTCGATCTGGGCGAATCGACCGACTATGACGAGTGCCTCGCCTGCCAGTGAGGCACCGCACCGAGTAGGGCAGAAACCCCGGCGTCTCCCCCGAGACGCCGGGGTTTTCTTTGCGCCGCCACGCCCCCACCGCCCCCCGCCCGCGATGTTGACAAACCCGCCCCGGCATCGCACTAGATGCGAATTGTTTGCATTAGCGGGTTAGGGGTTCAATGCCGCACGCGGGCTTCTCGATCACCGACCGTCGGCTGCGCCATTGCGCGCAGGCGCCCCTGCGCGACGCCTGACCCGAATGCATCAACTAACCACGATCCCGGCGCGTCCGCGCAAGCCCGCGCGCAAGGCGTTCTGGCTGAAACAGGCCTATCTCTGGCATTGGATCAGCTCGGCGGTCAGCCTGGTCGGGCTGTTGCTGTTCGCGATCACCGGCATCACGCTCAACCATGCGGGCGAGGTCGAATCGTCGCCCAAGGTCAGCACCGCCGCCGCCACCTTGCCCGCGCCTTTGCTGGCGCAGCTCTCCTCGTCTGACCAGACCGCGCGGCCGATCCCCAGCCCCGTCGCGCGCTGGATCGAGGACGAGATCGGCCTCGCCCCCAGCGCCAATGCCGAATGGAGCGACGGCGAAGTCTATGTCGCGCTGCCGCGTCCCGGCGGCGACGGCTGGGTGGCGATCGACAAGACGACCGGCGCGATCACCGCCGAAGTCACCGATCGCGGCTGGGTCTCGTGGCTCAACGACCTCCACAAGGGCCGCAACACCGGCGGCGCGTGGAAATGGTTCCTCGACATCTTCTCGGGCGCTTGCGTCGTCTTCGCGCTCACCGGCTTCGTGCTGCTCCAGATCCACGCCAAGAAACGCCCCAGCACCTGGCCGCTGGTCGTGCTCGGCCTCGCCATCCCCGCGATTCTCGCGCTTTTCTTCATCCATTGAGGACAATAATCATGCAGGTCCGCCACCAATTGCTGCTCACCGGCCTGCCGATGCTCGCGGTCGCCACCCCCGCGATCGCGCAGACCGCGCAGGTCCAGCTGACGCTGCCGCGGCTCAAGGTCGCCGAATATAACCGCCCCTATGTCGCGATCTGGCTCGAAAAGCCCGGCATGCCCGCGCGCACGCTGCAGATCTGGTATGATTTCGACATGGCCAAGAACGAGGGCACGAAGTGGCTCGGCGATGTCCGCAGCTGGTGGCGCGCCTCGGGCCGGACGATGCGCTTTCCCGCCGATGGCGTGACCGGCGCGACGCGCGCGCCGGGCAAGCACATGGTTCGCGTGCCCACCGGCCAGCTGGCGCCCGGCCAATATGTGCTGGCGATCGAGGCGGCGCGCGAGGTCGGCGGGCGCGAGGTCGTCCGCGTGCCCTTCAGCTGGCCGCCCAAGCCCGGCCAGACCTTTGCCGCATCGGGCAAGTCCGAACTGGGCGCGGTCGCGCTCGCCTTCACGCGCTGAACCTTACCGCGCCAATCAGGGGAAATATCGCCATGCTTCGCACCGCCATCGCCGTCACCGCGCTCGCGCTCGCCGCGGTTCCCGCCACGCTGCAGGCGCATCGCCTGTGGATGATGCCCTCGACCACGGTGATCTCGAGCGCCGACGGCTGGGTGACCTTCGACGCCGCCGCCTCGAACGACGTGTTCCACGCCGATCACCAACCGCTGCGCGTCGAACCCGCCGCCTTCGCCCCCGATGGCAGCGCGGCCAAGATCGAGAATTTCGCCACCGGGCGCTTCCGCAGCACCTTCGACCTGCATTTGACCCAGCCGGGCACCTGGAAGATCGCGATGCTGAACGACGGCGTCGGCGGCAGCTACAAGCTGGGCGGCGAGGAAAAGCGGCTGCCGCGCGGGACCACCGCCGACAAGCTGCCGGGCATCATCCCGGCGGGCGCGACCGACGTCAAGCTGATGCAGATCGAGGGGCGCAACGAAGTGTTCGTCACCTCGGGCGCGCCGACCGACGCCGTGCTGCGCCCAACCGGCAAGGGGCTCGAGCTGGTCGCCGACACGCATCCCAACGATGTGGTGAGCGGCGAGGATGCGGTGTTCGGCTTCACCGTCGACGGCAAGCCCGCCGCTGGGCTAGAAGTGCTCGTGGTCCGCGGCGGCAAGCGCTATCGCGACACGGTCGACGAACAGACGCTCAAGACCGACGCCGCGGGCAAGGTCCGCGTGTCGTTCGCCGAGCCCGGCATGTATTGGCTCAACGCCAGCGCGAGCGGCCAGAGCGCCACGATTCCGGGCGCCGCACGCCGGATGAGCTACACCACCACGCTGGAAGTGCTCGGCGCCTGACGATGCACGTCGCGCTGCCCGCGCTCGTCGCGCCCGAGGCGTTCGCCCGGCGCGACGCGGCGGCGCAGATCGCGCGGTTCGGCGGCGAGGCGATGGGGACGAGCTGGTCGGCGCGCGTCGTGGCACCGCCGCCGGGGCTCGAAGCCGCGCTGTGGCGCGCGATCGATACGGTGATCGAGTCGATGAGCCAGTGGCGGCCCGATTCGGCGCTCTCGGCGTTCAACCGCGCGCCGGTCGGCGAATGGTGTGCGCTGCCCGCCGATCTCGCCGAGGTGTTGGCTACCGCCGTCGCAATCGGGGACGCGAGCGATGGCGCGTTCGATCCGGCGTGCGGCGCGCTCGCCGACCTCTGGGGCTTCGGCCCACCGGGACCGCGCACCGGTCTCCCCACTCCGCGCGAGGTCGCCGATGCGCTGGCGCGTAGCGGCGCTCGGCATCTCGAGCTCGATGCGCACCGCGCGCGCCGCCATGCCCGAATCGCCCTCGACCTGTCGGGAATCGCCAAGGGCCATGCGGTCGACCGACTGGCGGCGGCGTGCCGCGCCGCGGGCGCGCACGACTTCCTGGTCGAGATCGGCGGCGAATGCGTCGGTGGCGGTATCCGCCCCGATGGCCAGCCCTGGTGGGTCGCGGTCGAAGCCCCGCCGGGCCTGCCCGCCAATCTGCGCATCGGGCTGCACGAGCTGGCTGTCGCAACCTCGGGCGATTATCGCCGCTTCATCGCGCAGGACGGCAGCCGCTTTGGCCACAGCATCGACCCGCGCACCGGCTGGCCGATCGACAACGGCATCGTCTCGGCGACGGTGATCGCCGCCGACTGCATGACTGCCGATGGCTGGGCGACCGCGCTGACAGTGCTGGGCGGCGAGGCCGCGATGGCGACGGCCGAGCGCCACGGCGTGGCAGCGCAACTGCGCGCGGGCGATGGCCGCGAATGGATCACCCCCGCCATGGCGGCGATGCTGTCCTGAACCACCGTTCGTGCTGAGTAGCTGTTGAGCCCGTCGAAGCAGCGTATCGAAGCACCCGCCCGCTTGAGGCACGTCCTTCGATACGGGTCTTCGCCTTCGCTCAGTCCCTACTCAGGACGAACGGAGCGCGAAAACTCACCCCACGAACGCCCGCTCGATCACGAAGTCCGCCGGCCGCGCGTTCGAGCCTTCCTCGAACCCCGCTTCCTCGAGCAGCTTGGCGAAGTCGGCGATCATCGCGGTGCTGCCGCACATCATCACCCGATCGGTTGCGCGATCGAACGCCGGCGGCCCCTCGATCGGCGCGGCGAACAGCGTGCCGTCCTCGATCAGCCCCTGGATTCGCTTGCTCGTGTGGAACGGCTCGCGCGTCACCGTCGGGATATAATGCAACTGCGTCTGCGCCTGTTCGCCCACCAGCGGATCGTCGGCCAGCTTGCCCGACAATTCCTCGTGGAACGCCAGATCGCTCACGCGGCGCACCGAATGGACCAGCACGATCTGTTCGAACCGCTCATAGGTGTCGGGGTCGCGCAGCAGGCTGAGGAACGGCGCGAGGCCGGTGCCGGTCGACAGCAGGAACAGCCGCTTGCCCGGGGTCAGCGCATCGGTGACCAGCGTGCCGGTCGGCTTGCGCCCCATATACAATTCATCGCCCGCGACGACATTCTGCAGCCGCGAGGTCAGCGGGCCGTCCTCGACCTTGATCGACAGGAACTCGATCTCGTCATGATAGGCGGCGCTCGAAATCGAATAGGCGCGCATCAGCGGCTTGCCGTCGCCCATCAGCCCAAGCATCACGAACTCGCCCGAACGGAAGCGGAAGCTCGGCGGGCGATCGACCGCCAGGCTGAACAGATGCTCGTTCCAGTGGCGCACCCATTTCACCTCGACGGTGTCGAAGGCGGCGTGCGGCGGCTGGGTCAGCTTCGGGCGGGGGGCGTGCAAGGGACAGTCTCCGGTAGCGCCAGGCGGCGCGGCTTGTCGGCGGTCGTTACCGACCTGCGGCGAATCGATCAACGCCGACGCGTGAAGGGTGTGATGGTGGCGGTGGCATAGCCGGCGCGCGCGCGCGCGTCGCGCCAGCTAATCTATGGCGCAGCCAAGCAGCCGTTGAGGCCGCGGCTGGAAAGCCGGGTCAGTGCGCGGGGGTTTCGAGCCCGGTGACGATCATCTCGGCATAGGTGCGGCCGATCTGTTCGGCGCTCGCCGCGCTCTGGTCGGGGCGGTACCAGCGATGCGTCCACCCGAGCACCCCGAGCACGCCATAGGCGACGATGTCCGACGGGCCGACATTGCGGAAGCTGCCATCGGCATAGCCTTCCTCGATGATCGCGATCACCATGTCGGTAGTCTTGCGGTTCACCCGGCCCATGTCCTTCGCCCATTGCGCGCGCTGGTGCCCGACATCGCTCATATTCTCGCGGATGAAGATGTAGAATAAAGGGTAATGCTCGCCATAGGATGCCATCAACAGCATCACCAGGTCGCGAAGCTTGGCGCGCGGCGCGAGCGCGCTCTGCTCGATCTGCTGCGCGATCTCGTAATTGCGCTCGACCGCGGCGCGCACGACGTCGTCGAACAGCGCTTCCTTCGACGAGACGTAATAATAGAGCGAGGCGCGATCGACCCCCATTTCGTCGGCGACCGCGGTCATGCTCGCGCGATCATAGCCCAGCCGATGGAAGACGCGTATCGCCGCCTGGCCGATCTCCTCACGCTTCGCCTTGTAACCGGCACTCGATTCCTCGCTCGCCGCCAATCTGCGCCGGCCGATTCCGCTATAGGCTGTCATCGGACGCGCACCCCCATGCCACAGATATCCAGGACAATATTCAAGGCTCTTCTTGGAGAGGGGTCAAGGTAATCAATTACGTGATTGCTGTCTATTTGCGCCAATCTGGCGCGATGGAGCGTGATGTTTCGGATTGGTGACGACCGGTTCATGTCGATTGCAACGGTCGAGCACGCCACCGGACCTCGCAAGCTATCGAAATTTAAGTGTTGTGCGATAGGCACGTGCGATGGCCGGCCTGTACCTCACCCGCAATGCACAGCACGGCGCCGCCGCGACGAGGCTCGATGCCGCGCGCACGCAATATGCGCGGCACGGTTTCGATGCGCCGACCGCGCTGGCGGTGCCCGGCTGGGACATCCTCCATTTCGATTACATCGTCGGCGGCCCGGCGACTCTGCATGTCGAGAGCGACGATTTCATCGCGGTTGCGGGTACGCTCACCTTCGATTCGGCGATCGGCGCGCCGGCGCTCAAGGCCCTGCTCGCCAGCTTCGACACCACCCCCGATTGGCAGCGAATTGGCGGCCAGTTCACCGCATTGGTCCACAAAAGCGGCCGCAGCGTCGTCTTCGGCGACTGGTTCGCCGCGCACCAGCTACATCACGATACCGACCGCAGCTTCTTTTCGACCTCGCTGCTCGCCGCCGCGCGCTCGATGCCCGGGCTGCGCTTCGATCCTCAGGGCGTCTATGAATTCGCCTTCAACGTCGTGCCGGTCGGCGACGACACCGTATTCGAAGGGCTCAAGACACTCGGCGCGCGCGAGATGGTCGAACTGACGCGCGAGGGCACCCACACCCACCCGCTCGAGAAGCGCCTGCCCGATACCGCCAGCGACCTGCCGTTGCCCGACCGAATCGCGTCGCACCGCCAGCGGCTTGCCCAAGTGGTCACCGCGCACGCCCAACCCTTTGGCGATCGCATCTTTTGCCCGCTGTCGGGGGGGCTCGATTCGCGGCTGCTGCTGGCGGCGCTGCGCGAGGCGGGCCACGCCCCGCACGTCTATGTCTATGGCGACCGCGACGAGGACGACGTCGTCTTCGCCCAAGCGATCGGCGACGCGATGGGGTTCGCGGTCGACTGGGTCGACAAGGACGGCGCGCTATCGGTGACCCCCGATGGCTTTACCGAGCAGGTGGCGCGCAACTTCGACCAGTTCGATGCGCTGCCGACCTTCGGCAATATCTTCGACAATGGCGGCGCGGCCTGGGCGCGCGACAAGCGCCATGCCGGCGGCGCGCTGGCGGCATCGGGCGGCTGCGGCGAGATCTGGCGCGACTTCTTCTTCCTCGCCGACCGCCCCGCCTCGGCCCGCACTGTCGCGCGTACCTTCTTCGCGCGCTTCGACGCCCGCGACGCGACCGCGCGGTTCGATCCGCGCGCCTTCATGGGCGCGATCGAGCGCAAGATCGCCGACGCGCTCGGCGTCGCCAGCCCCACCGCGCTGCTGTCGCGCCAATGGATTGAGCAAGCCTATCCGCGGGTGCGCTGCCGGTCGCTGTTCGGGCGCGAGATCAGCCTCGAATCGCGTTACGGCGCGTACATGATGCCGTTCCTCGATCACCAATTGGTCGCCGAAGCGATGGCGCTGCCGATGGCGCTCAAACAAGCTGGCCGGTTCGAGGCGCAGTTGCTCGCCGCGATCGATCCCGCGCTTGCCGCCCAACCCTCGGCCTATGGCCACCGCTTCACCGAGCCGCCCGGGCGCAGCCACCGCTTCAGCGAATGGTCGTCGCGCATCCGCCCCACCTGGGTGCGCCAGCACAGCTATGCGCTGCAACGCCGGCTGCGGCCGATGGGCGACGAACATGGCGGGCTGCTGACCCCCGATTACATGGCGCGGGTGATCGACCTCGACTTCCCCGCGATGCGCGCCTTCTTCAACATCGACCGGGTGACCGACACCGCGCTATGGCGCAGGATCGCGGCGCTGGAATATCTGGCGGCAGCGCTCGGGGTGGCGACCGACGCCGCCTAGCCGCCAGCGGGTCGCGCATGCGTGGCCAGAAAGCGAGTCACCGCCGCCCGCGCCGCAGGATCGTCCAGCGCGCTGCCATGCCCGCCGGGTACGCTGACAAAGGTCACATCGACCTTTTTTGCGCGCAGGTCTGCGGCAAAATCGCGCATGATCGGGGCGGCGACGATCCTGTCATCGGCGGACGACACCAGCAGGATCGGCGCGCCACTCGCGATCGCATATTCGGCATATTCGAACCGGGCGAGGACGGGATCGACGCGCAGCCGCACAAAGGGCCGGACAAGTGCAGGCACGAAACCGCGACCGATGCGCGGAATGTCGGCTGCGCTCCCTTCGATGATCAGCCCGTCAAAGCCGCCATTGCGGACCATCGCCGCCGCCTGCGATCCGCCAAAGGACAGGCCATAGGCGAACAGCCCCGCCCGCCCGATCCAGCCGCGTGCGCGCAGCGCCTCGAGCAACGCCGGACCGGTCGCCAGCGAAGCGTCGATCGTCGGCGGCACGGTGGTGCCACCACGGCCGGGATAGTCATACAGGATGATGTCGGTCTTGGCCGCGTCGGCCAGCGCCGCCGCCATCTGGCTCTGCCCGGCCACGAAACTGCCATTGCCGCCGCTATAGATCAGCGTCGCCTCGCTCGCGGGGTTGTCCAGCCGGACGACATGCACCGTCCCCACCGATGGCAGGACGATCATCGCTTCTTCCATCGTATAGCCCGGCGGCGCGGTGAGCGCGGCAGCGGGGGCTGGCATGGTTTGGGGGAAGAAACTGTCCTGGTTGATCGCCACGGTACAGCCGCCCAGCGCGAACGACAGGGCAAACAGCGTTGGCATGGGACCCTTCACTCGATTGCCCCCTTATTGCCGCGCATATTCGGTCATCCGACCGCTCAGCATATTACCGCGCAACACCAGCTTGTCGCCCGACCAGTTGCGCACCAGCACCGTATCGTTCCGGAACCCCGGCACCGTCGATGCGCGGTTATTCTCCACCACCAGCCCTGCCGAGGCGTTGTCCGCCCCCTCGGGCGCGACGGTGATCATCGTCGTCCAATTGTCCTTGCCAGTGCCTTGCACGAAGCTGTTGTCGGCGATCCGCCCGGTCGCGCCGTTCGACAGGTCGATCATGTAGTTGGTCGCCTGCCCCTTGCTGTCGTCGAAGCTGTTGTCGACGATCTCCACGCGCGGGGCGCGGTTCTTCACATAATGGCCGCCGGTGCCCTGTTCGAAGCGCGATCGCGTCACCTTCAGCGCGCCATAGTCGCCGATATACAGCGCGTGCGCACCCGAACCGTCGGGATGCTTGCCCAGCCGCGCGAAGGTCGATTTGTCGATGCTGATCGTCGATTGCGGATCGCTCGCCGAGAGGATGCCGCACTGGCCGTCGACGAACATCGAATTGACGACCTCGAGGTCGCCCTTCTCGATGCGGATGCCAGCGCCATTGCCGTCGTCGACGAAGGTGCGGGTGAAGACGATGCCGTCGACCTTGCTGCCGCGCCCGCGCAGCACGAAGGTCGCCTTATCCTCGCAGATCGCCGAATCGAACACCACGCTGCCCGGCGTCGTCGCGACGAAGCTGATCCGCCCCGCCTCCTGCACCGCGCAGTCGCGATAGCGCCCCGGCGCGATCCGGATCGTGCCGGTGCCGTCGCCGATCGCCTGCACCGCATCATATAGATTGCCGAAGCTCCGGCCCTGTTCGACGACGGTGAACGGCCCCTCGCCCTGCGGAAAGGCGGGCGCGGCGAGCAAGCTGGTGGCGGCTAGGAATGCGAGGATGCGCATCATCGGCCCTTTCGTGAATGCGGATGCTCCGACCTGCCACGCACGAAAAACCGCGGCCATGCCTTACCTCTCGGGCGTTTCGACCCATATCGGGATTCATGTCGTTGCGTATCGCTCTCCTCTCGCTGCCGCTGGTAGCCTGTTCGCCCGCCCCTTCGGCCCCTGCCGAGCAGGAGGCCCCCGCCACCACCGCCGCGGCGCCGTCGCCGCGCACCACCGGGCTCGACCCGGCGTTGCTGGCGCAGACCGTCGCCGCCGCGCAGCGGCTGCCGCGAATCCGATCGCTGCTGGTGCTGCGCGATGGCGAGACGCTTGCCGAGCACCGCTTCAACGGCGGCCCGCCGCTCGATCGCGCGGTGAACATCAAATCGGCGTCGAAGACCATCCTGTCGGCGCTCGCCGGGATCGCGATCGACAAGGGGGTGCTCAAGGGCGCCGACCAGCCGATCCTGCCGCTGCTGCGCGCCGATGCCCCCGCCAATCCCGATTCGCGGCTGGCGCAAGTGACGGTCGATCATTTGCTGTCGATGCGCGCAGGGCTCGATCGCACCTCGGGACCGAATTACGGGGCTTGGGTCGCGAGCCCCAATTGGGTCCGCTACGCGCTCGGGCGCCGCTTCGTCGACGAGCCCGGCGGCGGCATGCTCTATTCGACCGGCAGCTCGCATCTGCTGTCGGCCGCGCTCACGCGCGCCTCGGGCCGGAGCACGCACCAGCTCGCGACGCAATGGCTCGGCGAGCCGCTCGGCATCGCCATCCCGCAATGGCCGCGCGACGCGCAAGGGGTGTATTTCGGCGGCAACGACATGCTGCTCAGCCCGCGCGCATTGGCGCGCTTCGGCGAGATGTACCGCAATGGCGGCCGCGTCGGCGCGACGCAAGTGGTGCCCGCCGCCTGGATCGACGCCAGTTGGCAGCCGCGCGCGACCTCGCCCTGGAGCGGCAACGGCTATGGCTATGGCTGGTTCGTCGAGGAGGTGCGCGGCCATCCGGTGCGCTTCGCCTGGGGCTATGGCGGGCAGATGCTGTACGTGCTGCCCAGCCTAGGTCTCACCGTGGTGATGACCTCGGATCCGTCCCCGCAGCCGCGCGACGATCATGTCGATTCGCTCCACGGCCTGCTTGCAGAGGGGATCATCCCCGCGGCGATACGCGGCGCGGGCTAGGCCTCAGGCCGCCGCGCGAACCAGATGACATGGCGCGCCCCCTTGCCGTTGCTGCGCGCGCGCACGACGACCTCGTCGACCGCCAGATCGCCCTCGCGCAGCCGCCGCGCGAACGGCGCATCGGGCGCCGCCGACCACACCGCCAGCACCCCGCCAGGCTTCAGCGCCCGCCGCGCCGCCGCGATCCCGCGCGACGAATAGAGCCGGTCATTGCCCAGCCGGGTGAGCCCGTCGGGGCCGTTGTCGACGTCGAGCAGGATCGCGTCATACTCCGCGCGCGCCTTGTCGATCGATACCGCGACATCCTCGAACACTACCGACACACGCGCGTCGTCGAGGCAGCCGGCGGTCAGCGCGGCCATCGGGCCCTTCGCCCATGCGACGATCTCGGGCACCAGTTCGGCGACGACCAGCTCGGCATCGCCCGGCAGCACCGCGAGCGCCGATCGCAGCGTGAACCCCATGCCATAGCCGCCGATCAGGATGCGCAGCGTTTTGCGCTCCGCCAGCCGCTCGCAGGTCATCGTCGCCAGCGCTTCCTCCGAGCCGCTCATCCGGCTGTTCATCAGCTCGTTGCGCTGCAGGACGATCATGAAATCGTCGCCGCGCCGGAACAGCTTGAGTTCTTCGCCGTCTGGCACCTGCGCGGTGCCGATCAATTCGCGGGGGATCAAATCGGGGTGGCTTCCACTATTGGGGGCGGGATCGCGTGGGGGCCGCATAAGCGAAAAGCCCGCGACGCGACAAGCCGGGCGTCACGGCTTGGGCAACGGTCGCCATTTGCCCTTGGTCCGGCTGGTCAGATGGAAAAGGTCGCACCGATCGCAGCGATAGGGCAACAGCGGCAATCCGATCGCCAGCGCGTGATCGGCAGCCTCGCGCGCCGAACCGAACCGCCTCTTGCCGGCGCAGACGCTGGCCTTCGTCCGCACCGGCGGACCCTGCGGCTAAAGCCCCGCTTCGACCGCGACGCGCACCATTTCGGCGGTGCGGTGGATGCCCAGCCGCTCC
The DNA here is from genome assembly GCF_026167545.1 of Sphingomonas sp. S1-29. NCBI lineage: Bacteria > Pseudomonadati > Pseudomonadota > Alphaproteobacteria > Sphingomonadales > Sphingomonadaceae > Sphingomonas > Sphingomonas sp. S1-29. The sequence continues at coordinate 2,326,192 of NZ_CP110678.1, read as the reverse complement.
ATCACGATCGCGCGGTGCATCTTCACCGTCTTTTCCGACAGCCCCAGGATACCGGCAATCTGCTTGTTGAGCAGACCCTTGGCGACCATTTCGAGCACCTGCCGCTGGCGTTCGGACAGGGCCTTGACCGTTTCGGCGGCCTTGATCCGGCGGCTGTTCGACGGCCCCGTCGCCCCTTCGGGGATTTCGACCTGCGAGCCGAGGAAATACAACAGCTCGTCGGTCTCGTCATAGATTGGCGCGACCAGCACGGCGTTGCGAAACGGCGTGCCATCGGCCTTATAGTTCAGGATCTCGACCAATGTGGGGCGATGCTCGCGCACCCCGTTGCGGATTTCATCGCTCAGCCAGGGTTCGGTCCCCGGTCCCGACAGAAAACGGCAGTTGCGGCCGACGACTTGTTCGCGCGGATAGCCGGTGAGGTGGCAAAAGGCATCGTTGCACGCGACGATCGGATTGTCGGGCAACCGCGGGTTGCTGATGACCGACGCGATCGGACTATTTTCGATCAAGCCTTCGAAACTAGCTTCGAGCCGGGGAGCATTCGGAGAGATCGTAGCCATTAGCATCAACATAGTGTGCAAGGGCGCTTCGATCCAGCCCAACCAGCGTACCGAGGCTTCTTTCCGGCAATATTGTATCGTTCGGGGCTGCGTCTCGGGCGTTTGCATCGCGGTTATAATCGGTTAGCAGACCGCCATGGCCCTGATCGACCGCTTCCTGACGCGTGCCATTCAGCGTGGCGAGCTGACCGTAACCTTTCCCGGGGGCCGAACCGCCACCTACGGCACCCCCGATCCGGCGATGAAGCCGGTGTCGATCCGCTTCAGCGATGGCCGTGCGCTGCGCCAGCTACTCGCCGACCCGTCGCTGGGTTCGGCCGAAGCGTTCATGGACGGGCGGTTGCTGATCGAGCACGGCGACATCCGCGATTTCCTCGCGATCGCGACCGCCAACAATCGCTGGGAGGAAGGCCGCGGGACGCTCGACGCCAGCGCGTTCCGCCGCCATTTCGACAATGTCCGGTTCCGGATCGATCGCGTGAACATGGCCCGGCGATCGAAGCGCAACGTCGCGCATCACTATGATCTTAGTGACAAATTATACGATTTGTTCCTTGATGCCGACCGGCAATATAGCTGCGCTTATTATACCGATCGGTCGAATACCCTTGAACAGGCGCAGGACGACAAGAAGGCGCATATCGCCGCCAAGCTCGCGATCGAGCCCGGGATGCGCGTGCTCGACATCGGCTGCGGCTGGGGCGGCATGGCGCTGTATCTCCACGCCAAGACCGGGGCCGAGGTGCTGGGCGTCACCCTCTCCGAGGAGCAGCTCAAGGTCGCGCGCCGGCGCGCCGAGGAAGCAGGCGTTTCGGCGAAGGTGAAGTTCGAGCTGATCGACTATCGCGACGTCACCGGCCAATTCGACCGGATCGTCTCGGTCGGCATGTTCGAACATGTCGGCCCCGCGCATTACCGCGTCTTCATGCGCAAATGCCGCGAATTGCTCACCCCCACCGGCGTGATGCTGCTCCACACGATCGGCCGCGCGGGCGGCCCCGGCGTCACCGACGCCTTCACCGCCAAATATATCTTCCCCGGCGGCTATATCCCCGCGCTGTCCGAGATCGTCCGCGCCAATGAAGGTCTTCGGATGTTCGTCACCGATGTCGAGGTGCTGCGCCGCCATTATGGCTACACGCTGGCGGAGTGGTATGACCGCGTCACCGCCGCCAAGGACGCGATCGTCGCAATGTACGACGAGCGCTTCTACCGCATGTGGACCTATTATCTCGCGGGCAGCCAGGTGAGCTTCGACCATGGCGGCTTGGTCAATTACCAGCTCCAGTTCGCGCGCGACCGCGATGCGCTGCCGCTCACCCGCGATTACATCGGCGAGCGCGAACAGGCGCTGCGCGCGCTTTAATCGGGCCAGCGCGCCGCGGTCGCCGCGAGCGACGCGCGCAGCAGCGCATCGAGCACCGCCCGATCGAGGTCGTCCAACCGCTTCACATAGATGCACGCCTTGCCCGATCGGTGCCGGCCAAGCCGCGCCAGCAACGCCTCGCGCTCGGGAAAATCCTCGGCGAGGTAGAGCACCGTCTCGGTCTTGCGCGGTGCGAAGCCGATCCGGCAGCTTTCGCCTTCGCGCCCGCTGTCATAACGATAATGATACCGCCCGAAGCCGATGATCGACCCGGTGAGCACCGCCGCTGGCTCGCCCGACGCCTGCGTCATCGCCTCGCACAGCGCCAGCGCATCGGCGCGCCGCCCCGGATCGGCCACCGCCGCAATCACCGCCTCGACCGCTGAGTCCATCACTGCGCTCCTTCGCCGCATGAGATGTGCAGCATCTCATGCCATTGCCCCGTCTCCAACCCCCCGCTAGGAACGAGCGCTTCCCTGAACCGGTGGATCGAATATGGCGCAAGCACCCCTTGTCGGGATCATCATGGGCAGCACTTCGGACTGGGAGACGATGCGCGCCGCCGCCGACATGCTCGATAGGCTCGGCGTGCCCTATGAGACGCGTGTCGTGTCGGCGCACCGGACCCCGCAGCGGCTCCACGATTATGCCGAAAGCGCCGCGACCCGCGGGCTCAAGGTCGTCGTCGCGGGCGCGGGCGGCGCGGCGCATTTGCCCGGCATGGTTGCGGCGATGACGCATCTGCCGGTGCTCGGCGTGCCGGTGCAGTCGAAGGCGCTGAGCGGCATGGATAGCCTGCTCTCGATCGTCCAGATGCCCGCGGGCGTCCCCGTCGGCACGCTCGCGATCGGCGCGGCTGGCGCGACCAATGCCGGGCTGATGGCCGCATCGATCCTCGCGCTGGAGGACGCCGAATTGCGCAACCGCCTGGTCGCCTGGCGAGCCGAGCAAACCGACCGCGTTCCCGAGGTACCAGCATGAACGACACCCCCGCCGCCCTGCCCCCCGGCTCGACGATCGGCATCCTCGGCAGCGGCCAGCTCGGGCGGATGCTCGCGATCGCCGCGGCGCAGCTCGGCTATCGCTGCCACATCTACGCCCCCGTCACCGGCCCCGCCAACGACGTCGCCGCCGCCTTCACCCGCGGCGCCTATGACGATGCCGCCGCGCTTGGTGCGTTCGCGAGCGTGGTCGATGTCGTCACCTATGAATTCGAGAATGTCACCGCCGACGCGCTCGCCGACCTCGCCGATCGCGTCGCGGTGCGTCCCTCGATCGCGGCATTGGTGACCGCGCAAGATCGGGTCGCCGAAAAGCGCTTCGTCGAGCAGCTCGGCGGTCGCCCCGCCCCCTGGGCCCCCGTCGCCGATCGCGACGCACTCGATGCCGCGATCGCGCAGGTCGGCACGCCGGCGGTGCTCAAGACGACGCGCTTCGGCTATGACGGCAAGGGACAGGCGCGGATCGCCACCCCCGAAGATGCCGATGCCGCCTGGGAAGCGATCGGCGGCGGGCCGGCCGTGCTCGAGGCGTTCGTCGATTTCACCCACGAATTCTCGATCCTGCTCGTCCGCGGTCTCGACGGCGAGACCACCAGCTACGCGCCGCCGCACAATGTCCACCACGACGGGATCCTTGCCACCTCGACGCTCCCCGCCCCGCCCGAAGTCGCCGCGCAATGGACCGAAGCCGCCGCGCTTGCCGGCCGCGTGGCCGAAGCGCTCGATCATGTCGGCGTGCTCGCGATCGAATTCTTCGTCGGCGCCGATGGCCCGGTGTTCAACGAAATGGCGCCGCGCGTCCACAACAGCGGCCATTGGACGATCGAAGGCGCCGAAACCTCGCAATTCGAAAACCATATCCGCGCGATCTGCGGCTTGCCCTTGGGGCCGACGGTCCTGACGGGCACCAGCGTCGAAATGCTCAACCTGATCGGCGACGACGCCGCCGGCGCCGCGCGCTTCCTGTCGGTTCCCGGCGCGCATGTGCATCTCTATGGCAAGCATGAGAGCCGCCCCGGTCGCAAGATGGGGCATGTCACGCGGGTGATCCGCTAGACCAGCAAGGCTAGATCAGCAGCCAGTCGCTCGCGTCACGCCGGCCCACCGACCCGCCTTCGCTGCGCCGGGCAAGCTCGGTCTCGGCGGTGAAGCGGACATCCTCGTCGCGGTCGCCGAGGAATTTCTGGAGCGATTCATCCTCGATCTCGGACCATTCCTTGCCGCGATCGGGGCCATAGCGCACCCGCGGCAACAGCCCCGGCAGCCGCGACCATTCGAGCAACTGCGCCAGCGACGCCTCGTTGAGCATGTCGCGCAGATGGAACGCGGTGACATAGGCGTCGGGAAAGGCGCGGTGGATCGGCAGCCCGCGCGCATGGTCGATCCCCACCGGCTTGCGCCAATAGCGCAGCACCTGGTTCGAAAAGCTCGGCGAATCGGGCCATAGCCGCATCGCGCATTTCCAGGTGCAGATCCAATCGGCCGATCGGGTGAGCGGCGGGGTACAATATTGCTCCTCGAAGCTCGCGCGATGCGCCGCCAGCGCCACCCGGCGCGGCCAGGGATCGAGCGCCTGGCGCGCGACATCGTGCCAATAGGGCGCATCGGCGACCTGTTCGTCGAGGATGTGGTGGATCGCCTGGGTGATCGGCGGGATCGGCCGGCCGGGGTTCACCAGCGTCGATCCACCCTCGCCATACAGCTCCCAGCGACCATCGGCGCCGAGCGCGACGTCCTGCCAGCCGATCTCGCACACCGCGTGCGCGGGCGGCGCATTGCCGGTGGTCTCTAGGTCGATGACTCGAATGATCTGCGGCTTGGGGGGCGGAGGCATGAGCGACATGTGGGGGCAAGCCGCGGCGAAGGCCAGCCCCCCTTTGGCTCCCCTGGCCCGCCGCGGACTATCCGCTGTTGCGCAGCGCGGTTGCGATCGCATTGATCGACAACAAAATTCCCTCGCCGATCCGCGGATCCTCCTCGCCCGCGCGATAGCGCTTGAGCAGTTCGATCTGCAGCAGGTTGAGCGGCTCGATATAGGGGGTGCGCAGCCGGATCGAGGTTTCGAGCGCGGGATGTTTTTCGAGCAGGCGCGTCTGGCGGGTGATCGTCAGCAACCCGTCATGCGTCGCCTGCCAGCCGTCGCGGATCTGGCCGAAGATGCGATCGGCCATCGCCCGATCCTCGACCAAGGCGGCGTAGCGCGCGGCGACCCCCATGTCGGACTTCGCCAGCACCATCTCCATATTCGCCAGCGTCGCGGCGAAGAACGGCCAGCCCGCCGCCATTTCGCGCAGCAATCCCTTGTCGGGGAACGCCTGCAGCGCCGCGCCGACGCCGTACCAGCCAGGTAGCATCACCCGCGCCTGCGACCAGCTGAACACCCAGGGGATCGCGCGCAGATCCTCGATCGCGTCGGACTTTTTGCGCGACGCCGGGCGCGACCCGATCTTCAGCCCTGAGATTTCGGCGATCGGCGTCATCTGGCGGAAGAAGGTGCGAAACCCGTCGGTCTCGTACACCAGTCCGCGATACGCCTTGAACGCGGTCGCCGACAATTCGTCCATCGCGGTGCAGAAGCGCTCCGAATCGGCCGCCGCCAGCCGCACGGGTTCCAAGCTGGCGCGCAAAGTCGCCGCGGTCATCGCCTCGAGATTCACCATCGCGCTTGCCCGCGTGCCATATTTCGCCGCGATCACCTCACCCTGTTCGGTGATCCGGATACGGCCCTGCACCGTCCCCGGCGGCTGCGCCTGGATCGCCGCGAACGCCGAACCACCGCCGCGCCCCACCGCGCCGCCGCGCCCATGGAACAGCTGGATCGCGACGCCGGCTTTCTCGAACACCGGCGCCAGCGCGGTCGATCCGCGCGACAATTGCCAGGTCGAGGTGAGGTAGCCGCCATCCTTGTTCGAATCCGAATAGCCGATCATCACTTCCTGGTGCCCCCGCGCGCGCGCCACCGCCGCGACCTCGGGCAGCGCGAACCAGTCGGCCATGATCGCCGGCGCCGCCTCGAGATCGGCGACGGTCTCGAACAGCGGCACCACCATGATATGCGCCTGGGGCTGCTCGCCGGGCACGTACAGCCCGGCTTCCTTGAGCATCAGATGGACTTCGAGCAGGTCCGACACCGACTGCGCCATCGAGATCACATAGTTACGAATGCACTCGCGGCCATAAGTCGCATGCGCGCGCGCCGCCGCATGCAGGATCGCCAGCTCGCCGGCAGTCTCTTCGGAATATTCGGCATAGGGGCTGGTCAGCGGCCGCGGGCTTTCGAGTTCGCGGCGCAGCAGCGCAACGCGCGCATCCTCGTCGAGCGACAGATAATCGGCCTCGACGCCAGCGCCTTTCAGCAATTCGGCGACCACGCGCTCATGCACCGCCGAATTCTGCCGCAGGTCGAGCGTCGCGAGGTGAAACCCGAACACCTCGACCGCGCGGATCAGCCGTCCCAGCGCGCCGCCCGATGCCAACGTGCCCGATCCATTCGCCGCCAACGCACGCGCGATCGACGCCAGGTCGTCGCGCAACTCCTGCGGGGTGTCATAGGCCTCGCCGGTCAGCGGGCCCGGCAAGGGCGGACGCTTGCCGACCAGTTTCTGGTGCGTCGCCGCCAGTCGCGCGTAGATCCCCGACAGCGCCCGGCGATAGGGCTCGTCGGCGCGGCTCAGCGCATGATCGCCGCTCGACTCGGCCAGCCGCCCGACCTCGCCATTGACGTGCGAAATCTCGGTCGAGATCGACAGCTCGGCCCCCAGCGCGTTCACCGCATCGAGATAATGGCCGATCGCGGTCTCCGCCGCGCGCTGCATCGCGTGCTCGAGCGAAGCGGCGGTGACGTAAGGATTGCCGTCGCGATCGCCGCCGATCCAGCTGCCGGGCTTGAGGAAGCTTGGGCAACGCTCGCCCAGCGCGCGGTCCCAGCGCGCGTACAAGGCGGGCAGCGTCGGCAGGAACACGTCGCGAAGATACGCAAGCGCGGTCTCGACCTCGTCGGTGACGTACAGCCGCTCGCGGCGCAGCACCCGCGTCTGCCACAGCAACGCGATCTGGCGCAGGATCGCCTCGTCGACCTGGTCGCCATCCTCGGTCTCGTCGATCCCGCGATCCTTGAGCGCCATCAGGTCGGCGATCCGGTTGCGGTGATCGATCATCGATTTGCGCCGCACCTCGGTCGGGTGCGCGGTCAGCACCGGCGCGATCAGCGCGTTCTGCATCAGCGCCATCACCTGCGCGCGATGGATGCCGTCCTCGGCGAGTCGGGTCAGCGTGTGTGCGACATCGGCGCCCTCGTCAGTGGTGATCCCCTGCCGATCCTCGGCGAGGTTCGCCAGCATCGAAAACAGCATAAACCCGCGCACGAAATCGAGCGTCTCGTCCAGGCTCAGCCGGTCGAGCCCCTGGTCGATCGCGTCCGCCCCCGCGACGCCGCGATGGCGGTCGACCGAAGTCGATCGGATATATTCGGTGCGCTTGAACAATTCCTCGCCGCCATAGGCGCGGATGACGTCGCCGAGCAGGCGACCGAGGAATCGGATGTCGGGGTTGTTGGTGATCGAAGGGAGGCTGGCCATAGGTTCTTGCTGCATTGCGACAGCGAAGAGGTCAACCGTCATGATGTTGCGCAATTTGCGCACCGGACATCACAATCGTGCGCGCTAGCGCTACAATCCCAGCGCGCGTGCGCTCCAATAGGTGATTCCTGCCGCGACATAGGCGAGCGCGAACAGATAGCCGAGCATGAACATCGGCCATTTCCAGCCATTGGTCTCGCGCCGCGTCACCGCGATCGTCGAGATGCACTGCGGCGCAAAGACGAACCAGGCGAGGAAGGCGAGCGCGGTCGGCAGGCTCCAGCGCGCCTGCAATTGCTCGCGGATCGTCGCCTGCCCGCTTTCGCCCTCCGAATCCTCGACCGCATAGACGGTACCGATCGCCGCGACCGCGACCTCGCGCGCTGCCATCGCCGGGATCAGCGCCAGCGCGATATCGTGGTTGAAGCCGATCGGCGCGACCACGACCTCGATCCCGCTCGCGATCCGCCCGGCGACCGAATATTCGACCTGGCTCTGGCCGGCGGGTGCCTGCGGAAAGGTCAGCAGCGCCCACAGCGCGACCGTCGTCACCAGGATGATCGTGCCCGCGCGCTTCAGGAATGCCTCGGCACGCTGCCACAGCCCGATCGCGAAATCGCGCGGCTGCGGCATCTGGTAGCGCGGCATTTCGAGCATGAAGCCCGACGACGCGCCCTTGGCCACCGTCCGCCGCAGCACCAATGCCACCACGAACGCGCCGACGATCCCCAGGATATACAGCGCGAACAGCACCAGCCCCTGCAGCCCGATCCCCGGCCCCACCACGCGATCGGGAATGAACGCGCCGATGATGATCGTATAAACCGGCAGCCGCGCCGAGCAGGTCATCAGCGGCGCGATCAGGATCGTCGTCAGCCGGTCCTTCTCGTCGTCGATCGTTCGCGTCGCCATGATGCCCGGGATCGCGCAGGCGAAGCTCGACAGCAACGGAATGAACGCCCGCCCCGACAGCCCGACGCTCGCCATCAGCCGGTCCATCAGGAACGCCGCGCGCACCATATAGCCCGACGCTTCGAGCAGCAGGATGAAGGCGAACAGGATCAGGATCTGCGGCAGGAACACCACCACCGCGCCGACGCCCGCGATCACCCCGTCGACGATCAACGATTGCGCGAACCCGTCGGGCATCACCCCCGCCACCGCATCGCCAAGCGCCGCCATCCCGCCCTCGATCCAGCCGATCGGGGCCTCGGACCAGGCGAACACCGCCTGGAACATCGTGAACAGCAACGCGAGCAGGATCGCGGTGCCCCACACCGGGTGAAGTGCGACGTGATCGATCCGGTGCGTCCAGCGGCGCACGCTGGTTTCGCTCACCGTGGCGGCGCGCGCGATGTCGCGCGCCTCGCGCTGGAGCGTGTGGAGTTCGGGAACCGCGGCGGGCGACGACGCCAGCGGCGAAGCGCGCAGCAGATCGGCGAGCGCCTCGCGCAATTCATCGAGCCCGCGCCGCCGCACCGCGACGGTGGCGATCACCGGCAGGCCAATCGCTTTGGCCAGCGCCTGCGGATCGAGCACCAGCCCGTCGCGCTCGGCGAGATCGACCATGTTGAGCGCCAGCACGATCGGCAGCCCAAGCGTCTTGAGCTGGAGCACGAAGCGCAGATGATTGTCGAGATTGCTCGCATCGACCACCACTACCAGCGCATCGGGGCGGCGCTCGCCCGCCAGCGCGCCGGTGACGACGTCGCGCGTCACGCGCTCGTCGGGGCTTGCGGGGTCGAGACTGTAGGTGCCGGGCAGGTCGAGCAGCTCGACCGGCCGGCCATCGGCCAGCGCCAGCCGCCCCGAATGCCGCTCGACGGTGACGCCGGGATAATTGCCGACCTTCTGCCGCGCACCGGTGAGCGCATTGAACAACGCACTCTTGCCGGCATTGGGATTGCCGACCAGCGCGACCAGCGGAGCTTGGTTCATAACCGGGGAAAAGCCTTGGTCAGGCTGCCTCAACCTGCGGGAACGACATGGATCGCCTGCGCGACGTGGCGGCGAAGCGCCACCGTCATCCGCCCGATCCGGCACGCCAGCGGCCCGCCGCCGATCGTCGCGCGATGCACCATCTCGACCGAGACGCCCTCGTCGAGCCCGAGTTCGCGCAACCGCTTCGCCTCGGGCGCGGCAAGCCGCGTCCAGTCGACCGATTCGACCACGGCACGAAAAGCGTGCGGCAGCTGGGCGAGGCTCATGACGGGCGAAAGCATTGCGAGGCGTTATCAATAACCCGGAGGAAACGCCAGCAGTTTATCGTCGGCGCCGGCCGGCCGCCTCAGACCACCGGATACCGCAACCGCCCGACGAACCGTGTCAGGCTCAACCGATGCGTCTTGGGCGTGAGCAGCTTCGCCTTGGCCTTTTCGAAGCGCATGATCCCGTCGATCCGGCGGCCCAGGAACGCGCGCGTCTCGACATGGCCCTCGCTGTCGTCGTTCAGGAATACGCTGATCGTCGCAGCATAGACCCCGCCCAGGATCGCGCGCTTGGTATAATGGTTGTAGTCGGTCGCGGTATCGCCCGCCAACCGCCACATCAGGTCGGTCGATCGCCAGCCGAGCCGCGCGGCGCGTGCGACATTCTGCGGCATCGCCAGGATCGCCACCGCGCGGCGCAGCGCCTCGCGATCGGGCGCCAGCGCATCGAGCCGCGCCTCGACCAACGCCGCGATCCGCTGGCGGATCTTCATCGCTGCCAGCCGATCGGCGGGCACCGCCTCGAGCATCATGCGGTCGATCTGCGCGAACCAGGCATCGATCATGTCGACCGCGCCTTCGCGAAACGCCAGTCGCGCGATATCGGGATCGACGCCGATCTGCGCCGCGGTCGCGTCGACCGCGGCCTGCGTCCAGCCGTCGAACGCGGCATTGGGGGCGATACGCGCGGCGAGTGCGGCGCGAATTTCCTCGAGCGTTGCGTCTTCGGGCAGATCGGCCACGGGCATTCTCCTATCGGCTCATGATCTAGGGCCGACGCCTTCGCCGGGCAACGGGTCTTGCGCCACCGGCTTTGGGGCACCGCGCCGCACCAGCACCAGCGCGATCCCGACCAGCACCGCGCCGACCAGGTCGAGCGCGCCCAGCCGCTCGTCGAACATCACCCAGCCGATCGTCGCCGACACCACCGGCTGGATCAGCAGCGCCAGCCCCACCACCAATGGCGAGAGATGCCCCAGCGCGTAGATCATCAGCCCCTGGCCGAACACCTGGCTCACCAGCGCGAGCAGGACCAGCGGCGTCCACTGGCTCGGCAAGATCTGCTCGCCCAGCAGCAGCGCGAAGAGCAGCAACGGCGCGATCGACGCGACCGACGACAGCGCCAGCGCCGACACCGGCAGCATCGTCGTGCGCGCGCGCGCCATCAGGATGAAATAGACCGCGTAGAGCACGCCTGCGAGCAGGCAGAACAAGTCGCCCGCCAGGTTGCGCGGCGACAATTCGGCCGATCGCCCCAGCAACAGCGCCGCGCCGAGCCCGGCGAGCAGCAGCGCCACCGTCTGCATCCGCGTCGGCCACATCCGCGCGATCAGGAAGCCATAGATCGGGTAGATGAAAGTCGCCGAATTGCCGAACAGCGTCGAATTGGCGAGCGTCGTGCGCATGATCCCGAAATGCCAGCTCGCCAGATCGGCGGCGAAGGCGAGGCCCGAGAACAGCAGCAACCCCCACAATCCCCGCGCCGAAGCGATCGGCCGCTCCTTCAGCGCGAAGGCGGCGACCAGCAGGATCGGCACCGCCAGCGCAATCCGCCAAAAGGCGGCGGCGACCGGGCCGGTATCGGCCATCCGCACGAACAATGGCCCAAAGGCCAGCGCGATATTCGCCACGATCACCGCGACGATCGGCCCGATCCCGGCAGTCGGGCTTGGGGGAAGCGAAGTTTTGATTGGGGGGCTGGCGGGATGCATAGCGCCCCCTAGCGCCCCATCTGCGTTCCGTCTTGAAACTTTCCAAAGGAGCCCTGCATGGCTGGCCTATTCGATCCGATTACCCTTGGCGCGGTCAACGCCCCCAACCGCATCCTGATGGCACCGCTGACGCGCGGCCGCGCGACGCAGGAGAGCGTGCCGACGCCGATGATGGGCGAATATTATGCGCAGCGCGCCTCGGCCGGCCTCATCATCAGCGAAGCCACCGGCATCAGCCGCGAAGGGCTTGGCTGGGCCTATGCCCCCGGCCTCTGGACCGATGCGCAGGTCGAAGGCTGGAAGCCGGTGCTCGAAAAGGTCCACAAGGCGGGCGGCCGGATCGTCGCGCAGCTCTGGCACATGGGCCGGCTGGTCCACCCCGATTTCCTCGGCGGCGAAGCCCCCTTGTCGTCCTCGGCCACCCAGGCGCCCGGATCGGTGCGCACCTATCTGTCGAGCGGTGAGAAGCGCAACTACGGCATGGCGCGCGCGGCGACGCTCGACGACATCAAGCGCGTGCTCGACGATTACGCGCGCGCGACGCAGAACGCGCTCGACGCCGGCTTTGACGGGGTCCAGCTCCACGCCGCCAATGGCTATCTGATCGACCAGTTCCTGCGCGACAACAGCAACCTGCGCGAAGACGAATATGGCGGCAGCCCCGAAAACCGCGCGCGGCTGCTGCGCGAGGCGATCGATCGGATCGTCGACGTCGCCGGCGGCGACCGCACCTCGGTGCGCTTCTCGCCCAACGGCGACACCCAGGGCGTGGTCGACAGCAACCCCGAGGCGCTGTTCCTGCCGATCGCGCAGTATCTGTCGGGCAAGAAGTTGGCGTTCGTCGAACTGCGCGAACCCGGCCCCGACGGCACCTTCGGCTCGACCGAGCAGCCGCCGATCTCGCCCGCCTTCCGCAAGGCCTATAACGGCGTGCTGGTGCTCAACCAGGATTTCGACGGCGCCCGTGCGCGCGAGGTCGTCGAATCGGGTGCAGCCGATGCCGTCGCCTTCGGTCGTCCGTTCCTCGCCAATCCCGACCTGCCCGCGCGGCTGGAAAAGGACGCGCCGCTGAACAAGGACGACATGCCGACCTGGTACTCGCGCGGCCCCGAGGGCTATACCGACTATCCGACGCTACAGACCAAAGCCGCGTAACCACTACTCCCCTCCCTGGTCAGGGGAGGGGAGCCTACCCGTCGGGCCGGCTCCAGATCCACGCCCCGCTCACCAGCGCGATCGTCATCGGCGCGACGCTCCACGGCCACGGCAGGAACACCAGCCCCAGCACGCCGCTGCCGCTCAGCCCGATCGTCGCTGCCCATTTCCCCTTGCGCGAGATCGCGCCGCTGCGTCGCCATGCATGGATCGGCGGCCCCAGATGCGGATGGTCGAGCAGCCACGCCTCGAACCGCGGACTCCCGCGCGTGAAGCAGAACGCCGCCAGGATCACGAACGGCACCGTCGGCACCAGCGGCAGGAAGACGCCGATGAACCCCAGCCCCAGCGCGATGAATCCCGCGACGAAGTATAGATAGCGGATCACGCCGCGCCCGCGCACGCACGCCGGCGCCGATCGCCGTCCTCGCCGGGCGCGGGCTGGCTCAGCCGAAGCGTTCCTTCAGCGCCAGCATCGCCAGTGCCGCCTTCGCCGCTTCGCCGCCCTTGTCCTTCTGCGCGGGATCGGCGCGCACCAGCGCCTGCGCTTCGTTTTCGACCGTCAGGATACCGTTGCCGATCGCCAGCCCGTCCATCGCCAGCGCCATCAGCCCGCGCGCGCTTTCGCCCGCGACGATCTCGAAATGATAGGTCTCGCCGCGGATCACGACGCCAAGGCCGACGAACGCATCGTACAGCCCGCTCTGGTCGGCCAGCGCCAGCGCGCCGGGGATTTCGAGCGCGCCTGGGACGGTCACTGTCTCATGGGTGTGGCCCGCCGCCTCGATCGCCGCGCGCGCGCCATTCAGCAGCATGTCGTTCAGCTGCGCATAGAAGCGCGCCTCGACGATCAGGACCTTCGCCATCAAATCTCTCCGTTCACGTCGATTGCGCGCTCGCCGACGATCGACAGCCCATAGCCGTCGAGCCCGACCAAGGTGTGGTGGGTGTTGGTGAGCAGCACCATGTCGCGCACCCCCAATTCGGTCAGGATCGTCGCGCCGACGCCATAGTCGCGCAGTTCGTCCATGTCCTTGGGCGCGAGCGTGCCGGTGCGCGCCTGCAACGCCATCGTATAGGCATCGAGCCGGGTGGGATTGATCACCACCACGACGCCCGCGCCCTCTTCGCCGATGATTTCCATCGATCGCTGGAGCAATTTGCCGCGCGGCCCCGCCTCGCCGAAGATATCACCGAACGGGGTCAGCGCGTGCATCCGCACCAGCACCGGCTTGGCCGGATCGATCCGCCCCTTCACCAGCGCGACCTGTTCGGTGCCCGCCGCCTTGTTCCAGAAGGTCATGACCGTCCAGTCGCCGCCCCAGGCGCTGGCGAAGCGCGCCTCGGCACGCTTCTCGACCAGATGGTCGTAGCGGCGCCGATAGGCGATCAGGTCGCGGATCGTGCCGATCTTGAGGTTGTGGAACTGCGCGAAGGTGACGAGGTCGTCCATCCGCGCCATTTCGCCATCGTCCTTCATGATCTCGCAGATCACGCCCGATGGATTGAGCCCCGCCAGCCTGGCGACATCGACCGCCGCCTCGGTATGGCCGGCGCGCACCAGCACGCCGCCGTCGCGCGCGACCAGCGGGAAGACATGCCCCGGCGTCACGATCTCGTCGCGCCCCTTCGACGCGTCGACCGCGACCGCGATCGTCCGCGCGCGATCCGCCGCCGAAATGCCGGTAGTCACGCCGTCGCGCGCCTCGATCGACACGGTGAAGGCGGTTTCGTGGCGCGTGCCGTTGTTGCGCGCCATCAGGTCGAGCCCCAATTGCTCGGTCCGCTCCTTGGTCATCGCCAGGCAGATCAGCCCGCGGCCATAGCGCGCCATGAAGTTGATCGCGTCGGGGGTCGCCATCTGCGCGGGGATCACCAGATCGCCCTCGTTCTCGCGGTCCTCGTCGTCGACCAGGATGAACATCCGGCCGTTGCGCGCCTCGTCGATGATCTCTTCGGGGGTCGACAGGAATGCGTGGCGCAGATGCGCGATTTCAGGCCTTGCCACGTACTTGCTCCATGCGCTGCAGATAGCGGGCGAGGACGTCGATCTCGAGATTGACCGACTGCCTCTCGCGAAGATCGGCGAAGGTCGTCACCCCCCAGGTATGCGGGATGATGTTGAGCCCGAAGCGGACGCCATCCGCGACATCCTCGACCGAATTGACCGTCAGCGACACGCCGTCGACGGTAATCGATCCCTTGGCCGCGACATAGGGCGCGATCTCGGCGCCGGCGTGAATCGTCACGCGGTGCGATCCACCCTCGGGCACCACCGACACGACTTCGCCCAGCCCATCGACGTGGCCGGTGACGATATGCCCGCCCAGTTCATCGCCCAGCCGCAGCGCGCGCTCGAGGTTCAGCCGGCGCCCCGCCTGCCACATCGCGGCGGCGGTGCGCGACACCGTCTCGCCCGAGACGTCGAACGCCAGCCATCCGGCGCCCGATTCGTGAACGCCCTTGTCGACGACGGTCAGGCACACGCCCGAACAGGCGACCGACGCGCCCATGTCGATCGCGGCGGTGTCATAGGCGGTGGCGACTCGCACCCGCCGGTCGCCGCGATCGGCGACGTCCTCGATCCGCCCGACGTCGGTGATGATTCCGGTGAACATATCAGCTCCTCGCGCGCTCGTAGACTTCGAGCCGGTCGCTGCCAAGCGGTCGCTGGTCGATCAGCCGCCAGCGGCCATGCGCCGGATCGACGATGTTCAGGAACAGGTCGCCCACCGCCTGCCGCCCGCCGAGCAGGATCGGCGCACGGTACAGCAGCAGCCGGTCGACCAGATCGTCGCGCAGGAACGCCGCCGCGGTCTGCGCGCCGCCCTCGACCAGCAGATGATCGACGCCCTCGATCTCGCGGATCGCCGCGGGCCCGCGCACCGCTTCCCAGCCCTGGGGCGCATCCATCCGCGTCATCAGCAGCCGACGCGGGCTGCGCCTTTCCAGCCCCGCCAGCCGGACATCGAGCTTGGGCGCGTCGGCGTCATAGGTCGCGCGCCCGACCAGGATCGCCTCGTGCCGCGCCCGCTCCAGATGGCCGTGCGCGCGCGCCGCCGGCCCGGTGATCCATTTGCTCGCCCCCGAATGCAGCGCGATGCAGCCATCGAGCGAGGTCGCGAGCTTGAGCGTCACATGCGGCCGCCCCGAAGCGCGCCGCGTCAGGAACCCCGCCATCGCGCGCCGCGCTTCGTCGGGCATGACGTCGTCGATCACCGCGATCCCTGCCGCGGCGATCCGCGCATGCCCCTCGCCATCGGTGCGCGGATCGGGATCGCGCAGCGCAGTCACCACGCGCGCGATCCCCGCCGCGACCAGCAGGTCGCTGCACGCCGGACCGCGTGCCGACTGATGCGCGCAGGGCTCGAGCGTGGTGTAGAGCGTCGCCCCCACCGCCGCCGCTCCCGCCTGGTCGAGCGCCATCGCCTCGGCATGCGGCCGCCCGCCCGGCTGAGTCCAGCCGCGCCCGATCACCCGCCCGTCGCGCACGATCACGCACCCGACATTGGGGTTGGGCGCGCTCAGCCCACGCCCGCGCGCGGCGAGCACCAAAGCCGCCGCCATCCAGCGTCGATCCTGGGTCAGAGTCCCCACCGCTCCATCGCATCGTCGACCTTCTTGAACTCGGCCCGACGCTTTTCGACGCGCGCCTGATAATCGGCGCGCTTCTTGTCGCGGATCACCTTGTCGACCTGCTGCTGCGCGATGATTTCCTCGTCGGTGCGCGACAGCGCCCAGCTGTCGAAATAGATGATCTCGCGCTTGATCGGCCGGTCGAACTTCGAATCCTTCATGAACACCAGCATCAGCGTCGTCGTGATGACGATCGACAGCAGCAGGAACCACAATTCATAGGGCTGCCGGTGCGACAGGAACACGCGCAGGTCGCGCAGCGCCCGCAACGGCGAAAAACGGCGGAGATAGTTCACGCCGCGCAACATAGGGTGGTCGGGCGCGCCAGACCACCCCGGCAAATCGGCCGCCGCGCGCTCAGCCGACCGACAACTCGAACCTGAGCGTCATCGTCTTCCAGCTTTCGACCGGCACACCGCCGCGCGTCGCGGGCTTGAAGCGCCAGCGTGCCAGCGCGTGCCGCCGCGTCGCCTCGAACAGTCCGGGCGAAACCGCGCTGACCTGCTCGACCGCCTGCACCCGCCCGTCGATGCCGATCAGCACGCGCACCACGACGCGACCCTCGCGCTCGGCGCGGCGTTCGGCGGCGGGGTAGTCGGGCTGGAACGCACCGGCGAAGCGCGGGTCGATCGACGCGCCGACCAGCGCCGGCGGCGTGGGTTCGGCGGCCGCCGCCCCTCCGCCGCTACCCATCCCTGTACCGCTAGACGGCATTGGCAAGGGCGGCAGCGGCGGCAGGATCACCGTGGTGGTCATGTCGGGCGCGGGCATCGGCAGATCGACCACCGGCTCGGGGGTGAAGGGCAACGGTGCCGGGCTTGGCTCGACGCGATCGACCCGCGGCTGCTCGATCGGTTCGGGCGGCGGCGTGAGGTCGAGCGGGATGTGTTCGGTAATCAACGGCTTGTCGGGCTGGATGATCGTCGGGACGACGCCGGTGGTCATCAGCAGCGCAAGCAGCCCGGCATTGACCGCTATCGCCGCGCCCAGTCCCACCGATTTTCCCTTGCCGCCCCCGTCATAGCGTTGTGCGTACATGGCCTTCTCCTACCCGCCACCATGGCCGGTAGGGATGTTACATCATAACTTTACGGCAGGGTCGAATCGTTTCGATCGGCTACCCACCCGCCGCCTCGAGCCGCCGCACCGCCTCTTCCCTAGCGATCAGCGGCAGCAACGTCGCCATGTCGGGGCCATGCGGCTGGCCGGTCAGCGCGAGCCGAAGCGGCAGGAACAGTGCGCGACCCTTGCGCCCTGTAGCCTCCTTCAGCGCGCCGGTCAGCGCGTGCCATGGGTCGCCCGCCCAATCGATTCGGTTCGCCAGCGCCGCCGCCTCGCGCAGATAGCCGCGATCCTCCTCGGCGATCGCGACCGCCTCGATCGGCCCCTCGATCACCCGCCACCAGTCTGCGGCATCGGCGACCTTGGTCAGATTGGGCCGAACCGCTTCCCACGCCGGCCGCGCCATGCCTTCGGGCAGGCGCTCGCGCACCGCTTCATAGTCGAGCTGGTGGACGATCTTGGCGTTGAGCCCAGCCAGTTCCTCCTCGTCGAAGCGCGCCGGCGCGCGCCCGAAACGGCCGAAGTCGAACGCCTCGACCAGCGGCGAAGGATCGACGAACGGCTCGACCGGATCGCTGGTGCCGATCCGCGCGAGCAGCGCGACGATCGTCTGCGGCTCGATCCCCGCCGTGCGGAAATGCTCGACGCCGAGCGACCCCAGCCGCTTCGACAACTTCCCCTCGGCACCGGTCAGCAGCGCGGCATGCGCGAAGGCGGGCGGCACCGCGCCCAGCGCCTCGAACATCTGCACCTGCGCCGCGGTGTTCGACACATGATCCTCGCCGCGCACCACATCGGTGACGCCCATGTCGATATCGTCGATGACGCTGGGCAGTAGATACAGCCAGCTGCCATCGGCGCGGCGCACCACCGGGTCGCTCATCGTCGCCGGGTCGAAGCGCTGCGCCCCGCGGATCCGATCGTCCCATTCGATTGCCGCGCCATGCTCGAGCCGGAAGCGCCAGTGCGGCGCGACGCCCTGCTCGGCGAACCGGTCGTGATCGGCCTGCGTCAGCTTGAGCGCCGCGCGATCATAGACCGGCGGCAGCCCGCGCCCCAGCAGCACCTTGCGCCGCAGATCGAGCTCGGCCGGGGTTTCGTAACAGGGATAGAGCCGGCCGCTCGCGCGCAAGGCGTCGAACCGCGCTTCATATGCCGCCAGATGCGCCGACTGGCGTTCCTCGCCATCGGGCGCCAGCCCCAGCCAGCCCAGGTCGGCGCGGACCGCATCGACGAAGCGCTCCTCCGATCGCGCGGCATCGGTGTCGTCGATCCGCAGCAGGAAGCGCCCACCCTGCCGCCGCGCCCATAGCCAGCACAGGATCGCGGTGCGCAGATTGCCGACGTGCAGCGCGCCGGTCGGGCTGGGGGCGAAGCGGGTGACGGTGGTTGCGGTCATCATGCGCGCCGTCCTAGTCCGATCGGCGCGGCGATTGAAGCCCGTCCGCCCGCTGCCCTTTCCACCTGCGGTCCTTGCGACTAGGACGACGACGATCGGGTACAAGTGGAGACGATCTGGTGAAGTTACTCGCGGGCAATTCCAACCTTCCGTTGGCCAAGGCGATCGCCGCGTATCTCGAAACCCCGCTGACCGAGGCGATGGTACGGCGCTTCGCCGACGAGGAAATCTTTGTCGAAATCATGGAGAATGTCCGCGGCGAGGACGTGTTCGTGCTCCAGTCGACGTCGTTCCCGGTCAACGACAACCTTATGGAAATGCTGATCATGATCGATGCGCTCAAGCGCGCATCGGCCAAGCGCATCACCGCGGTCGTCCCTTATTTCGGCTATGCCCGCCAGGACCGGAAGCCGGGGCCCCGCACGCCGATCTCGGCCAAGCTCGTCGCCAACCTCATCACCACCGCGGGCGCCGATCGCGTGCTCTCGGTCGATCTTCATGCCGGGCAGATCCAGGGCTTCTTCGATATCCCCACCGACAATCTTTATGGTGCGCCGGTGATGTCGGCGGATATCAAGACGCGCTTCGGCGATCGTAATTTGATGGTCGTTTCGCCCGACGTCGGCGGCGTGGTGCGCGCGCGCGCGCTCGCCAAGCGGCTCGACAACGCGCCGCTGTCGATCGTCGACAAGCGCCGCGAGCGTCCCGGCGAATCCGAGGTCATGAACATCATCGGCGATGTCGAAGGGCGCTTCTGCATCCTGATCGACGACATCGTCGATTCGGCGGGCACGCTTTGCAACGCTGCCGCAGCGCTCAAGGCGGCGGGCGCTGCGGGCGTCGTTGCTTATTGCACGCACGGCGTGCTGTCGGGCGGTGCGGTCGCGCGCGTCGAAAATTCGGCGCTCGAGGAGCTCGTCATCACCGATTCGATCGGCAACCACGAAGTGATCCAGGGCGCGCGCCGCATCCGCCACCTGACGATCGCGCCTTTGCTCGCCGAAGCGGTAAAGCGGATCGCCGAGGAAGCCTCGGTCTCGAGCCTGTTCGACTGAGGCTGAGACTTCCTCCCCTCCCTGACAAGGGAGGGGCCGGGGGTGGGTAGGCCCGTTGGCTACCGCGCCCTTCCCTCGCGAACCGACCCACCCCCAACCCCTCCCTTCCAGGGAGGGGAGTCAGAAGTGCGCGATCACGCCACCCCGTCCCACAGCAATTTCGCGCCCACCAGCATCATCAGCACATAGATCGCGGTGTAGAATCGCTCGGCCGCCACGCGGCGGACCAGCCAGACGCCCGCCAGCGTCGATGCGATCGCCACCGGCAGCAGCACGCCGGCGGTCGCCATATTCTCCGCCGTGAACTGCCCCAGCGCCCAATACGCCGGCACCTTCGCCCAATTGACCACCGCGAAGAAGATCGCGGTCGTCCCCACCAGCACGTCGCGGTCGAGCCGGCGCGGCAGCACCCACAGCTGGAACGGCGGCTGGCCGGCATGCGCGACCTGGCTGGTGAAGCCCGACGCCACCCCCGCCACCAGCCCCATATATCCCGGCGACCGGCTCGCCACCGGCACCGCGCCGCGCCGCTCGATCCACAACCGATACGCCCCGAACCCCAGCGAGATCGCCCCCACCGCCGCGAGCACCGCGCTAGGTGCGACGCTCGCCGCGAACCCCCAGCCGAGCAATATCCCCAGCCCCGCCCCCGGCAGCGTCCAAGCAAGCACATAGCGGTCCCAGGTCCGGCGAAACGCCCAGACGCCGACCACGTCCTGGACGATCAGGATCGGCAACAGGATCGCCGCCGCCTGCACCGGCGACACGACGAACGCCATCGCGGGCAGCGACAGCGCGCCCACGCCCGAAAACCCGCCCTTGGCGAGCCCCACCATCACCACCGCGGGCACCGCAACCGCGTAGAACACCGGATCGGTGATCAACGATCGGCAATCCGTGAAAGCGTAGCGGTCAACCGCAACAGCACGACGACCCCGGCTGCGGCGAACAGCGCCAGCGCGGTGACGGCATAGGTCAGCGCCTCGGCCCAGCGCAGCAGCTCGCGCTGGTCCTGCGGGTTGGCTGGCGCAGGCGCGGGCAAGCGAGCCGGTGCTTGCGGCGGCCCCGGTCGCGGCGGCGCGGCGTCGACCGGCCCTGCTTGCGGCGAGGCCATCACCCGCTCCCCCGGCGGCGGCCCTGGCGTACCGGTGTTCGACACCTGCACCATCGCGCCGATCAGGAACAAGGTCGCAAAGCTGCTGAGGCCGAGCAGCAACAGCCGCCCGAACCAGTCGATGGTTTTCATGGGGGCAAGCTATAGGCGAGCCGGCGCCGGCGCGGAACCGTCCCCGCCGCCAGTCATTCAGACAGCATGAAAGCCCTCCTCATCGCCGCGACCGCGCTGACGCTTTCCGCCTGCACACAAATCGCCGAGCCGCGCGTCCGTTCGGCGCTGACCGATGCCGGATTGTCCGAGCGCAATGCCGATTGCATGGCGGGGCGGATGGTCGATCGGCTGACGATCGCGCAACTCCGCAAGCTCGAGGCGCTGTCGGGACAGAACCGCCAGACGCTCGGCCAATTGTCGCTGGCCGACTATATCGGACTGGTCCGGCGGATCGACGATCCCGAGGTGGTCGCGGTCACCACCAGTTCGGCGGCGCTGTGCGCCACCGGTCTTGCAACTTAGACGCAACAACGATTAGCCCGCCCGAAAGCCATGACGGTCGCGCCAGCAGGGGTGGATTCACCCGCCCGCCTGTGCTTAAGCCGTCTGCAAAATCCCGAGCCCTCGATCAAAGGACGGCGCACCTATGAACATCCATGAATATCAGGCCAAGGAGCTTCTCGCGAAGTTCGGCGTCCCCGTTCCCGCCGGCTTCGCCGCGCTGACCGTCGAGGAAGCCGTCGAGGCGACCAAGAAGCTCCCCGGACCGCTCTATGTCGTCAAGGCGCAGATCCATGCCGGCGGCCGTGGCAAGGGCAAGTTCGTCGAGCTCGGGCCCGATGCCAAGGGCGGCGTCCGCCTCGCCAAGACCGAGGATGAGGTTCGCGCCGCGGCGACCGACATGCTCGGCAACACGCTGGTGACGATCCAGACCGGCGACGCCGGCAAGCAGGTCAACCGCCTGTACGTCACCGACGGCGTCGACATCGCCAAGGAATTCTACCTCGCATTGCTCGTCAACCGCGCCACCGGCCGCGTGTCGATGGTCGCGTCGACCGAGGGCGGGATGGACATCGAAACCGTCGCGCACGACACGCCGGAGAAGATCCACTCGATCGACATCGACACCGCGACCGGCTTCATGCCGCACCACGGCCGTGCGATCGCCGGCGCGCTCGAACTCAAGGGCGACCTCGCCAAGCAGGCCGCGAACACCGCGTCGAAGTTGTACGACGCCTTCATCGGCACCGATGCCGAGCAGATCGAGATCAACCCGCTCGCGGTCACCGAAGACGGCAAGCTGATGGTGCTCGACGCCAAGGTCGCCTTCGACGGCAACGCGCTGTTCCGCCACAAGGACCTGCTCGAACTGCGCGACGAGACCGAAGAGGACGCGATGGAGCTCGAGGCGTCGAAATACGACCTCGCTTACATCAAGCTCGACGGCGACATCGGCTGCATGGTCAATGGCGCGGGCCTCGCCATGGCGACGATGGACATCATCAAGCTCAACGGCATGTTCCCCGCCAACTTCCTCGACGTCGGCGGCGGCGCGAACAAGGAGAAGGTGACCGCGGCGTTCAAGATCATCCTGAGCGATCCTGCGGTCAAGGGCATCCTGGTCAACATCTTCGGCGGCATCATGAAGTGCGACATCATCGCCGAGGGTATCGTTGCCGCGGCGAAGGAAGTGAACCTTTCGGTACCGCTGGTCGTTCGGCTCGAGGGTACCAATGTCGACAAGGGCAAGGAAATCCTCGCCAATTCGGGGCTCGCGATCGTACCGGCCAACGACCTGGGCGACGCGGCCCGCAAGATCGTGGCAGAGGTGCAAAAGGCCGCCTGATCGGGCGCTCGGTCGATTCGACAGGGGCTCGGGCGGCAACGTCCGGGCCCCTTTGCGTTTCGCCGTTACGGAACGCGGGCAAAACCATACCGGACTTGCGAAAGTTCGGTACAAACGCCTAAAAGCTGCGGATATCGCGGCAGTGACAAGAAACTGGTTCGTGGAAAGGAGCCTTTTGTGAAGGTAGTCGTCCCGGTCAAGCGCGTGCTTGACTATAACGTGAAGCCCCGGGTGAAAGCCGATGGCACCGGCGTCGACCTGGCCAACGTCAAGATGTCGATGAATCCGTTCGACGAGATCGCGGTCGAGGAAGCATTGCGGCTGCGCGAAAAGGGTGCCGCGACTGAGGTGATCGTCGTTTCGATCGGCGAGCCAAAATCGCAGGACACGCTGCGTACCGCGCTGGCGATGGGCGCCGACCGCGCGATCCTGATCACGCACGAGGGCGGCGTCGAGCCGCTGGGCGTGGCCAAGCTGCTCGCCAAGGTGGTCGAGCAGGAACAGCCCGGGCTGGTGATCCTGGGCAAGCAGGCGATCGACGACGACAACAACCAGACCGGCCAGATGCTGGCGGCGCTGCTCGGCTGGGCACAGGGCACGTTCGCATCCAAGGTCGAGATCGACGGCGAGCGCGTGAAGGTGACGCGCGAAGTCGATGGCGGGCTAGAGACGCTCGACCTGAAAATGCCGGCGATCGTCACCACCGATCTTCGCCTCAACGAACCGCGCTATGCGTCGCTGCCCAACATCATGAAGGCGAAGTCAAAGCCGCTCGCGACCAAGACCCCCGCCGATTACGGCGTCGACGTCACCGCGCGGCTGAGCGTCGTGTCGGTCGAGGAACCGCCCAAGCGCCAGGCGGGCGCGAAGGTCGCCGATGTCGACGAACTGGTCATGAAGCTCAAGGCGATGGGAGTGGCGAAGTAAGCCATTTCCCCGCCGTTCGTCCTGAGTAGGGGCTGAGCGAAGCCGAAGACCCGTATCGAAGGACCGCCCCCAGCGCAGATCCTTCGATACCCGCTTCGACAGGCTCAGAGGCCCTCAGGACAAGCGGTTCTTTTTCACCCGAAACGGGAGCTCGATATGAAGACGTTGGTCTGGGTCGAACACGACAACACGAACATGAAGGACGCGACGCTCGCGGCCGTCACCGCCGCCTCGAAGCTCGGCGAAGTCCACCTGCTCGTCGCCGGCGAAGGCTGCGCGGCGGTGGGCGAACAGGCGGCCAAAATCGCCGGCGTCGCCAAGGTGCACGTCGCCGATGACGCGGCGTACGGCCACGGCCTCGCCGAAAACGTCGCGCCGCTGATCGTCGACCTGATGGGGCACCACGACGCCTTCATCGCTTCGGCCACCACCACCGGCAAGAACATCGCCCCGCGCGTCGCGGCGTTGCTCGACGTGATGCAGATCAGCGAAGTCCTCTCGGTGATCGACGAGAACACCTTCACCCGGCCGATCTATGCCGGCGC
This sequence comes from Sphingomonas sp. S1-29, assembly GCF_026167545.1. NCBI lineage: Bacteria > Pseudomonadati > Pseudomonadota > Alphaproteobacteria > Sphingomonadales > Sphingomonadaceae > Sphingomonas > Sphingomonas sp. S1-29. The sequence continues at coordinate 2,302,033 of NZ_CP110678.1, read as the reverse complement.
GGCGATCGCCACGGTCAAGACGTCGGACGCCAAGAAGGTGCTGACGATCCGCGGCACCGCGTTCGAAAAGGCAGAAGCCGTGGGTGGCAGTGCCGAGATCGAGGCGATCGGATCGAGCGGCGACAAGGGGCTGTCGTCCTTCGTCGGCGCCGAGATCGCGACTTCGGCGCGGCCCGAACTCACCAGCGCCAAGATCATCGTCTCGGGTGGACGCGCGCTCGCCAATGGCGAGAATTTCCATGCGCTGATCGAACCGCTCGCCGATAAGCTTGGCGCGGCGGTGGGCGCCTCGCGCGCCGCGGTCGATGCGGGCTATGCTCCCAACGACTATCAGGTCGGCCAGACCGGCAAGATCGTTGCGCCTGAAGTCTATATCGCGGTCGGCATCTCGGGCGCGATCCAGCATCTGGCGGGGATGAAGGATTCGAAGGTGATCGTCGCGATCAACAAGGACGAGGACGCGCCGATTTTCCAAGTGGCCGACATCGGCCTGGTCGGCGATCTGTTCAAAGTCGTGCCAGAGCTGACCGAAAAGCTCTGATGCGCCGGCGCGGGGGTGGCTACGAGCCACCCCCGCATCGCGCTGATGCTGGTTCAGCCGGCCTTGCTGGTCTTGGCCTGCGCCATGCGCTGCCCATTGGTATGGCACGCGGCGCTGACCACCGGGAACGACAGGTCCGAATTGCGCAGCAGCGCATCGCCCATCGCCGCCTGGCATTGCGCTGCGCTTTCGTAGCGTGCCGGTTCGACGCGTGCTTCCTGGCAGCTATTGCCGACATCGCCGCAGCCCATGATCGCGATTACGTAAAAAAGCGGGTCCATTCGATTTCTCCAGGTCAAGACTGAAATCGACGAACCGCCAAGAAGTTGCAGAAAATGCGACGAACCGTCGTCGGCGTTGCATCGCCGGCGCTCTGGCCCCAATTAGGCAGCACCCATGCCACCCACCGATTTCACCAGCTCGAGCGCCGAACGCCCGCTGATCCCGACGATGCGGCGTTTCCTGCCCTATCTGTGGCCCAAGGACGCGCCGGGGCTGAAGCTGCGCATCATCATCGCCATGGTCTTCGTGCTCTGCTCGAAGATCGTCCAAGTCTATGGCGCACCCTTTGCGCTGCAAGGCGCGGTTGACGGCATGGCGACCGGTCCGCGCAGCGGGATCACGCTGATCGTGCTGCTGGTGATCGGCTATGCCGCCGCGCGCTTCGGCACCGTGGTGTTCGACAATTTGCGCAACGCGGTCTTCGAAAAGGTCGGGCAGGAAGCAACGCGTCGCCTCGCCGCCACCGTCTTTCGCCACCTCCACCAATTGTCGCTGCGCTTCCACCTCCAGCGGCGCACCGGCGCGGTCACCAAGGTGGTCGAGCGCGGCACCAAGAGCATCGACACGATGCTCTATTTCCTGCTGTTCAACATCGCGCCGACGATTCTCGAACTCGGCATGGTGCTGCAGATCTTCGGTTCGCGCTTCGGTGCGTGGCTGGTGATCTCCACGCTGGTAATGGTGTTCGTCTACATCGCCTTCACGCGGATCGTCACCGATTGGCGGCAGAAACTGCGCGAGAAGATGAACGACCTCGATACCGGCGCGGTCGCGCACGCGGTCGATTCGTTGCTCAATTTCGAGACGGTGAAGTACTTCAACGCGGAAGCGCGCGAATCGCAGCGTTATGACCGTGCGATCCACGCCTATGCCGCCGCCGCGACCAAGAGCGAGAACAGCCTCGCCTGGCTTAACGTTGGCCAGTCGCTCATCACCAACGCGATGCTGGGCCTGGGCATGGCGGTGGTCGCCTGGGGCTGGTCGACCGGGCGCTTCTCGGCGGGCGATGTCGTGCTGGTGTCGACCTTGCTCAGCCAGCTTTTCCGGCCGCTCGACATGCTCGGCTGGGTCTATCGCACGATCCGCCAGGGGGTGATCGACATGGGCGCGATGTTCGACCTGATCGACACCGACGCCGAGATCGTCGACGTGCCCGGCGCGCCGCCACTCGCGGTCACCCAAGGCGCGGTGCGCTTCGAGAATGTCCGCTTTGGCTACGAAGACGATCGCAAGATCCTCAAGGGGATCGACATCGACGTGCCCGCCGGCGCCACCGTCGCGGTCGTCGGCCCCTCGGGCGCGGGCAAATCGACGCTCGCGCGGCTGCTGTTCCGCTTCTACGACCTCAAATCGGGGCGGATCACGATCGATGGCCAGGACATCGCGCAGGTCACGCAGGACAGCCTGCGCGCCGCGATCGGTATCGTGCCGCAGGATACCGTGCTGTTCAACGACACGATCGGCTACAACATCGCTTATGGCCGCGAGGGTTCGACCCACGACGACATCCGCGCCGCCGCGCAGGGCGCAGCGATCGGCGATTTCATCGAAAGCCTCCCCGACGGCTATGAAACCCGCGTCGGCGAACGCGGCCTGAAATTGTCGGGCGGTGAGAAGCAGCGGGTTGCGATTGCGCGCACCTTGCTCAAGAACCCGCCGATCCTGATCCTCGACGAAGCCACCTCGGCGCTCGACAGCCGGACCGAAAGCGAGATCCAAGCAACGCTGGAGCAGATCGAGCGCGGCCGCACCACGATCGTCATCGCGCACCGGCTGTCGACCGTGGTCAATGCCGACCAGATCATCGTGCTCGAAGCCGGCGAAGTCGCCGAACGCGGCACCCATGCCGAATTGCTGCGTAAGAACGGGCTGTACGCCGAAATGTGGACGCGCCAGGCGAGCGAGGCCGAAGAAGCCCTCGCCGCCGAATGAGGAGAGAGACGATGGAACCCAAACACGCCAATTGGATCGGCGGATCGGTCGCCGCGGCGGGCGCGGTCGGTGGCGGGCTGGCCTTGTGGTCGGCACTCGCCGCGCGATCGGCCGAGCGGATGGTACCGCCCGAGGGCAGCTTCATCGAGGTCGAGGGCGCGCGGCTGCATTATGTCGATCGCGGATCGGGGCCGGTGCTGCTGCTGGTCCACGGCCTGCTCGGCAATCTGCGCCACTTCACCTACGCGATCGTCGATGAACTCGCGAAGGACTTCCGCGTCATCGCGGTCGATCGCCCCGGCTCGGGCTATTCGGTCGCGCGCGGCAACCCCAAGCCTGATATCGTCGAGCAAGCCACGATCATGGTCGCATTCGCCGACGCGCTCGGGCTGGAGAATCCCTTGCTGGTCGGCCATTCGCTCGGCGGCGCGGTCGCGTTGGCGGCGGGGCTTGCCCGGCCCGACCGCTTCGCCGGCCTCGCGCTCATCGCGCCGCTCACCCAGCCGATGGACCAGGTACCGCCGGTATTCGCTGGGCTGATGGCGCCCCCGGGGGTCCGCGAACTGCTGTCGTGGACGCTGGCGGTGCCGATGGGCATCCTCAACGGCCCCGCCGCCGCACGCGCGGTCTTCGCCCCCGATCCGGTCCCCGCCGATTTCCCCGTCCGCGGCGGCGGCGCGCTGTCGCTACGCCCAGCGACCTTCCGCGCCGCCTCGGCCGATCTGCGCGCCGCGGGTGCCAACATGGCGTCGCTCGCGCCGCGCTATGCCGCACTCACGCTCCCGGTCTCGATCCTCTATGGGCGTGGCGACAATATCCTCGACCCCGCGTTGCAGGGCGAAGCCACCGCCGCGATCATCCCCGGCGCGCATCTCGAACAGATCAAAGGCGGCCACATGCTGCCGCTGGTCCACCCGCAGGCCACCATCGCCTTCCTCCGCGCGGCGCACGCACGGTCGCGCTAGGCCAGTCCCCCTCGCACAGGCCGGAGGGGGGAAACGCACCCTTGCCCCCGGCGCCCCCACCGCCGATAGATGCGGCAATGCCGCCCGCCGTCCTCGACGCCCTCCGCACCACCTTCGGCTTCCCCGCGTTTCGCGGCGTCCAGGCCGATGTCGTCGCGCGCGTGCTCGCGGGCGAGCGGACGCTCGCGGTCATGCCGACGGGGGCGGGCAAGTCGTTGACGTACCAGCTGCCGAGCGTGATGCTCGACGGCACCTGCCTGGTCGTCTCGCCGCTGATCGCGCTGATGCACGATCAGCTGCGCGCCGCCGAGGCCGTCGGCATCCGCGCCGCGACGCTCACGTCCGCCGATGATAACCGTGAAGAGACGATCGCGCGCTTCCGCGCCGGCGCGCTCGACCTGCTCTATGTCGCCCCCGAGCGCGCCTCGTCCGAAGGCTTTCGCAACCTGCTGGGCCAAGCGCCGCTCAGCCTGTTCGCGATCGACGAAGCGCATTGCGTCAGCGAATGGGGGCATGACTTCCGCCCCGATTACCGTCTGCTGCGCCCGCTGCTCGATCGCTTCCCGCAAGTGCCGCGGCTCGCACTCACCGCCACCGCCGATGCACATACCCGCGCCGACATCCTCGAACAGCTTGGCATCCCGCAGGACGGGATGATCGTCGCGGGCTTCGATCGCCCCAATATCCGCTACCACATCGCCCCGCGCGCCAGCACGACGCAGCAGATCGCCGATGTCGTCGCCGATAATCCGGGGGCGGGCATCGTCTATGTCCAGTCGCGCGCGGGCACCGAACGCCTGGCCGAATCGCTGCAAAAGACTGGCCGCCCAGTGCGGGCCTATCATGCCGGGCTGGACCCGGCGATCCGCCGCGCCAACCAGGCCGCCTTCGTCGCATCCGAAGACATGGTAATGTGTGCGACCGTTGCGTTCGGGATGGGGATCGACAAGCCCGATGTCCGCTTCGTCGCGCATGCCGGGCTGCCCAAGTCGATCGAGGGCTATTATCAGGAAACCGGGCGCGCCGGGCGCGACGGCGATCCGGCGGTCGCGCATCTGTTCTGGGGTGCCGACGATTTCGCCAAGGCGCGCCAGCGGATCGGCGAGGTCGAGCCTGCGCGTCAGCAGGGCGAGCGAGTCCGCCTCAACGCGCTGGGGGCATTGGTCGAAACCGCAGGCTGCCGCCGCGCGATCCTGCTTCGCCATTTCGGCGAGAACCCGGCCGACAAATGCGGCAATTGCGACAACTGCCTCAACCCGCCCGCCGCCACCGATGCGACCGAGGTAGCGCGCAAATTCCTCTCGGCGGTGTTTCGTACCGGCCAGATGTTCGGCACCGGCTATGTCGAACAGGTGCTGCTCGGCCAGTCGACCGAGCGCAGCATGACCAACGGGCACGAGAATCTCTCGGTCTGGGGGATCGTCGAGGGCGAGGAGGCGGCGTTGCTCAAGCCCGTCGCGCGCGCGCTGCTGCTGCGCGATGCGCTGCGCGCCAACGCGCATGGCGGGTTGGAATTCGGCCCCGGCGCGCGCGCGCTGCTCAAGGGCGAAGCGACGCTGTCGATGATCGTCCCCCCCAAGCGCGAACGCCGCCGCCGCGGCGACGCATCGGGCGGCAGCGAAGCCAACCCGGTCGGCGATCCGCTGTTCGAGGCGCTGCGCGTGAAACGCCGCGAGCTCGCACAGGCGGCGCAGGTGCCGCCCTATGTGATCTTCCACGATTCGGTGCTGCGCGAAATGGCGAGCAACCGCCCCGCGACTTTGGCCGCGCTCGGCCGGGTGGCGGGGGTCGGATCGAAGAAGCTCGACGCCTACGGCCAAGCGTTCCTCGCAGTAATCAAAGACCACTAATCCTCCCCCGCCAGGGGGAGGGGGACCATGCGAAGCATGGTGGAGGGGGAGGAAGCGAGCGGCTCGACGGTGCGAAGCTCCCGCCACCGCTTCGCGCTCCCCCTCCCCATCTGCGATGGGGAGGAATAGAAGGCGCTCAGCAACAGCCGAAGGACACCCCATGCACCTGCGCCACATCGACGACAGCATCGCGGTCGCCCCGCAAATCACCCCCGACGACATCGCCGCGCTCGCCGCGCAGGGCTTCGTCGCGGTGGTCAACAACCGCCCCGATGACGAGGAACCCGGCCAGCCGAACGACGCCGAGATGCACGCCGCCGCCACCGCCGCGGGTCTTGCCTATACCGCGATCCCGATCACCCATGCGGGTTTCAGTCATCCGCAGATCGACGCGATGGCGCAGGCGATCGCCGCCGCCGATGGCCCGCTGGTCGCCTATTGCCGCTCGGGCACGCGCTCGTGCAACCTATGGGCGCTCGCCGCTGCCAAGTCCGGCGGCGACCCCGCCGACCTCACCGCCAAGGCCGCGCAAGCCGGCTATGACCTGTCGGGCCTGCGCCCTTTGCTCGACGCGCTATCGGGCCGCGGCTGACCACCCCGCCTGCGCACAAAAAATGGCCGGTGTGTTGCCACACCGGCCTAAGGCGTCCGCAGGAGGAACCCCGTGACGGGATCGGCGGGGGATTGGCGCCGATCCCGAAGCTCATGAAAACTCAGTAATTATAGGCGCGCTCGCCATGTTCGTTGATGTCGAGACCCTCGACTTCGACGTCGGCCGAGGGACGCAAGCCCATGGTGTATTTCAGCCCCAGGAACAGCACCGCCGAGACGATGCCCGTCCACAGCACGGTGGTGCCGACCGCCCAGAGCTGGGTGATCACCTGCGCGCTCATGACATATTCGCCGGCCTTGGCGACGGGCGCGGTGTAATCGATCCAGCCCTGGCCCCCCAGCGCGGGGTCGGCGACGATCCCGGTGCCGATCGCGCCGACGATGCCACCGACGCAGTGGATGCCGAACACGTCGAGCGTGTCGTCATAGTTGAGCGCGTTCTTCACCTTGGTCACGAACACGAAGCAGATCGCCGATGCGACCGCGCCCAGGATGATCGCGGTGCCCGGATGGGCGAAGCCCGCCGCCGGGGTGATCGCCACCAGCCCGGCGACGACGCCCGAAGCGGCGCCCAGCAGCGACGGCTTCTTGTGGACGAACTGCTCGATCACCGCCCAGGTCACGCCCGCCGCCGCCGTCGCGGTAAAGGTGTTGATGAACGCCAGCGCGCCGAACGCATTGGCTTCCAGCCCCGATCCGGCGTTGAATCCGAACCAACCGATCCACAGCAGCGACGCACCGATCATGGTCATCACCAGGCTGTGCGGCGGCATCGGCTCGCTCTTGAAGCCGATCCGCGGCCCCATCACCAGGCAGCCGACCAGACCGGCGATGCCCGCATTGATGTGCACCACGGTGCCACCGGCAAAGTCGAGCGCGCCCCAGCCCCACAACAGCCCCGAATCATCGGGCGCGGCGTGCAGGAAGTCCGGGCCGGCGAAGTACCAGACCATGTGCGCGATCGGGAAATAGGCGAGCGTCAGCCACAACACCGTGAAGATGATCAGCGGCGTGAACTTCACCCGCTCGGCGAACGCGCCGACGATCAGCGCCGGGGTGATGCAAGCGAACGTCATCTGGAAGATCACGAACACATATTCGGGCAGATAGACGCCGTTGGAAAAGGTAGCGGCGAAGGTCGAGGGCGACACGCCCGCCAGAAACGCCTTGTCCAGTCCGCCGAACAGCTTGGGGAAGGGCGTGCCGGTCGAGGTGAAGGCGATCGAATAGCCCCAGCAGAACCACACGAGCGCGGCGACGCAGACGATCGTCAGCACCTGCATCAGCACCGACAGCATGTTCTTGGTACGCACCAGGCCGCCATAGAACAGCGCAAGCGCCGGCACCGACATCATCAATACGAGTGCCGAGGAGATCAGCATCCAGGCGACGTCGCCCTTGTTGACCATTTCGGCGGTCGGCACGAACGCCGCGGGTGCCGCCTCGGCTGCTTCCTGTGCCCAGGCGGGCATCGCCGCAAACAGGCCTGCCCCGGCGGCTGCCAGTGGCATCGTCAATCGCTTCATCCCATCCCCCATCACAGCCCCCTTCACAGCGCGGTCACGTCGGTTTCGCCGGTGCGGATCCGCACCGCCTGGCCGACATCGAGCACGAAGATCTTGCCATCGCCGATCGCGCCGGTGTTCGCCGCGGCCTGCACCGCCTCGACCACGCGCGGCGCAAGCCCGGTGTCGCACACGACCTCGATCTTGATCTTGGGCACCATGTTCGTGCTGTATTCGGCCCCGCGATAGATTTCGGTCTGGCCCTTTTGCCGGCCGAAACCCTTGACCTCGCTGACCGTCATCCCCGTGACGCCGACTTCGGTGAGCGCTTCGCGGACCTCGTCGAGCTTGAACGGTTTGATGATGGCGATGATTAGCTTCATGTCGCCCCCTCGGCTGTTTCCCGAGGACTGCTTCGCAAGCCGCGTGCCAATCCGCGAACCGCGCCAAAGCGCGCGGTTCGGCGGCGTTAATCGTTACGGGCGGGTAAATATTTGTGCAGTTGCGAAGAACTGCCGCTTTTTAAGGCAGTTCAGCGGCGCTTGGGCGATCCCTCGAGCGCGCAGCGCGCCCATGCCATGATCGGGCGGTCGGCGGCAGCACCGCCGCATTCGACATCTTTGGCAAGGATCGCAGCGAACGCGGCAAGCGCGTCGCGGTCGGGCACGGTCGCATCGCGAACGCACGCGACCAGGATCGGATGAACCATGGTACGCATTTTCTATTTACTCCGGGGCCTCTCCACCCGGTCTTATGAACGCGCAACGTGAAGCGCATGTTGCAACGCTCTATCGCAAAGCCGATTCAGTCGAAACTCGCCTGCGCCGCGGCGACGATTGCCCGCGCTTCGGCCAGGTCGTCCTCGTCGACCATCACCCGCACCGGAATTAGGAGCGCGCTTCCCTCGCCTAGACTCATCTCGCCGTCGAAGCTGATGGCGGGAATGCCTTCCGATTCGAGCCGCCCGATCAGGATATGCGCTTCGATCCGGTTGAAGCGTCCAACTTCGGCAAGTGCCATGAACTATTCCCTACGATTGACCGATATAGAAATCACGCATATCTTATGCGCATGAAACATGAGCGCATCGCAACTGGCAAGCGAAAGCCGGTCAATCTTTCGATCGACGAGCTGGTGCTTGCCGACGCGAGAGCGCTCGGCATCAACCTGTCACAAGCATGCGAGACCGCGCTGAAACAATCGGTCGCTAGCGAGCGCAAGCGGCGATGGGTCGAGGAAAACTTCGAGGCGCTGCAATCCTCGAACGAATGGGTCGAGAAGCACGGGCTTCCGCTCGCGAAATACCGCATGTTCTGATGGCGCGTCTCGATGTTTTCGAGCTGAGCGACGGCCTGCGCGTCTTGGATTGCCAGTCCGAGGAACTCGATTATCTCACCACGCGGTTCATCGTACCGCTCGTCCCGCTGGCGGACGCGCCAAAACCGGCTGCCCGGTTGAACCCGGTATTTGACATCGCTGGCGAGCCGCACATGATGGTCACCCAGTTCGCAGCAACGATGCCAACCCGCGACCTTACCAATTTGGTCGGATCGCTGGGAAACGAGCATTTTGTCGTCATCGCCGCGCTCGATATGTTGATCTCGGGCTACTAAGCCCTCAAACCGCGGTCCCGCCCACCGTCAGCGCATCGACCAGCAGCGACGGCTGCCCCACGCCCGCGGGCACGCTTTGCCCGCCCTTGCCGCACATGCCGACGCCCTCGTCGAGCGCGAAGTCGTTGCCGATCCCGCTCACCCGCGTCAGCACGCTCGGACCGTCGCCGATCAGCGTCGCGCCCTTGATCGGCGCGCCCAATTTGCCGTCCTCGATCATATACGCCTCGGTGCAGCTGAACACGAACTTACCCGATACGATGTCGACCTGCCCGCCGCCGAAGCTCTTGGCATAGATGCCGCGCTTCACCCGCGTCATCATCTCGGCGGGGTCGTCGCGCCCGCCGCGCATGAAGGTGTTGGTCATCCGCGGCATCGGCGCATGCGCGAAGCTTTCGCGGCGGCCATTGCCCGTCGGCGCGACCCCCATCAGCCGCGCGTTCAGCCGGTCGTGGATATAGCCCTTCAGGATGCCGTCCTCGATCAGGATATTCTCCTGCGTCGGCGTGCCCTCGTCATCGATCGACAGCGACCCTCGCCGTTCGCCCAGTGACCCGTCATCGACCACGGTCACGCCGGGCGCCGCGACGCGCTCGCCGATCCGCCCCGAAAACGCCGACGTACCCTTGCGGTTGAAATCGCCCTCGAGCCCGTGGCCGATCGCCTCGTGCAGCAGGATCCCGCACCAGCCCGGCCCCAGCAGCACCGGCATCTCGCCCGCCGGCGCGGCGATCGATTCGAGGTTCACCAGCGCCTGCGCCAGCGCGCTGTCGATCGCGCGGTTCCAGGTGTCGGGGTGCATCACCCGATCGTACAGCTCGCGCCCGCCGATGCCGAAGCTGCCGGTCTCGCGCCGGCCGTTCTTCTCGACCACCACCGAAATGTTGAGCCGCACCAGCGGCCGCACATCGGTCGCGACAAAGCCATCGGGGCGAACGATCTCGACCACGCTCCACGACCCCAGCAGACTGACCGATGCCTGGACGATTCGCGGATCACGCGCGCGCGCCGCGGCGTCGATCGCCTGGCACAACGCTACCTTGTCGGCAAAGGGCACCGCGTCGAGCGGATCGGCGGCGGTATAGAGGTGGCGGTTGTTGCCGCGCGGTGGCGGCGCCTTGGCCTGGGTGGCCGGATCGATCAGCGCCATCGTCTGCGCGGCGCGGCGGATCGCATCGACCGACAGGCTGTTGCCTTGCGCGAACGCGGTCGCCTCGCCCGCCACCGCGCGCAGCCCGAAGCCGCCATCGGTGCTGTACGACGCGGTCTTCAGCCGCCCGTCATCGAATCCGAACGCCTCGTTCTTGCGATATTGCAGATAGAGTTCGCCATCCTCGGCGGCGGACAATGCCTCGCGGGTCAGGGTGAGCGCCATGTCGGGGTCGAGCGCGTCGCCATACAGGAACGCGCGGGGATCGGTCATATCGGTCATGCGAACGATATAGGTGCCTCAGCGGCCCGCACCATCCCCGTGATCGCGAAGCTGGCTCTGGTCGGCGCCGTCGGCAGGCCCGCCGGTCAGGACGAAACGGCGGTCGCAATAGCCGCAATCGACATAACCGGTATCGTCGATCTGCAGCCACACGCGCGGGTGGCCAAGCGCGGACGCGATCTCGCCCGCGCCGTCGCAGGCGACGCGCGGGGTGGTGACGCGGATGATTTCGGGCGGCGGGATCATGGCTGCGCGGGTAGCAGGGGGCGAGAACGACTGCAATCGGCCAGATAACCTACCCCCCCGTTCGTTTCGAGCGAAGTCGAGAAACCAGCCCAGCGCACCCAGCCACCGTTTCTCGACTTCGCTCGAAACGAACGGTTCACCTTGCCGCCCCCCCGGCAGCCGCCTATCCCCGCGGCATGACCGAAGCCGCCATCGCGATCGAGCACCTCTCCAAAACCTATGCCGGGGGCAAGCAGGCGCTCGACGACGTCTCGTTCGTCGTGCCGCGCGGGCAGATTTTCGGGCTGCTCGGCCCCAATGGCGCGGGCAAGTCGACGCTGATCAACATCCTGGCTGGCCTCGTTAACAAGACCGCGGGTACCGCCTCAATCTGGGGCTTCGACATCGATGCGCATCCGCGCAACGCCAAGGCGTCGATCGGCATCGTCAATCAGGAGATCACCTTCGATCCCTTTTTCAGCCCTGCCGAAACGCTCGACATCGCCGCCGGCCTCTATGGCGTGAAGAAGGCCGATCGCCGGACGATGGAATTGCTGCGCGCGATGGCGCTCGAGGACAAGGCGAATGCCTATGCCCGCACGCTGTCAGGGGGCATGAAGCGGCGGCTGATGGTCGCCAAGGCGATGGTGCATTCGCCCCCCGTGCTGGTGCTCGACGAACCCACCGCGGGCGTCGATATCGAGCTTCGCCAACAGCTATGGGCCTATGTCCGCCACCTCAACGATCAGGGCGTCACCGTGGTGCTGACGACGCATTATCTCGAGGAAGCCGAACAGCTTTGCGACCGCATCGCGATCATCAACCACGGCCGGCTGATCGCCAACGAACCCACCCGCGCATTGGTCGGCATGGCGCAGGAGAAACAGGTGATCGTGACGGTCGACCGCGACGTCGCCGCTGCGCCGAGCGCCGCGTGCTTCCAGAAGATCGAGTTGATCGGCGACCGGGTGCTCGCGATCACCTATCGCAAGGATCAGGTGAATGCGGGCGAAGTGCTCGCCGCGATCGCGGGCAGTGGCCTCGGCGTGGTCGATGTCTCGACCAAGGAAGCCGATCTCGAGGACGTGTTCCTCAACCTCACTCGCGCCGCGAACGCCTGACGCCTGGCATCCCACGGCATCGGTACCGCCTGTATCCCCCCTGTCCTACCGCCGCCCTTTTGTGCCAGACGATCGCGCATGACCCTATCGCCGACCCATAACGACATGATGCCGCAACACGCCGTCCCCTTCGTCCAATGCCGAGCATAATCATGAGCAGCCACACCACCGACGTCCTCGTCATCGGCTCGGGCGCCGCGGGCCTCACCGCCGCGCTCAACCTGGCCGATCGCTTCCGCGTCACCGTGCTCGCCAAGGGCGGGCTCGACGAGGGATCGACCGCCTGGGCGCAGGGGGGCATCGCCGCGGTGCTCGAACCCGGCGACACCTTCGAAAACCATGTCGAGGACACGATGGTCGCAGGCGCCGGCCTCAACGACCGCGCCACCGTCGAATTCGTCGTCGAGCGCGCGCCCGCGGCGATCGCCCGGCTCGCCGAGCTCGGGGTGCCCTTCAACGTCGCGTCGGACGGCGCCGATGGCTGGCACCTGACGCGCGAGGGCGGGCACAGCCACCGCCGGATCGTCCATGTCGACGACGCCACCGGCTGGGCGGTGCAGGAAGCGCTGATCCGCGCCGCGCGCGCCAACCCCAATATCACCCTGCTGCCCGACATGGTCGCGGTCGACCTGGCGACCAGCCGGCACGAGGAACGCTATTCGGGCGCGGGCAATGTCTGGGGCGTCTATGCGATGAACCGCGCATCGGGCGCGGTCGAGCTCTACACCGCGCGCGCGACGATCCTCGCGACCGGCGGCGCGGGGCGAACCTACCAGTTCTCGACCGCGCCGCGCGGCGCGACCGGCGACGGTATCGCGATGGCGTGGCGCGCGGGCTGCCGCGTGTCGAACATGGAGTTCATGCAGTTCCACCCGACCTGCCTGTTCAACCTCGAGGTCAAGAATTTCCTGATCACCGAGGCGGTGCGCGGCGAGGGCGGGCATCTGATCAACCCGACGACGGGCAAGCGCTTCATGCCCTATTACGACGCCGAGCGGCTCGAACTGGCGCCGCGCGACATCGTCGCGCGCGCGATCGATGCCGAGATCAAGCGCTTCGGGCTCGATTATGTCCATCTCGACATCAGCCATCGCGGCGCCGATTTCGTGAAGGCGCATTTCCCGACGATCCACGCCAAGCTGCTGACGCTCGGCATCGACATGACCACGGGGCCGATCCCGGTGGTGCCCGCGCAGCATTATACCTGCGGCGGCGTGATCGTCGACCGCGACGGCCGCACCGATCTGCCCAACCTCTACGCCGCGGGCGAAGTCACCCAGTCGGGGCTGCACGGCGCCAACCGGCTCGCGTCGAACTCGCTGCTCGAATGCTTCGTCTATGGCGAGGCCGCCGCGCGCCACATCGCCGCGCATTGGGACGATCTCGCGCCGCCGCCCGCGATCCGCCCCTGGGACGAAAGCCGCGTCACCGACAGCGACGAAGAAGTCATCATCAAGCAGAACTGGACCGAGATCCGCCGCTTCATGTGGAATTATGTCGGCATCGTCCGCACCACCAAGCGGCTCGAGCGCGCGCAGCATCGCATCCGCATGCTGTCGGAGGAGGTGAACGACTATTACGGCCATTTCCGCGTCACCCCCGACCTGATCGAATTGCGCAACCTGCTCCAGTCGGCCGAGCTCATCGTCCGCAGCGCGCTGCACCGACAGGAAAGCCGCGGGCTGCACTTCACGCTCGATCATCCGCACACCGTCGAGCCGCCGCGCGATACGATCCTGCTTCCCTAGGAACGCGGCGGCCATAACGCCGCAGCAAGGCTATTGTTCGGCCGCTGTTCACCGTTCATCGCTATAGAGGAAGCGTTCATCGCAGGTGTTGACTGGCCGGCTTGCCCGCGCGGCTGCGCCGACGTCATGGTCATGCCAACAAGGGGCGCCAGAAGAACCATGCAATTCGCGTATTTTTCCATGTTCGAACGGGTGCTGACGCTTTCGGGGCTCGCCCCGCTGGCGCTGGTCGGCTGTGTCGGCGGCGCATCGCCCGAACTCGTCGCCAGCCTGCCCGCGCCGACCTACCGCATCGCCGCGCCAGTGCCACCGCCGCCCGCCCCGCCCCAGCGCGTCTTTGCCCCCACCCCACTGGTGACCGCGATCGATGCGATGGTCGAACGCTTCGGCGGCAAGGTCGGCGTCGCGGTCAAGAGCATCGACGACGACTGGATGATCTCGAAGAACGGCGACGTGCCGATGCCGCAGCAAAGCGTGAGCAAGCTCTGGGTCGCGATGACCGCGCTCGACCTGGTCGACCAGGGCAAATTGCGGCTCGACGAGCAGCTCACCATCACCCGCGCCGACCTGACGCTGTTCCACCAGCCGATCGCCGGACTGCTTAAGAACGGCAGCTACACCGCTACCGCGGGCGAGTTGATGCGCCGCGCGATGACGATGAGCGACAACACCGCCAACGACCGGCTGCTGCGCCGCGTCGGCGGTCCCGCCGCGGTCAACGCCTTCATCAAGCGCAAGGCATTGGGTGCGATCAAGTTCGGCCCCGGCGAGCGGCTGCTGCAGAGCCGCACCGCCGGTCTCAACTGGAAACAGGACATGGCGATGGGCCGCGCCTTCCAGGCGGCGCGCGCCAAGCTGCCCGAAGGCGTTCGCCGCGCGGCGTTCAACAATTATGTCGCCGATCCGATCGACGGCGCCGCCGCCGCCGCGATCGCCAACGCGCTGGCACGGCTCAAGCAGGGCGATCTTTTCTCGCGCGCCTCGACCAGCCATCTGGTCACGCTGATGGAAAGCTCGCGTACCGGCGCCGCCCGGCTGCGCGCCAAGGTGCCCGCTGGCTGGCGGCTCGGCCACAAGACCGGCACCGGCCAGGATTTCTCCGGGCGAACCGCGGGCTTCAACGATGTCGGCTTCCTCACCGCCCCCAATGGCCGCGCCTATACGATCGCGATCCTGATCGGCGACACCTCGCGCCCGGTGCGCGAACGCCAGCAGCTGATGCAGTCGGTGGTCGAAAGCGTGGTGGCGAACCACCGGGGGTAGCGCCTGGGCACTGCCCCCTCCCCGTTCGTCCTGAGCTTGTCGAAGGACCGCACTTCCTTCTTCGACCAGCACGCAACAGAAGAACGGTCGCTGGGCTGCGGTTGCCTTCGGCTCGGCAAGCTCAGCACGAACCGATGGTGTCGCGGCGATAAGCAGTCTCGCCCCAGCCCGCGCACGCTGCTATTCCGCCCCGATGCCCCATCTCTACCTCGTCGACGGCTCCGGCTATATCTTCCGCGCCTATCACCGGCTGCCGCCGCTCACCAATGTGCATGGCGAGCCGGTCGGCGCGGTCTATGGCTATACCACGATGCTGTGGAAGCTGGCCGACGAACTGCACAAGGCCGACGGGCCCACCCACATGGCGGTGATCCTCGACAAATCGTCGAAGACCTTCCGCAACGACCTGTACGACCAGTATAAGGCACAGCGCCCGCCGCCGCCTGAGGATTTGATCCCGCAATTCCCGATGATCCGCGACGCCACCCGCGCCTTTTCGCTGCCCTGCATCGAGGAGGAAGGCTGGGAGGCAGACGACCTGATCGCGAGCTATGCTAAGGCAGCACTCGCGCAGGGCTGGGAAGTCACGATCGTCAGCTCGGACAAGGATCTGATGCAGCTGATCGAGCCCGGGCTCGACCTGTACGACACGATGAACAATCGCCGCCTGTCCGACGAGCATGTCGTCGAGAAGTTCGGCGTGCCTCCCAAGCTACTCGGCGACGTGCTCGCGCTGATGGGTGATAGCGTCGACAACGTCCCCGGCGTCCCCGGCGTCGGCCCCAAGACCGCCGCCAAGCTGATCCACGAACATGGCTCGCTCGAAGCCGTGCTCGCCGCCGCGCCGGAGATGAAAAAGGGCAAGCTGCGCGACAATCTGATCGAACACGCCCCGATGGCGCGGCTCTCGCGCGAGCTGGTGCAGCTCGCCTGCGATGTGCCGCTGCCCGACCCGCTCGATTCGCTTGAGCTGCAGGGTATCCCCGACGCTCCGCTGCGCGCGTTTCTCGAACATCACGGCTTCCGCTCGCTGCTCAACAAGCTGTCGGCGGTCGCCGATGCCCCCGTCGCCGAAGCCACCGCCCCCGTCGCGGCGCAGGACGACCCGCCCTGCGACCATGACGGCTATGAAACCGTCGTCACCGAAGACGCGCTCGAACGTTGGATGATCGCCGCGCGCCACCAGGGCTGGGTCGCGATCGATACCGAGACAACAGGGCTCGACGCGATGACGGCCGATCTGGTCGGGGTCAGCCTGGCGCTGCACCCCAATCTCGCCTGCTATATCCCGATCGCGCATGGCGGCAGCGACATGTTCGCCGAAAAGCCGCTCCAGCTCGATCGCACATTGGTGATCGCACAGCTGAAGGCGCTGCTCGAGGACCCCAGCGTCCTCAAGATCGGCCACAACCTCAAATACGACATGATCATGCTTCAGCGCGCGGGCATCACGCTCGCGCCCTATGACGACACGATCGTGATGTCGTTCGATCTCGATGCCGGGCTGCACGGCCATGGCATGGACGAGCTCGCCGCGACGCATCTGGCGCACAGCTGCATCGCCTATAAGGACGTCGTCGGCACCGGCAAGAAGCAGCTCGGCTTCGGTGAGATCGACCTCAAGGCC
The DNA here is from genome assembly GCF_026167545.1 of Sphingomonas sp. S1-29. Taxonomy (NCBI): domain Bacteria; kingdom Pseudomonadati; phylum Pseudomonadota; class Alphaproteobacteria; order Sphingomonadales; family Sphingomonadaceae; genus Sphingomonas; species Sphingomonas sp. S1-29. The sequence goes on along the minus strand of NZ_CP110678.1, from coordinate 2,285,317 downwards.
GCCACCCGCTACGCCGCCGAAGATGCCGATGTCACGCTTCGCCTGTGGCGGCGGCTGAAGCCGCGGCTCGCCTATGAAGGCGCGACGCGGGTGTACGAAATGGTCGATCGCGCGCTGGTGCGCGTCATCGCCGACATGGAGATTGCCGGGGTCAAGGTCGACGCCGCCCGCCTCGCGCAGCTGTCGGAGGAGTTTTCAGGCCGTATCGCCGCGCTCGAAACCGAAATCCACGGCCTGGTCGGCACCAAATTCACGATCGGCAGCCCCAAGCAATTGGGCGACATCCTGTTCGAGCAATTGAAGATCAAGGGCGGGCGCAAGGGCAAGTCGGGGGTCTATTCGACCGACGTCAACGAGCTCGAGCGGATCGCCGCCGACAAGGATTCGCCCGGCGCCGCGATCGCCGCCAAGGTGCTCGACTGGCGCCAGCTCTCGAAGCTCAAATCGACCTATACCGACGCGCTCCAGGCGCAGATCAATCCCATAACGGGCCGCGTCCACACCAGCTATTCGCTCACCGGCGCGCAGACCGGGCGCTTGTCGTCGACCGACCCCAACCTCCAGAACATCCCGATCCGCACCGAAGTCGGCCGCCAGATCCGCGACGCCTTTGTCGCCGAGCCGGGCAATGTCATCCTCGCCGCCGATTATTCGCAGATCGAGCTGCGGCTGGCCGCCCACATCGCCGAAGTGCCGCAGCTGCGCGAGGCGTTCGAGCGCGGCGACGACATCCATTCGATGACCGCCAACGAATTGTTCGGCGAGGTCAATCGCGACACCCGCGGGCGGGCCAAGACGATCAACTTCGCGATCCTCTACGGCATCTCGCGATGGGGACTGGCGGGCCGGCTCGACGTCACCGCCGACGAGGCACAGGCGATGATCGACCGCTATTTCGAACGCTTCCCCGGCATCAACCGCTACATCGCCGAAACCACCGAAAGCGTGCGCGAGCGGGGCTTCACGACGACGCTGTTCGGCCGAAAGACGCATTTCCCGCGCATCCGCAGCAAGGTGCAGCACGAACGTCAGGGGGCCGAGCGCGCGGCGATCAACGCCCCGATCCAGGGCACCAGCGCCGACATCATCAAGCGCGCAATGGCGCGGATGGGGCTTGCACTGGCCGAGGCGGGGCTGCCGAACGTGCGGATGCTGATGCAGGTCCACGACGAACTCGTCTTCGAACTTCCCGAAGGCGATGTCGAAGCCGCACGCCCGGTGATCGAACACGTGATGGCGACCGCCGCCGAACCCGCGGTTCGCTTAAGCGTCCCGCTCGGCGTCGAGATCGGCGTCGGCAAGAGCTGGGGCGCCGCGCATTAGATTATCGCAGGGGGGAACCTATGCCGTACCGCAAACATATGCAGCTGTGGGTCCGAGAAGCATCGGCAACGCCGGGCGGTGAAGGATCGGCTATCGACGCCGCGCAATAGCTCGGGGCCGCCGATCGCACCGGTTGGCGCGATCATTTCCATCGATTGCAGTACGCCACGTGCCGGGTGGCGCAGCAGCTACGCCAGACAGGCCGGTCGGCCTTCGCAACCAGGGCTCGTAACGCATATGGCATATATCCAGACACCCGTTCGCTGCGGCCTCGCGCATTGACCGTGCCGCCGCCGCCCCCGGGGCTGCTCGATCTCTATGTGCCGATGCTGCTCGGCCTGGGCCTGCTCACCTTGCTCGTCGCCTGGGCGCCGCTGTTCATCAAAAGGGCGCCGCTGTCGCTGCCGATCCTGTGCGTCGGGATCGGCGCCGCGGTGTTTTCGTTCGACCGGATCGCTCCCTATGCGCTTCACCCGCTCGAAGGCCCCGAACTGGTCGAGCATGCCGCCGAACTGATCGTCATCGTCTCGCTGATGGGCGCCGGGCTGAAGATCGATCGCGCGCTGAAATGGCAAAACTGGGCGATCACCACCCGGCTGATGGTGATCGCGATGCCGCTGAGCATCGGTGCCTTCTGGTGGGCGGGGCTGTCGCTGCTCGGGCTTGGTGCAGCCACCGCGTTGCTGCTCGCGGCCTCGCTCGCACCGACCGATCCGGTGCTCGCCTCGGACGTCCAGATCGAGGATCCGCAATCGGCGCAGGATGACGAGGCACGGTTCGCGCTGACGTCGGAGGCGGGGCTCAACGACTCATTCGCCTTTCCCTTCGTCCACCTCGCGATCCTGGCCGCGGCGGGCGGATGGGGCGCGCAGATGTGGCAGGAATGGGCGCTCGATCCGGTGCTGACCCGCCTTTCGGTCGGCGCCGCGGCGGGGATCGCGGGCGGATGGCTGGTCGGCCACGTCATCTATGGGCTGCGCGACGAGAACCGGCTGGCGCGCACCGGCGACGGCTTCGTCGCTCTGGGGGTGACGCTCGCAATCTACGCGCTCACCGAATTGCTCCACGGCTATGGCTTCTTCGCGGTGTTCCTGGCGGGGCTGATGATCCGCCGCGCCGCGCGCGACCATGATTTCAACGACCGGATGCACAATTTCGCCGACGAGAGCGAACGCCTGCTGATGATGGTGCTGTTGTTCATGTTCGGCGGGATGCTGACCGCGGGCGGGCTGTTCACGCTGGTCGGCTGGCGCGAAGTGGCGTTCGCGGCGCTCGCAATCTTCGTCATCCGCCCGCTGGCGGGGTGGATCGCGCTGCTGGGTGTTGCCCGTCCGCCACTCGAACGCTTCGTCATTGCGTTCTTCGGCATTCGTGGGCTGGGGTCGATCTATTATCTGGCCTATGGACTCAATCATGCGCGGTTCGAAGAGCCCAACCGCGTTTGGGGGGCTGCCGGCTTGGTTATTCTCGTGTCGATCCTGTTGCACGGCGTGTCGGTCACGCCGCTGATGCGCCGGCTCGATCGCCAGCGCGGCGTTCCGCTGGCGTGACGCCGCGATGACCGACAATCTACTGCCCGCCGACGAGAATATCGCGGCGCTGGCGAAGGGCGGACGCACCAACATCCTGGGCTTCGTGCTTCGCCTCGCCGCGCGGCTGCCCTTCCTGTTCATCGCGGGCCGTGTCTATGGCCCCGAGATTGTCGGCCGCTTCGCGATCGCGGTGCTGGTGGTCGAGCTTGCCGCGTTGCTTGCGACCCTGGGGCTCAAGCGCGGCCTCGCCCAGGCCTTGTCGTCGACCGACCGACCGCACGCGCATGTCGTGTGGGACGCGCTGGTGGTGGCGTTCATCGCATCGATGATCGGATCGGCGGTGCTGATCGCCTTCCCGCAGGTGATGTACCCCAACAGCGCGGTGATCGGCTTCGAGCGGCTGTTGCCCTTCGTCGTCGTCGCGATCGCCTGGTCCGACGTGATGCTCGCGGCGCTTGCCTATCGCCACAACGTCAAGGCAGCGGTCACCGCGCGCGCGGTGATCGAACCCTGGACGATCAGCATCGCCGCCTGGGCCTTGTCCTACATCTCGTCGCGCGACGGGTTGATCCTTGCCTATGTGCTGTCGATGGTCGCGGCGCTTGCCGCATCGATGGTGCCGTTCGTCAAAACCTATGGCCTGCCGCAAGGCTGGCAGCCGCGATTGGGGCCGATGTTCGCGCTCGCGCGCCGCAACGCGCCGCTGGCGGGCGCCGACGCGATCGAATGGGGATCGCGCAACGTCGATCGCTTCATCCTCGGCCTGCTCTTCGCGCCGAGCATCGTCGGCATCTATTACATGGCGCAGCAGGTCGCCTCGCTGCCGCAGAAATTAAAGACCAGCTTCGACCCGATCCTGGGGCCGGTGATCACCCATTCGCTTGCGGTGGGCGACAAGGGCGCGGTGGCGCGGCAGATCCGCCAGGTCGGCTTCTGGATCATGGCGGCGCAAGCCGGGCTCGCGCTGGTCGGCAGCATCCCCGCCGAGGGGGTGATGGGCGTCGTCGGCCCCGAATTCGTCGCGGGCGCGGGAGCGCTGTGCTTCCTGCTCGTCGCCGAAGTGCTCGCGGCCAACGGATCGGTGTCCGAAGCCGGGCTCGTCTATATCGCGCGCCACCGCAACCTGATGATCTCGGGAGCGCTGTTGGGGTTCCAGGTGGCGCTGAGCTTCGCGCTGATCTTCGTCGCGCGCAATATGGGGCTGACCGAGGCCTATCAGGCCGCCGCGCCTGCACTGGCGCTGGCATTGTCGCTCGGGCTCGGCTCGATCGTGAAGTCGCGATTGCTCGCGCGGCTGCTCGGTGCGTCGGTATCGGCGTGGCGCTGGCCCTTCACCTGGGCGGTGCTAGCGACCGCGATCGTCGGCTGGGCCTTCGTCCAGCTGCCCGACCGGCTCGAATGGGCCGAGATGCTGATCGGCATTCCGGTGATGCTGCTGGTCTATTGCTTCGTCATCTGGCGCTGGGCGTTCGGCCCCGAAGACCGGACGCTGTTCCAAAAGGCACCGCCGCCGGCGGCGGCACCAGGCGCACTCTAGCCCGCCCAACCCGTTCGTCCTGAGTAGCCGCTGAGTAGCTGCGCAGCAGCGTATCGAAGCGGCGTATCGAAGGACCGTTGTCGCGCGGGGGGCGCTGCTTCGATACGCGCCCTCGATACGGCTTCGCCTACTCGGTCGCTACTCTGCACGAACGGCGCGTTGGGCCCCCCTGCCTCAGTGCCGGAAATGCCGCATCCCGGTAAACACCATCGCCAGCCCGGCCTCGTCCGCAGCGGCGATCACCTCGTCGTCGCGGATCGAGCCGCCCGGCTGGATCACCGCGGTCGCGCCAGCCTCGACCGCCGCCAGCAAGCCATCGGCAAACGGGAAGAACGCATCCGACGCCACCGCCGAGCCGATCGTCCGCGGCTGCGCCCAGCCCGCCTTCTCGGCGGCGTCGCGCGCCTTCCACGCGGCGATCCGCGCGCTCTCGAGCCGGTTCATCTGCCCCGCGCCGATCCCCGCGGTCGCGCCGCCGCTGGCATAGACGATGGCGTTCGACTTCACATGCTTGGCCACCGTCCAGGCAAAGCGGCAATCGGCGAGTTCCTGCGCCGTCGGCTGGCGCTTGGTCACCACCTTGAGCTCGCCCAGACGCCCACCATCGCGCGACTGCACCAGCAGCCCGCCCGCGATCGACTTGATCGCCAGCCCGGGGCGCGCCGGATCGGGCAGCTCGCCGGTCAGCAACAACCGCAGATTCTTCTTGGCGGCAAAGATCGCGCGCGCCTCGTCATCGGCATCGGGCGCGGCGACGACCTCGGTGAAGATCCCCGCAATCGCCCGCGCCGTCGCGCCGTCGAGCGGTCGGTTGACCGCAACGATCCCGCCGAACGCCGACACCGTGTCGCACGCGAACGCCGCTTCATAGGCTTCGAGCAGCGTGTCGGCGCTCGCCACCCCGCAAGGATTGGCGTGCTTGACGACCACCACCGTCGGCGGCCCGTCGCGGAATTCGCTCACCAGTTCGAGCGCGGCATCGGCGTCGTTATAGTTGTTGTAGCTCAGCGCCTTGCCCTGCAGCTGGCTCGCCTGCGCGATCCCGCGCGCCGCCGGCCCCTTGGGCAGATACAGTGCCGCCGACTGGTGGGGGTTCTCGCCATAGCGAAGTTCGTCGGCGCGGGTGAAGGCCAGCGGCAGCGTGGCCGGAAACGTCTCACCCTGATCGGCAAAGGCAAACCATTGCGCGATCGCCGAATCATAGGCGGCGGTCGCGGCGAAGGCCTTGGCCGCCAGCATCCGCCGTTGCTCGAGCGTCGTGCTGCCCTCGGCGAGCAGCGCGTAATCGGCGGGATCGGTGACGATCGCGACATGCGCGTGGTTCTTGGCTGCCGACCGCACCATGCTCGGCCCGCCAATGTCGATATTCTCGATCACCTCGTCGCGCCCGGCCCCCCGCGCGACGGTCGCCTCGAACGGATAGAGATTGACCACCACCAGGTCGATCGCGCCGATGCCATGCTCGGTCATCGCCGCGACATGCTCAGCGTCGTCGCGCACCGCGAGCAGGCCGCCATGCACCATCGGGTGCAGCGTCTTGACCCGACCGTTCATCATCTCGGGAAAGCCGGTCAGCTCGGACACGTCGCGCACCGCAAGCCCTGCGTCGCGCAGCGCCTTGGCGGTGCCGCCGGTCGAGACCAGTTCGACGCCGCGATCGGCGAGCGTGCGGGCGAGGTCGACGATGCCGGTCTTGTCGGACACCGACAGGAGGGCGCGGGTGATGGCGATGCTGTTCATGCGCGCGGCTATTTCAGCAGAATGCCGGCAGGCGCAACCTCATTCTCCCCTCCGGTTTGCAGGAGCGGACTAGCGCGCCTTGTGAAGCAGCCAGCTCACCGTCGCGCCGCCGGGGGCGGCCTCGCCCGACAGCACGATCTGTTCGGTCGATACCGGGCGGCCCTGCGGGTTCACCCAGACGCTGTCCTCGACGCTCAAGGCGGCGCCGCGCGCGCGGAACTGCCACATCGCGCCGCCGGGCAGCCGCAGGATCGCTGCCTGCCCGTCGCTGGTCGCGGCGATCTCGACATCGGGGGCAAGGTGGAAGCGCACCGCGAAGGGCGTCGCATCGCGCTGGCGGCGTTTTCCCGCGGGGAGCAACATATCCTCGCCGCGCAGGTCGCGCCCGTCGTTCGACAGCGCGAGCAGCCGGCGGTGGAGAAAGCCGAAGCGCCGCGCATAGCCGTCATGGCTCGCCTCGATCCGGCTGGCATTGTCGGCCTCGTGCCGGCTCAATTCGACCTCGGTCACGCCCTTGCCCAGCGTACCGTCGGCGAGGATCGCAGTCGAATTGCTGTCGTCGACCACCAAAGTCGAATGCGCAGCAGTGGTCCGCAACCCCTCGGCGAGCGCGGTCGGCACCGCCGCCATCGACGCGCGGGCGCCGCCGCAATTGACGATGATCCGGTTCGGCCCATCGGACATTTCGAACGCCAGCGTCGAAGCGCAGCCGCCCTCGGCGATCCGCGCGATCGGCGGCGGCGCGGCGTCGACGATCAGCACCGACGCCTGCGCGCTCATCCGCTGGTAGCCCCATTCGCGCGCCTGGCGCAGCGGACGCGTGCGCACCCCCGTCGCCTCGATCACCTGCGCCATCACATCGGGGTGCACCGGTGCGCCGCCCTGCCAGCTCGACAGCGCACGATCGCCATGGCTGACGCCTAACAGCGCGCTCACCATCCGCGGCAGCGCGGCGGTCGCGGCATCGGGCATCTCCATCCGCCGCGCGGCATAGGTCGAGCGCAGCATCGTCAGCAGCATGATCGCGTCGAGCAGCCCGAGCGGCGAGCGCCCGACAGTACCGCCGTCCCCGAACACCGACTGATCGAGCGCGCGGGTCAGCCCCGCCTCGCCGAACACTCGCCGCGGGTCGCCGCCGGGAATGATCAGCCCCGCCGCGAGGACACCGCACCACGCCGCGATCCGCGGCACCCCAAGCGGCACCCTGTCAGCGGTGCGATCGAGATGCCGCGCCCCGCGCGCCAAGGCGTGGAGCACGTTCGATCGATACACCAGATCGCCGCTCGACAGGATCAACGGCGCATGCGCGACCCAGAACAGCAGCCGCCGGCCCCACATATCGGCGCGCCAGGCGGGATCGGAGACGACGTCGCCATGCGCGGCGATCCATTCGCGCATCAACGCCTCGGCGATCGGCGCGCCCTTGGTACGCGTCGTCACCGTCGACAGGTCGCGCAGCCAAGCGAAGCTGTGCAGATATTCGCCGAACGGCTTCGAGAAGGTCGGCCGCGACAGCGCGAGCTCGTGCAGATTGCGCGTCTCGCCGCGAAACGCCAGCATCCCGTCGAGCAATGCCTGCCCGCGATCGGGATCACCCAGGAACGGATCGTCGGCAACGGTGAGCAGCTTGAGCGGATGCCGGCCCTTCAGCCGCATCGTGTGCAGCGGGGTGCGCCAAGTCAGCCGCGTCAGCTGCTCGGCGATCCGCTCGGACAGCGACAATCCCTTGTCGCTGTCCTGGCGGATCAGCCGCTTTCCCTGTTCGATCCCGTCGGCGCCGGGCTCGATCGGCGGCAGATCGCTCACCCGCCCCTCAAGGCGCGGATATTGTCGGCATAGGCGCTCGGCCCGCCCTTGAAGGTCGCAGTGCCCGCGACCAGCGCGTCGGCGCCCGCGGCGATCACCTCGCGGCAGTTCGACCGGTCGACCCCGCCATCGACCTGCAAATCAATCGACTTGCCCAATTTATCGATCGAATTGCGGATCGCGGCGATCTTGCGCAATTGGCTCGGAATGAAGCTCTGGCCGCCAAAGCCGGGGTTCACCCCCATCACCAGCACCAGATCGACCTCCTCGAGCACATAATCGAGCATCTTGGCGGGGGTCGCCGGGTTGAGCACCACGCCCGCGCGCAGCCCCAGCCCCTTGATCCGCTGGATCGTGCGATGCAGATGCGGCCCCGCCTCAGGGTGCACGGTGATCGTATCGGCACCCGCCTCGGCGAAGGCGTCGAGATAGGCGTCGATCGGCGAGATCATCAGATGAACGTCGAACGGCTTGGCGGTGTGCGGGCGCAGCGCCTTCACCACCGCGGGGCCGATCGTGATGTTGGGCACGAAATGCCCGTCCATCACATCGACATGGATCCAGTCGGCGCCCGCGGCGTCGATCGCGCGCACCTCTTCGCCCAGCCGTGCAAAGTCGGCGGAAAGGATCGATGGCGCGATACGGACAGGTTGCTGCATGGCGACCATGTAGCAGCAACGCCACCCCCGGCAAGCCGCCAAAAAGTCAAGCGGTTCGGATCATCCGCGCGATGAAGAAGCCGTCGAGCCCGCCTTGATCCGCGAGCATCCCCGGCAGCGTGCGTACAGTGCCGTCGGGATTGGGCGCGACGCCAGCGGGAAGCTCGGCCTGGCCCACCGGATCGATCGCGAAATGGCGATGCCGGCCGAGGAAATCGGCGACCTGCTCCTCGCCCTCGGAGCGTTCGAGCGAACACACCGCATAGACCAGCCGCCCGCCAACCCGCACCCATTCGGCGGCACGCCCCAGCAACTCACGCTGCAACGCTGCAGTCTCCGCGATCAGGCTGGGGCGAACGCGGTGCAGCACATCGGGGTGGCGGCGGAAGATTCCGGTCGCGCTGCATGGCGCGTCGAGCAGCACCGCATCGGCGGGCGCCGCCGGCTTCCATTCGCGCAGATCGGCGCAGACAATCTCGGCCTCCAGCCGCGTCCGACCCAGATTATCGCGAAGTCGCGCCAGACGACTTTCGCTCATATCGACCGCAATCGTGCGCCAACCCTGGCTCGCGAGCTGCAAGGTCTTGCCGCCGGGCGCGGCGCATAGATCGAGCGCATTGCCCTCGCCCTTCCCCAAAAGTCGTGCCGGAAGTGACGCCGCGAGATCCTGCACCCACCATGCGCCGGCATCGAACCCGGGCAGCGCGGTGATCTGCTTGCCCGCCGGCAGCCGAACATGGCCGGGAAACAGGCTGACGCCTTCCAGCTTGGCGACCCATTCGTCGGTCGCCGCGGGATCGGCGAGCGTCAGGTCGGTCGCCGGCGGCTGCGCGATCGCCGCCATCGCCGCCTCGACCATCGCGCTGCCATGCTGGGCTTCCCAGCGCAGCGCTGCGGGATCGGGCAAAGCGGGCGTCTCGGGCAGCGTAACCCCCTGCCGCATCAGCGCCCCGAACACACCATGCACCAGCTTGCGCGGCCCGCCGTCGACCAACGGCAACACCGTCGAGATCGCGGCATGCGGCGGGGTGCCCAGCCGAAGCACCTGTGCCAGCGCGATCCGCAGCGCGAACCGCGCCTTGGCATCGTCAGGGATACGGTTGCGCGTCGCAGAATCGATCAGCGCGTCGAGATCGGAGAGGAAGCGCAGCACTTCGGCGGCGATCGCATGCGCCAGTCCGCGGTCGTTGGCGGGCAGGTTCGCCGCCGCACGATCGAGCGCCGCCTCGAGCGCCTTGCCCTGCCGCAGCACCGCATCGAGCAGCTTGAGCGCAGCACGCCGTGCGGGGACGCCGGGGGCATCGGCGGGGAGTTCGAGTTGGGGACGCGCCATGTATTTCCAGTCGGATGGGGATGCGCACGCCTATAGGACAGAACCCCGCTTCGACAAGCGCACCCCGCCTTGCCGCCCGCCTTACCGTTTGTGCGGGTTCAGCGCACTCGTCCGCCCCCGTGCCCGGGTCGGCGGCACCGACGCCGCCCGGCGTGCAGCGGGCACTTCATAGGCCGGCGGCGGCGCAAACTCGCCCGCCATCGCCTGCAACGCGGCGATTCGCTTGCCGGTATCGGGATGCGTCGAGAACATCTCGCGCCGATCGGCGGCACGATGTAAAGCTGCGCCGCCGCGGGGTTCTGCTCGCTCACCCGGTTGCGCGTCCGCGCCGCGCCGCTCGCCAGCTTGGCCAGCGCCGAGGCGAGCGCCTGCGGATTGCCCGAAATCTCGGCCCCGCCGCGATCGGCGCCATATTCGCGCGTCCGGCTGATCGCCATCTGGACGATCATCGCGGCGAACGGCGCGACGATGACCGCCGCAATCGTCGCAATGAACGACGATCGCTGGTCGCCCGATCGGAAGAACAGCCCGAAATTGGCGAGCATCGAGATCGCCCCGGCGATCGTCGCGACCATCGTCATGATCAGCGTGTCGCGATTCTTCACATGCGCCAGCTCGTGCGCCATTACCCCGGCAATCTCGTCGCGGGTGAGCAGCGACAGCAGCCCGCTGGTCGCGGCGACCGCGGCATTGTCGGGATTGCGCCCGGTCGCGAAGGCATTGGGGTGTGGATCGTCGACGATATAGACGCGCGGCATCGGCAGTTGCGCACGCGTCGCCAGCTCGCGCACCAGCCCGACGAATTCGGGCGCGCTGCGATCATCGACTTCGCGCGCATTGTGCATCCGCAACACGATCTTGTCGGCGTTCCAATAGGCGAAGAAGTTCATCCCTGCGGCCACCAGCAGCGCGATCATCGCCCCGCCGCGCCCGCCGATCGCGAACCCCAGCCCCATGAACAAGGCGGTCAGCGCCGCCAGCAACATGCCCGTCTTCAGATGGTTCACTTGAACCGTCTCCTTTCGGGTACGATGTGGGGGATCGAGACCCCGCCTTCAATCATCGGAGACCCGCGATGGGCACCCGCCCCGCTCATGTGAAGCCCCCCGCCTATTTGTCGAAAAGCCCCCCCGTGCCGCAGCCCGAACCCGTCCCGCCGCCACAGGACGATCCGATGGGCAAGAACCCGGTGCGCTATGGCGACTGGGAACTCAAAGGCATCGCGATCGACTTTTAAGGCTACGGATTGGATCTAATTCCGGCCCTCCCCCAAACCCGTTCGTGCTGAGCTTGTCGAAGCACCGTTCTTGCTTCTTCGACAGGCGCGCAGGAGGACGGCAGTGCTTCGACAAGCTCAGCACGAACGGTTGAGGGGTGGGTTATGACCGTTTTATGCGCGGAGGGGCCTATCCCTCGACCTTCAACGGTCGCGCCAGCAGCCGCTCGACGATCGCCGTCACATGCGCGCCCTCGAGCAGCGCGCACACCGCGTCGGTCACCGGCATGTCGACCCCCGCCGCCGCCGCCGCCGCGCGCAGCACCGGCGCGGTGAAGGCGCCCTCGGCCACCGTCCGCCGGTCGGCGAGCAGGTCGGCGGCGCTTCGCCCCGATCCGATCCCCACGCCCAGCGAGAAATTGCGCGAATTGGTCGACGAGCAGGTCAGCACCAGATCGCCAAGGCCCGACAGCCCGGCAAGCGTCTCGGCGCGGCCACCGCGCGCCAGCCCAAACCGCGTCATCTCGGCAAAGCCGCGCGCGATCAGCGCCGCGCGGGCGTTGAGTCCCAGCCCCGCGCCCTCGACCACGCCGCACGCGATCGCCAGCACGTTCTTCACCGCGCCGCCGATCTCGGCGCCGACCACGTCGTCGGACAGATAGGGCCGAAGCGCGGGACCCGAGAGCCGATCGGCGAGCGCCTCGCGCAATGCCTTGTCGCCGCACGCCAGCGTCACCGCGGTCGGCTTTCCCGCCGCCACCTCGTGCGCGAAGGTCGGCCCCGACAGCACCGCGATCGGCGAATCGGGGCAGGCGTCGGCGGCGATCTCGCTGACGAGCCGCTGCGTCCCCGCCTCGATCCCCTTGGCGCACAGCACCAAGGGCCGCCCGGCAACCTCGATCTGCGCGAGCACGCCAGCGACATGCTGCGTCGGCACGACCACCAACAGAGCCTCGCATTCGGCGAGGTCGCCCAGATCCTCGGTCGCGCGGATCGCCGCCGACAGCCGCACGCGATCGAGGAACATCGCGTTCACCCGGTCGGCGTTGATGCTCGCCACCACCGGCGCCTCGCGCGCCCATAGCAGCACCGGCTCGCCGCCCTGCGCCGCGACCTGCGCCAGCGCGGTCCCCCACGCGCCCCCACCGATGACCCCGATCTTCATGCTTTCACCCCTGCGCCGCGGACCGGTTCGGCCAGCGGATCGAGCGGCCAGCGCGGGCGCGCGGCCACGTCCAATGGATCGGTCAGCCCTGCGGCGAAGCGCTCGGCCCCCGCCCAGGCGATCATCGCGGCATTGTCGGTGCACAGCCACAAGGGCGGCGCGACGAACCGCATGCCATGCTCGAGCGCCAATTGCTCGAGCGCCGAGCGCACCCCGCGATTCGCCGCGACCCCACCCGCGACCACCAAAGCCGCGGGGCGCACAATGTCCAAACTGTTCGTTTCGAAAGGAGGGGTGCTGGTCTGGATGGCCCGGCGGGTGCGGTCGATCAGGCAATCGATCACCGCCTGGCTGAACGATGCGGCAATGTCCTCGGCACGATATTGCCCCGAATCAGCCGCCCGCGCGACCGCGCTCTTCAATCCAGCGAACGAGAAATGCGGCTCGGCCGATCCCAGCAGCGGGCGCGGCAACGGCACCGCGCGCGCATCGCCCGAGGCCGCCGCGCGCTCGACTGCGGGGCCACCGGGAAAGCCCAGCCCGAGCAGCTTCGCGGTCTTGTCGAACGCCTCGCCCGCGGCATCGTCGATCGTGGTGGCCAGCCGCGCATAATCGCCGACGCCCTTGACCAGCAGCAACTGGCAATGCCCGCCCGACACCAGCAGCAGCAGATAGGGAAAGGCGAGATCGGCATCGACCAGCCGCGGGCTCAGCGCATGGCCTTCGAGGTGGTTGACCGCCACCAACGGCTTGCCCGCCGCCAGCGCCAGCGCCTTGCCCGTCACCAGCCCGACCATCACCCCGCCGATCAGCCCCGGCCCCGCGGTGGCGGCGATCGCATCGACGTCGCGCAGCGCCACCCCGGCTTCGGCCAGCGCCGCCTCGATCAGCGGCGGCAGCACATCGGCATGCGCGCGCGCGGCGATTTCGGGAACGACGCCGCCATAGGGCGCGTGCGCGGCCTCCTGCCCCGCCAATTTGTGCGAAAGGATCGTGCGGTCGCTCGACACCAGCGCAACCGCGGTCTCGTCGCAACTCGATTCGATGCCGAGGATGAGCGCCATGGCCTTTCCTCTAGCCACGCGGGCGGCTAGCACAAGCGACATGAAGACGCCCTTCCGCATCGGCACGCGCGGTTCGCCGCTGGCTCTCACCCAGGCGAACATGGTCCGCGCGCTGCTCGCCGCCGCGCACGACCGCGATCCGCTCGACTTCGAAATCGTCCCGATCCGCACCACCGGTGATCGCGTGCAGGACCGCCCGCTCGCCGAAATCGGCGGCAAGGCTTTGTGGACCAAGGAGCTCGATCGCGCGCTGCTCGATGGCGAGATCGATTGCGCGGTGCATTCGCTCAAGGATGTCGAGACGATCCGCCCCGATGCGATCGCGCTGCGCGCGATCCTGCCGCGCGCCGATGTCCGCGACCGGCTGGTGGGTGCCGCCTCGATCGACGACCTGCCGCAGGGCGCGCGGATCGGCACCAGCAGCCCGCGTCGCGCCGCGCAGATGCGCAAGCTCCGCCCCGACCTGGTGATCGTGCCGTTTCGCGGCAATGTCGACACGCGGATCGGCAAGCTCGCCGCCGACGAAGCCGATGCGACGCTGCTCGCTGCCGCCGGGCTCGAACGGCTCGGCCGCGACGATGTCGGGGTGGCGATCCCGCTCGACCAGATGCTGCCGGCCCCCAGCCAGGGCGCGATCGGCATTGAGGTGCGCGCCGCCGACGAAGACGCGATCGCGACCGTCGCGGCGATCGACGATGCCGACACCCATGCCTGCGTGATGGTCGAACGCGCGTTGCTCGCGGCGTTGCAGGCCGATTGCCACTCGCCGGTCGCCGCGCTCGCGCGGATCGAGGGCGGGCGAATCACGTTGTCGGCCGAGTTGCTGTCCGAAGATGGCGGCGCGCATGTCGCGGGCAGGATCGAGGGCACCGGCCCCGCCATCGCCGCCGATCTGGCGCGCGACCTGCTAGCGCGTGCGCCCGAACCCGTCCGCCAGCGCTTCGGCGGCTAGGCAGCGTCCGCCGGTGCGGATCGTCGTCCTGCGCCCCGAACCGGGCAATACCGCAACCTGCGCGCGGATCGCCGAAGCGGGCATGACGGCGGTGGCGATGCCGCTGTTCGCGGTAACCCCGCTAGCCTGGGAAGCACCCGATCCGGCGCGCTTCGATTCGCTGCTCCTCACCAGCGCCAACGCGGTACGCCACGCCGGCGCCGCGCTGCCGACGCTCGCGGCGCTGCCAACCGTCGTCGTCGGCGAAGCCACCGCCGAAGCCGCGCGGGCCGCGGGGCTGAACGTCGTCGCGGTCGGCGGCAGCGACGCCGATGCGGCGCGGCGCGAACTCGACCGCCTTGGCTTGGCGCGCGCGCTGCATATGTGCGGCCGCGATCACCTGCTCGACCCCGGCGGCCCGATCGCGGCGGTGATCCCGGTCTATGCCAGCGTCGAAACCACCGACCGGATCGACCTGTCGCCCGGCGACCTCGCGCTGGTCCACTCGCCCCGCGCCGCGCGCCGCCTTGCCGCGCTCGTCGCCGACCGCGCAGCGATAAGTGTCGTCGCGATCAGCCCCCGTGCCGCGCACGCCGCCGGCAACGGCTGGCGGCAGGTGTCGATCGCTGCCACCCCCGATGACCCGGCGCTCATCGCCGCCGCCCTCGCCGCGCATTGACCCTGGCAGCGGCGCACGGGATAAGGCGCGCCATGAACCATGACGAAGTGTCGTTCGACGCGCCGCCCCGCCGGCGCAGTCGCGTGCAATTGGTCGCGTTGATCGGGGTGCTGGCGTTCGTCGCGGGGATCGCCGCGACCTATTGGTATGTCGCGCCGATGCTCGATCGGCTCGGCTATCGCTCGGGCACCGCCGCGCCGCAGCCGATCGTCGTCCAGCCGCAAGTCGTCGCCAACCAGCCCGCGCCGCCGGGCACCGACCTCGCCTCGCTCTACGCGCGCGAGATCACGCTGGCGGGCCGGATCCAGGGCCTCGAAACGCGGCTCGCCAATATCGACAGCGATTCGCGCGTCGCCTCGTCGTTCGCGACGCGTGCCGAGGCGCTGCTCGTCGCCTTCGCCGCGCGCCGTGCGCTCGATCGCGGGCTGCCGCTCGGCTATCTCGAGGGCCAGCTGCGCCAGCGCTTCACCCCGTCCGAACCACGCGCGACCAATTACGTCATCGAAGCCGCCCGATCGCCGGTGACGCTCGAAGACCTGCGGCTCGCGCTCGACACGCTGGCGCCCGAGCTGGTGTCGGGCAGCGACGGCGCGAGCTGGTGGCAGAATTTCCGCCGCGAGATGGGCGGCCTCGTGGTGCTGCGCGAAGACGGCACCCCCAGTGGCCGCCCGACCGACCGGCTGATCCGCGCGCGCCGGATGCTCGATGCCGGCCATGTCGAAGGCGCGCTCGCCGAAATCGGGCGGATGCCCGGTGCGATGCAGGCCAGCAGTTGGATCGAGGCCGCGCGTCGCTATATCAATGCCAGGCGCGCGCTCGACATCATCGAGGCGGCAGCATTGCAGGGCGTAGAACCCCCCGCGCCGGCGCTCGGCGTCATCCCGACGCCGACACCGCCGCCGATGGTCGTGCCCGACGCCACGCCCGCCGAAACCACCTAGGAAGGACGACGCAATGGCCGAAATGGGCAGGTTCGATTGGCAGGACCCCTTCCAGCTCGAAGCACAGCTGACCGACGACGAACGCATGGTGCGCGACACCGCGCATGAATATTCGCGCGAAAAGCTGTTGCCCCGCGTCACCCGCGCTTTTCTCGACGAGCATTTCCACCGCGAGATCATGGACGAGATGGGCCAGCTCGGCTTGCTCGGGCCGACCATCCCCGAAACCTATGGCGGCGCGGGCCTCGGCTATGTCTCCTACGGGCTGGTCGCGCGCGAGGTCGAGGCAGTCGACAGCGGCTATCGCTCCGCGATGAGCGTCCAGTCGAGCCTCGTGATGCACCCGATCAACGCCTATGGGTCGGAGGCGCAGAAGCGCAAATATCTGCCCAAGCTGGCAAGCGGCGAATGGATCGGCTGTTTCGGCCTCACCGAACCCGATGCCGGGTCCGACCCCTCGGGCATGCGCACCCGCGCCGAGGCGATCGACGGCGGCGGCTATCGCCTGACCGGGTCGAAGATGTGGATCACCAATTCGCCGATCGCCGACGTCTTCGTCGTCTGGGCGAAATCGGACGCGCATGGCGGCGGGATCCGCGGCTTCGTCCTCGAAAAGGGGATGAAGGGACTGACCGCGCCCAAGATCGAAGGCAAGTTGAGCCTGCGCGCCTCGATCACCGGCGAGATCGTGATGGACAATGTCGAGGTCGGCGAAGACGCGCTGCTGCCCGACGTCCAGGGGCTGAAGGGGCCATTCGGCTGCCTCAACCGCGCGCGCTACGGCATCGCCTGGGGCACGATGGGCGCCGCCGAATTCTGCCTCGACGCCGCGCGGCAATACACGCTCGACCGCCAGCAATTCGGCCGCCCGCTCGCCGCGACGCAATTGGTGCAGATCAAGCTGGCCGACATGCTCACCGAGATTTCGCTGGGGCTCAACGCCTGCCTTCGCGCAGGCCGGATGTTCGACGCGCACGAGCTTGCCCCCGATGCGATTTCGATCCTCAAGCGCAACAATTGCGGCAAGGCACTCGCCATCGCCCGCGTCGCGCGCGACATGCACGGCGGCAACGGCATCTCCGCCGACTTCCACGTGATGCGCCACGCGATCAACCTCGAGACGGTCAACACCTACGAAGGCACGCACGACGTTCACGGGCTGATCCTCGGCCGCGCAATCACCGGGATCGCCGCGTTCTGACTCTCTTACTCCGTCACCCCAGCGAAAGCTGGGGTCTCCCTCCACCCAGCGCACGCTCGCGGCTCGAGACCCCAGCATTCGCTGGGGTGACGGTAGAGGGGCAACAACCATGAACCTCTCCCCCACCCTCACCGGCCCCAACATCGAGCTGCGCCCCACCACCGCCGCCGATTGGCCCGCGCTCTACGCCGTGGCCGCCGACCCCCAGCTCTGGGCGATCCACCCCGCGCATGATCGCTGGCAGGAACCCGTCTTCCGCGCCTATTTCGACGATGCGCTCGCCCAGCCCGGCGCGCTCACCGTCCGCGAACGCGCGACCGGCCGGGTCATCGGCGCCAGCCGCTTCCGCCCCGCCCCTGCGTATGCCGGCATCGAGATCGGCTGGACCTTCATCGCGCGCGATCATTGGGGCGGCACCACCAATGCCGAGATGAAGCGGCTGATGCTCGACCATTTGTTCGGCTTCGCCCCCCGCGCGGTCTTCATCGTCGGCGAAGGCAATCTGCGCTCGCGCCGCGCGCTCGAAAAGATCGGCGCGCGCGCCACCGGCGAGGTCGAGACGCGCCGCATGGCAGGTGCCGATGTCGTCCACCTGATCTATGCGATCGATCGCGCATGAAGCCGCTCGAAGGCATCCGCGTGATCGAGCTCGCGCGTATCCTCGCCGGCCCCTGGTGTGGCCAGTTGCTCGCCGATCTCGGCGCCGAGGTGATCAAGATCGAGCGCCCCGGCGCGGGCGACGACACCCGCCATTGGGGGCCGCCCTTTCTCCACGCGCCCGACGGCACCAATCTCGACGCCGCCTATTTCCACTCGACCAACCGCGGCAAGACGTCGCGCGCGATCGACATCGCGACGCCTGAGGGCCAGGCCGAGGTCCGCGCGCTGATCGCCGATGCCGATGTCGTGATCGAGAATTACAAGGTCGGCGGGCTGGTCAAATACGGCCTCGACCACGCCAGCTTGAGCGCCATCAACCCGCGCCTCATCACCTGTTCGATCACCGGCTTCGGCCAGACCGGCCCCTATGCGCCGCGCGCGGGCTATGACTTCGTGATCCAGGCGATGGGGGGCTTCATGTCGCTCACCGGCGAGCCCGACGGCCCGCCGCAAAAGGCCGGCATCGCCTATGCCGACATCTTCACCGGGGTCTATTCGGCGGTCGCGATCCTCGCCGCGCTACGCCAGCGCGACATGACCGGCAGGGGCGCGCAGATCGACATGGCGCTGCTCGACACCCAGGTCGCGGTGCTCGCGAACCAGGCGCTCAACTGGATGGCATCGGGCAAGGTGCCGCACCGGATGGGCAATGGCCACGCCAACCTGGCGCCCTATCAGGCGTTCGAGACGCAGGACGATCCGCTGGTGATCGCGGTCGGCAATGATGGCCAGTTCGCCAGGCTGTGCGCGGTCCTCGGCCTCGACATCGCCGCCGACCCACGCTTTGCGACCAACCCCGCGCGCGTCGCGAACCGCGCCGCGCTGATCCCGCTGATCGAATCCGGCACCCGCACCCGGCCACGCGACGAGCTCGCCGCCACGCTCGAAGCCGCCGGCGTCCCCGCCGGCCCGATCAACACGCTCGACCAGATCTTCGCCGACCCACAGGTGGTCGCCCGCGGGATGCGCATCGCCCCGGGCGGCGTGCCCGGCGTTGCGAGCCCGATCGTGATCGACGGCCAGCGCATGGTATCGGCTACCCCCAGCCCGAGGCGCGCGGCCAACGACGCCTGATTACCCGCTAGGTCGCGCCACTTAAGCATAAGGCCTCAATCGCGCTATACTCTGCCAATTCTCTCGCAATACGCGATTAGCCTGAATATCGATTTGCTCAGCCTCTCCGCTTTGGCTAACGAATATTGATGAGGTTCGCGCTCTGGCCTTTGCTGCTATTCGGCTCCGATCAAGTACCATTGACGGCGGCCCCCGAGCTGCTGCGCCCGTGGACGAAGGAGCTGAGAGATCGGCAGCCCGACGACGCCTTTGCGGTCGTCTATCAGGTTGGATCAAATCGCCTGGTTTTTGTTGCGGCGCAGCATGAGAACAGGCGCGACAGCCTGACGTTCCGAATGATTAATGCTGCCTACGCGATAACGACGTTCGACACCGTGATCGCGGAGGGGTTCCCCACATCGTGGGGGCCAAACCCGCCTCGCATTTTTGAGTATGTCACGAAGAACCCCGTGCGAAACGGCTTCACTGAGGGGGGTGAGACCGTACCAACGGCGCTGGGTGCCCGCCAGCAAGGTGCGATGCTCGTCGGCGGCGAAGCAGACGATGCCCAGATCGAGCGGCAAGTGATCGAAGCGGGAGCTTCCGGCGAAGATTTGCTCGGATTTTACACCTTGCGCGCTATCCCGCAGTGGATCGGTGAACGCAAAATCGCCGACGCGGGTGATCCGTCCCTCGCCGCGCTGGTGGAAAAGTCGCTTGATAGCAACCGTGCGGCGCTAGGGCTCCCGGCAGACACCCTTCCTCGCTACTTGGATTGGGCAGCTTGGTATGAAGCAAAAAACGGCAAGCCGATTGGCGCTGATTTTGTCACCGAGGAGGTTGGTCCTCTGTCAGACGGCGATTACAAAACAAATAGAATTGCAGTTTTGGTGGCGCGGGCGCGGGACGCATACTTGCATAACTTGATCATCAGTCACTTGAATAAGCAAGAAAACGTGTTGGTAGTATTTGGCGGCAGCCACCTTATGATTCATCGCCCGGCCCTTGATCGGGTGCTTGGACATCCTTGTTTTGCTGGCACGGACCTGCGTGAAGCGAATTCTTTGTGCCACTAGGGTCCAAGCGGCGTTTCGGTCACTCCGCGCTATTTCAGATATAGCACCCGGTCGCCCCCTACCCGATCGGCGGCCCGAACACCGACCATCCCGTCCGATACGCCAGCATCTCGAGCCCGCGCACCCCCAGCATCGAATTGCCATGCTGATCGAGGTTCGGCGACCACACCGCGACCGATGCGATCTCGGGCACCACCGCCAGTATCCCGCCGCCGACCCCGCTCTTGGCGGGCAGGCCGACGCGCAGCGCGAAGTCGCCCGATCCGTCATAATGGCCGCAGGTCATCATCAGCGCGAGCACCTTGCGCATCCGCTGTGCCTTGGCGTCGGCCTTCTCGTCGTCGGGCGAGCGACGGGTATGCGCCAGGAACCGCCCCGCGCGCGCCAGCCCCGCGCAATCAATCATGAACGCGCATTGCTTCACATAGGCTTCCATCACCTCGTCGATCGGCGAGTGGAAATTGCCGTGATGCCGCATGAAGCTCATGATCGCGCGGTTGAGGTCGCCACCCTCATGCTCCGATGCCATCACCTCGTCATTGAGTTCGACGCTATCGAGCCCCGCCTGGCGACGCACGAATTCGACGACGGCTTCGGACTGTTTCTTGGCCGAAAGCTCCTCGACCAGGATATCGACCACCGCCAGCGCGCCCGCGTTGACGAACGGATTGCGCGGCAGCCCCGAGGTCTTTTCGAGATCGATGATCGAATTGAACGGATCGCCCGAAGGTTCGCGCCCGACGCGCTCGAACACCTTGTCGCCCAGCGCGCACAGCGCCAGTTCGAGCGCGAACACCTTCGAGATGCTCTGCAGCGGGAACTGGGTCGCGGCCTCGCCCGCCGACACGACCTCGCCGTCGATCGTCGCCACTGCGATGCCGAACCCGCCCGGTGCCTCGCCTTCTACCTTGGCATCGGCGGCGCTTTCGATCTCGGCGGCCTTGTCGGCGATTTCCTCGGCGATTTCGGTTACGATCTGCTGCAGCCTAAGGATCTTCATTCTCCTGCTATTCGAAGCCGCGACAACCGGCGAGCCTGCCAAAGGGTCCGCGGTTAACCGTCGAGCCGCTCGAGCAATGCCATCGCCGCGGCGGGGGCGCGTTCCTTGGCGCCGTTGATCATGAAGACGAAGGTGTCGCGCGGCTGCTTCGGCGCCGCCACGTCGCTCGCATAAGGCAACCCCTCGGGCTGTCCGCCCGCCGCCCATTCGCGCGCCACCTCGGCCCAGCGATCGAGTGCGCTCGGCGCATAGCCCGCAACGAACCGTTCCTCGGCATTTTCGAGCCGCGCATAGACGAAATCGCCGGTCACATCGGCGATCGCCGGATACTCCGCCGAATCGGCATAGACGATCGCCACCCCCGCCGCGCGCGCCATCGCGACGAATTCGGCGACGTGGAAGCTCTCGTGCCGCACCTGCACCGCATGGCGCAGCGCCACCCCGTCGTGCGCGGCGGGCAGCAGCTTGAGGAACGCGCCAAAATCATCGGCATCGAACTTCTTGGTCGCCATGAACTGCCACAGGATCGGCCCCAGTCGGCCGCCTAGCTCGGTCAGCCCCTGCCCCAGAAATTTGCCGATCGATTCGCCCGCCTCGGCCAACACCTTTCGGTTGGTGGTGTAGCGCGACGCCTTCACCGCAAAGACGAAGCCGTCGGGCACCGCCTTGGCCCAGCCCGCGAACGACACCGGCTTGAAGCTCGAATAATAGGTGCCGTTGATCTCGATCGCGGTCAGCTTCGACGCGGCATATTCGAGCTCGCGTTTCTGGACGAGCCCCTCGGGATAGAACACCCCGCCGCGCCAGGGTTCATAGGTCCAGCCGCCGATGCCGGCGCGAATCAGGGCGTTGGTCATGGCGCAGGATTAGCACGGCATACGGGCGAAACGACCCGAAGATTGCGCCCGAAGCTTACGCGGCGAGCGACTTGAGCGGCACCGCGGCATCGGCGAGTTGCTCGCGCGGCGGACGCGCCTGCTCGACCACCAATTTGCGCCCCTGGACATAATCGCGCACCGCATTGACGCAATCGAGCGCGATCACCCGGCCTTCGCGCAGATACACGACCGAAAAGCTGCGGCTCGCGGGATCGCCGCGAAGGATCGCTTCGTCATGCCCCGCCGAGATGCCGACGGTCTGTAATTTCAGGTCATATTGGTTCGACCAGAACCACGGCACCGAATCATAGGCGGCGGGGATGCCCAAAATGGTCCGCGCGACCACCGTCGCCTGGTCGTTGGCGTTCTGCACCGATTCGAGCCGCACCTCGCCGCCGGCAAAGCCGTTGGGATGCAGCGCGCAATCGCCGAGCGCGAAGATGTCGGACAGCGAGGTCCGCCCTTGCGAATCGATCGCCACGCCATTGCCGCCCGCCGCGCCCGCCGCCAGCAGCGGCTCGACCGCGGGGACGATGCCGATGCCCACCACCACCAGATCGGCGGGCAGCACCTCGCCATCGGCTAGCCGCACCCCGGTGACGCGGTCCTCGCCGAGGATGCGGTCGACCGCGCTGCCCAGCCGGATGTCGACGCCATGCGCACGATGCTCGGCCTCGAAGAATCGCGACAGCGGCTCGCCCGCCACCCGCGCCAGCACGCGACCCAGCGCCTCGACCAGCACCACCTGCTTGCCCGCCTTGGCGAGCACCGCCGCCGCCTCGAGCCCGATATAGCCACCCCCGACGACAACCGCGCGCGCGACGTGCGGTAGCTCGGCCATCATCCGATCGGCATCGGCGCGCGTGCGGACGGTGTGCACGCCCGCCAGGTCGCCGCCCGCGCAGCTCAACCGCCGCGGCGCGCCGCCGGTCGCCCAGATCAGCTGGCGATAGCCGATCGTCTCGCCCGCCTGCGTCGTCAGCCGGTGCGCCGCGGCATCGACCGCAACGACCCGAGTCGACAAGCGAAACGCGATGTCGCGCTCGGCCCAGAACGCCGCCGGGCGAATCAGCAACCGCTCGAACGCGCGCTCGCCGCTCAGATAGTCCTTCGATAAGGGCGGGCGCTCATAGGGAAGCTCGGCCTCGTCGCCGACCATCAGGATCGATCCCGCGAACCCGCCCTGCCGCAGCGCGATCGCGCACGCCGCCCCACCATGCCCGGTCCCCACGATCACAATGTCCGCCGCGTCGCCTTCGAGTCGCATCGATCCTCCTGAACGGAGCGACGTCTAAAGGCGCGAAGACCGCAGCGATAGGGAGGGGCGAACCATTTTCCTCCCCCGCCAGGGGGAGGATTGGAAGAAGAAGCATTTCCCGAAAAACCCGCACGCCCCGGCGGCCACCGTCATCCCGACGGTCGGCAGCAACCCTATCGATGTATCGATCAAGTCGCTGGAGCGGGCGAAGGGATTCGAACCCTCGACCCCAACCTTGGCAAGGTTGTGCTCTACCCCTGAGCTACGCCCGCTCTGGCGCTTCGACCCGACAGCGGCGTCGCCACGTGTCTGGTCAAGGCGGCGGCCACTAGCATCACATTTCAAATGCGGCAACCCCCCGGCTGCGGCTTTTCGACGGGGGTTGGCCTGCCGCTGCAAAACGCCCACATGAGAGGTCGCCCCGAAACATCCGCAAGGAAGCCCGACTTGGCCACGCTTGGAATGACCGCCGCCGACAAGGAAGCCGTCGAAACCTTCCGCCGCGACGTCGTCGAACCCTCGATGAACGCGCTGGTGATCGTCTATTTCACCGCATCCTGGTGCGGGCCGTGCAAGGCGCTCGGCCCGGTGATCGACAAGGTGTCGACCGCCTATGCCGACAAGGGCGTGGTGCTCGCCAAGCTCGACATCGACGAGAACAAGTTCATCGCCGCGCAATTCCAGGTGCGATCGGTGCCCACCGTCTATGCGATGTTCCAGGGCCAGCCGATCGCCGACCTGACCCCGGCGCGCACCGAATCGCAGCTGAAGGCGATGCTCGACCAGCTGCTCGCGCAATTGCCGATCCAGAGCGAGGGGGCCGACCAGGCAGCCGAACTCGAGCCGCTGATCGCGATGGGCGAGGAAGCGCTGGCGGCAGGCGACGCCGACCGCGCGCTGTCGCTGTTCGACCAATTGGCGCAGATGGTCCCCGATCATCCCGCGGTCGCATCGGGCCAGGTCCGCGCGCTGGTCGCCGCGGGCCGCCATGACGAGGCCGAGGCGGCAATCGCCGCGCTGCCCGAAGAAGCCGCCAAGGCGCCTGCGATCGCGCGCGCCAGATCGGCGCTGGCGCTGGCGCGCGAGGCGACCCCGGTCGACGATCTTTCGGGGCTCGCGGCGCAGGTCGCGGCGAATCCCGACGATCACGCGCTGCGCTACGAACTGGCGGGCGGACAGATGGCGGCGGGCGAGCGCGACGCCGCCGCCGATCACCTGCTCCACATCGTCGCCGCCGATCGCGAATGGAACGACGGCGCCGCGCGCCAGCGGCTGCTCAAATTGTTCGAGGTCGTCGGGCTCGAGGACCCCTGGGTCTCGTCGCAGCGCCGCCGCCTGTCGGCGATCCTGTTCGGATGAGCAACCGCCTGTCGGTCTTCCCGCTCGGCGGGGCGCTGCTGTTTCCGCGGATGCATCTGCCGCTGCACATCTTCGAGCCGCGCTATCGCGCGATGATCAGCGATTCGCTCGCGCGCGACCGGCGGATCGGCATGGTCCAGCCGCGCGGCCCCGGCGATCCGCCGCCCTTGTTCGAGGTCGGCTGCGTCGGCCGGATCATCGATGTCGAAGCGCTCGAGGATGGGCGCTACGACGTGGTGCTCGAAGGCGTTGCTCGCTTCCGAATCATCCGCGAACTCGACGTTACCACCGCGTTCCGCCAGGTCGAGGCCGAGATCGAAACCGCGCGCGAGGGCGAGACGCTGTCGCTGGGCAGTCGCGCCTCGATCGAGATGGAGGCACGGCGATTCGCCGAGGTCCAGGGCTATGCGGTCGATTGGGAAGCGGTGAGCCGCCTCGACGACGAAAGCCTGGTCAACGGCATCGCCCAGATCGCGCCCTTCGACGTCGCCTCGAAACAGGCGTTGCTCGAAAGCGACCGATTGGACGACCGCGCCGAGTTGATCGTCCAGCTGATGCAATTCTTCGGCCGCGCCGGCGATGACGGTGCGGGCACGCTCCAGTGAGCTTCGGCCAGTGAGCTTGGACCCGTGGCTGCTGTCGGTGCTGGTATGCCCCGCGACGCGTACCCCGCTGCGCTATGACGAGGCGGCGGGGGAGTTGGTGTCCGAGGCGGCGGGACTAGCCTATCCGATCCGCGACGGCGTCCCGGTGATGCTCGTCGAAGCAGCGCGGGTGATCGCGCCGGCAAACCTATAAAACCCCGTTCGTTTCGAGCGAAGTCGAGAAACCGGGCACACGCTGTCCTAGGGGTTTCTCGACTACGCTCGAAACGAACGGAATGAAGGTACGCCCAAAGCAGCAAGCGGCAGCAATTCGCCAACCCCGCCGATTTCCGCTACCCGCCCCCCATGCCCTCCCATGACGCGATCATCCTCGGTGCCGGTGCCGCCGGCCTCATGTGCGCTGCCGTCGCCGGCCAGCGCGGCAAGCGCGTGCTGCTGGTCGATCACGCCGATCGCCCGGGCAAGAAAATCCTGATCTCGGGCGGTGGGCGCTGCAATTTCACCAATCTGCACACCGCGCCCGACCGCTTCCTGTCGGCCAACCCGCATTTCGCCAAGTCGGCGCTCGCGCGCTACGGCCCGCAGGATTTCCTTGGGCTGGTCGAGCGCCACGGCATCGGCTGGCATGAAAAGACGCTCGGCCAGCTCTTTTGCGATGGCTCGGCCAAGGCGATCGTCGAGATGCTGCTCGGCGAATGCGAGCGCGGCGGTGTCGCGCTGCACCTCGGCCATGCGGCGAGCGCGATCGACCATGCCGATGGCCGCTTCCGCGTGACGCTCGACGGCGTAGTCTACGACGCGCCCGCTTTGGTGATCGCCACCGGCGGGCCCTCGATCCCCAAGATGGGCGCGACCGGCTTCGCCTATGACCTCGCGCGCCGCTTCGGCCTCAAGGTCGTCGAGCCGCGCCCCGCCTTGGTCCCGCTGACGCTCGGCGGCGACGACGTGCTGTTCCGCGAACTCTCGGGCGTCGCCGCCGATGTCGTCGCGCGCACCGGCAAGACCGCGTTTCGCGAGGCGGCGCTATTCACCCATCGCGGCCTCTCCGGCCCCGCGATCCTGCAGATTTCGTCCTATTGGAAGCATGGCACCCCCGTCGGCATCGATTTCCTCCCCGGCCGCGCGCAGGGTTGGCTGCGCGAGGCCAAGCGCGCGCAACCGCGATCGACGCTTAGGCGGCAACTCGCCGAAGCCTTGCCCGAACGACTCGCGGTGACGCTCGCCGAACGCCTCGGCCATGCAGCCGAACTGTCGGCGCTCACCGACCGCCGCCTCGAAGAGGCCGAACGCGCGCTTTCGGCCTGGTCCTTCACCCCCAACGGCACCGAAGGCTATGCCAAGGCCGAGGTCACCGCGGGCGGAATCGCCACCGCCGAGCTGTCATCGCAAACAATGCAAGCCAAACGCGTCCAAGGTCTGTATGGGGTCGGTGAGGCCGTGGACGTCACCGGGTGGCTGGGCGGCTATAATTTTCAGTGGGCATGGGCCAGCGGCGTCGCTGCCGGCCAATCCCTCTGAGCCCCCAAACCATGGCTTGACGGGTGCATGATGCGCCCCAACATTCGGACATTGCATGACTTTCCAGAACATTCCGCCGCTTCTTGGTGAAGCGCTCGCAGCGCGTGGCTATACCGCGCTGACCCCCGTCCAGGCTTCGGTGATCGAGCCCGAAGCGCTCGGCCGCGACATGGTCGTCTCGGCGCAGACCGGCTCGGGCAAGACCGTCGCCTTCGGCCTCGCCATGGCCGACCAGCTGATGGAAGAGGGCCAATTGCCCCAGCCGCGCGCCCCATTGGCGCTGATCATCGCGCCGACCCGCGAGCTCGCGCTCCAGGTCAGCCGCGAGCTCGAATGGCTGTTCGCCGGCGCACATGCGCGGATCGCCACCTGCGTCGGCGGCATGGACGCATCGAAAGAGCGCCGCATGCTCAGCCACGGCACGCATATCGTCGTCGGCACCCCCGGCCGGTTGCGCGACCATCTCGAACGCGGCGCGCTCGACCTGTCGGCGCTTCGCGTCGCGGTGCTCGACGAAGCCGATGAGATGCTCGACATGGGCTTTCGCGAAGACCTCGAAGAGATTCTCGACGCCACCCCCAATGAGCGCCGCACATTGCTGTTCTCGGCGACGATGCCCAAGCCGATCGTCGCGCTCGCCAAGCGCTACCAGCGCGACGCGCTGCGCATCTCGACCGTCGGCGAGGATCGCGGTCATGGCGACATCGTCTATCAGGCGGTCGCGGTCGCGCCTGCCGATATCGAAGCGGTGGTGGTGAACCTGCTGCGGCTGCACGAGGCCGAAACCGCGATGCTGTTCTGCGCCACCCGCGACGCGGTGCGCCGGCTCCATGCCAGCCTGGTCGAGCGCGGCTTCGCGGCGGTCGCGCTGTCGGGCGAGCATAGCCAGAACGAGCGCAACCACGCGCTGCAGGCGCTGCGCGACCAGCGCGCGCGCGTCTGCGTCGCCACCGACGTCGCCGCGCGCGGCATCGATCTGCCCACGCTCAGCCTGGTCGTCCATGTCGAGCTGCCGCGCGATGCCGAAACGCTCCAGCATCGCTCGGGCCGCACCGGGCGCGCCGGGCGCAAGGGCACCGCGATCCTGATCGTCCCCTATCCGCGCCGCAAGCGCGTCGAGGGCGTATTGCGCGGTGCCAAGATCAACGCCGAATGGATCGAAGCGCCGACGCTCGAGGACATTCAGAAGCAGGACCGCGAACGCCTGTTGGTCGCGCTGACCGGTCCGATCGAGATCGACGAAGAGGATCGCGCATTGGGCGCACGGCTGCTCGAGCAATCGACGCCCGAGGACATCGCCGCACGGCTGGTGCGCGCGCATCGCGCGACGATGCCGCGGCCCGAGGAAATGCTCGACCAGAGCCAGGGCGGATCGAACGACCGCCAGGAGCGCGATCGCGGCCCCCGCGCCGGGTTTGAGGATACCGTCTGGTATCGCATGGACATCGGCCGCCGCCAGAACGCCGATCCGCGCTGGCTGCTGCCCTTGCTGTGCCGCCGCGGCCACATCACCAAGAACGAAGTCGGCGCGATCCGCATCGCCGATAACGAGACGCTGTTCGAAATTCCGCGCGCGATCGCGCAGAAGTTCAACGTCGCGGTCCAGCGCAGCGAGGCCGAGGATTCGAGCGGCATCGGCATCCAGGCGATCGACGGCCCGCCCTCGCCCGGCGGCCGCGAACGCGGCGGCCCCCCGCGCAACCGCCTGAGCGCGCGCCCGGTGACGCGCCACAAGGCAACCCCGCATCGCGGCAGCGGCGGCGGTGGCGGCCGCCCGCCGCGCGGGTAACCTAACGCCCCGAAGGAAGAGGGTAGGCGCCAACCTTCTCCCCTCCCTGAAAGGGAGGGGTTGGGGGTGGGTAGGCCAGTTGCCGGGCGCGCCGTTCGCCAACGAGCCGACCCACCCCCGGCCCCTCCCTTGACCAGGGAGGGGAGCAGAAGGAGGGAGGGGAGCTTTCCCCACCCCACCCCCACCACCTTTCGTCCCCTTTCGCCCCGCCACGATCCCGGCTAGGCCTAGTCCATGTCGTCGATCATCCGCTGCAACGTCGCCATTGTCGGGGCAGGTCTGGCTGGCGGCCTCATCGCGCTGGCGCTGCGCGAGCTGCGCCCGGGCTGCGACGTCCGGCTGATCGACGCCGCCGGCGTCATCGGCGGCAACCATGTCTGGTCGTTCTTCGCCTCCGACGTCGCCCCCGAGCACCGCTGGATCCTCAGCCCGCTGATCACCTATGGCTGGGACAGCTACGACATCGCCTTCCCCGCGCATGGCCGAACGATCCGCGAACCCTATTTCAGCATCGAGTCCGACCGGCTCGACAAGGTCGTGCGCGAAAAACTGCCGCCGCAGGCGCTGATGCTTCGCCGCAAGGTGGCCGAGGTCACCCCCACCGCCGTCGTGCTCGCCGATGGCGACCGGGTCGAGGCCGATGGCGTCATCGATTGCCGCGGCGCAGGCGACCTGTCGCACCTCGACATGGGCTGGCAGAAATTCGTCGGCGAGGAGCTCGAGCTCGCCGCCCCGCACGAAGCCCCGCGCCCGATGGTGATGGACGCGACGGTCGAGCAGGTCGACGGCTATCGCTTCGTCTATTGCCTGCCCTTCGGCCCCAAAAGGATGTTCGTCGAGGACACCTATTACAGCGACACCCCCGAGATCGCGGTGACCGACAACAAATCGCGAATCGCCGAATACGCCGCCGCGCGCGGCTGGCAGGTCGAGCGGATCGTCCGCCAGGAAAGCGGCGCCTTGCCGGTGGCGTTCGGCGGCGATTTCACAGGCTATTGGAATTCGGGCGGCAAGCAGGTGGCCAAGGCCGGCATGCGCGCTGGCCAATTCCACCCGCTCAC
Source organism: Sphingomonas sp. S1-29 (assembly GCF_026167545.1). NCBI lineage: Bacteria > Pseudomonadati > Pseudomonadota > Alphaproteobacteria > Sphingomonadales > Sphingomonadaceae > Sphingomonas > Sphingomonas sp. S1-29. Next base: position 2,255,933 of record NZ_CP110678.1, on the reverse strand, counting down.
CGGCTATTCGCTGCCCGATGCGGTCCGCACCGCCGCCGCCGTCGCGCGGCTGACCGATTATTCGGGCGCCGCGCTCCACGAAGCGCTGCACGGCATGGCCGCCTCGACCTGGGGCAGCCGCCGCTTCTACCGAATGCTCTCGGCGATGCTGTTCAAGGCCGCCGAACCCGAGGAACGCTATCGCGTCCTCGAACGCTTTTACCGCCTCGACGCGCGGCTGGTCAGCCGCTTCTATGCGGGCCATTCCACGGCATTCGACAAGCTGAGGGTATTAACCGGCAAGCCGCCGGTGCCCATCGGCCGCGCGATCGCCGCCATCCGGGAGACGAATTAGTGAAGACCGCAGCGGTGATCGGCGCAGGCTTTGGTGGCCTCGCTCTCGCCATCCGCCTCCAGGCGGCCGGCGTCCAGACGACGATTTTCGAAGGCCGCGACAAGCCCGGCGGCCGCGCTTATTATTGGGAGAAAGACGGCTTCGTCTTCGATGGCGGCCCCACCGTCATCACCGCCCCCGAAGCATTGCAGGAGCTGTGGGCGCTGTCGGGCCACGACATGGCCGACGATGTCACGCTCGCGCCGGTGCTGCCCTTCTATCGGCTCAACTGGGTCGACGGCACGAATTTCGATTACACCAACGACGATGCGGTGTTGAAGGCCGAGATCGCCAAGCTCGATCCCGCCGACATCGCGGGCTATGCCAAGTTCCTCGAATATTCGGCCGGCGTGTATGAGGAGGGCTATCTCAAGCTCGGCTCGACCGCGTTCCTCGACTTCGGCTCGATGCTCAAGGCCGCGCCCGCGCTCGCCAAATACCAGGCCTGGCGCTCGGTCTATTCGATCGTTTCGGGCTTCGTGAAGAACGAGAAACTCCGCCAGGCGCTGTCGTTCCACACCTTGCTCGTCGGCGGCGATCCGATGAAGACGTCGAGCATCTACGCGTTGATCCACAAGCTCGAGCGCGACGGCGGCGTCTGGTTCGCGATGGGCGGCACCAACAAGCTCGTCGCCGGCATGGTCCGCCATTTCGAACGGCTCGGCGGCGAAGTGCGCCTCGACGATCCGGTCGCCGCGATCGAAACGCTCGGCGACCGCGTCACCGGCGTGACGACGCAAAAGGGCTATCATCTCGACGTCGATGCCTGCGCGTCGAACGGCGACATCGTCCACAGCTATCGCGAACTGCTCAAGGGCTCGCGCAGCGCGCAGCGCACCGCGCAGAAGCTCGAGAAGAAGAAGTACTCGCCGTCGCTGTTCGTCGTCCATTTCGGCATCAAGGGCACCTGGCCCGGCATCCCGCACCACATGATCCTGTTCGGCCCGCGCTATAAGGAGCTGCTGGCCGACATCTACGATCACGGCGTGCTGTCGGAGGATTTCTCGCTCTATCTGCACCACCCGACCGTCACCGATCCGTCGATGGCGCCCGAGGGGCATTCGACCTTCTACGCGCTCGCCCCCGTCCCCCACCGCGGCAAATTCCCCGCCGACTGGGACGAGATCGCGCCGATCCTCGAAAAGCGCATCCTCGACGAGGTCGGCCGCCGGCTGATCCCCGACATCCACGAACGGATCGTCACCAAGTTCAGCTACACGCCCAAGGACTTCAGCGACGATCTCAACGCGCACCAGGGCAGCGCCTTCTCGCTCGAACCGTTGCTGACCCAGAGCGCCTATTTCCGCGCGCACAACCGCGACGACAATATCCCCAACATGTATTTCGTCGGCGCGGGCACGCATCCGGGCGCGGGCATCCCGGGGGTAGTGGGTAGCGCGAAGGCCACCGCCAAGCTGATGCTGGAGAGCGGACGATGACGTTAACGCAACGCGCCTCCCCTCCCTGGAAGGGAGGGGCCGGGGGTGGGTCGGCCGGTTGGCAGGCATACCGCTCCCCCGCACACCAACCCACCCCCAACCCCTCCCTTCCAGGGAGGGGAGCAACCGCATGAAACGGCTCGCAATCTATTGCGGCTCGGCGACCCCCGCCGACCCGGTCTATATCGCCTGCGCGCGCCATGTCGGCCACACCCTCGCCGAACGCGGCATCGGCGTCGTCTATGGCGGCGGACGGCTCGGCCTGATGGGCGCGGTCGCCGACGCCGCGCTCGAAGCCGGCGGCGAAGTCATCGGCGTGATCCCCGAAGCGCTCGTCAACGCCGAGGTCGCGCATCGCGGGCTCACGTCGCTCGAAACCGTGACGACGATGCACGAGCGCAAGGCGCGCTTCACCGAATTGGCCGACGGCTTCGTCACCATCCCCGGCGGCACCGGCACGATGGACGAATTATGGGAAGCGATGAGCTGGTCGCAACTCGGCTATCATTCGGACCCGGTCGGGCTGCTCAACGTCGCGGGCTATTACGACCATCTGATCGCCTTCGTCGACCAGATGGCCGCCACCGGCTTCCTGCGCCCGCAGCACCGCGACATCCTGATCGTCGAGGACGACCTCTCGCGGCTGCTGGGCAAGATGGCGGCGTACGAGCCCCACACCCCGATCTTCCGGATGTCGCGCGAAGAGCTTTGACGCGCATTTGATCCCTTACCCCCTCCCCGTTCGTGCTGAGCTTGTCGAAGCACCGTTCTTCTTTATCCCGGCAAAAGAAGTACGGCACTTCGACAAGCTCAGTGCGAACGGAATGTAAGCCAGTGACCCACCCCCTGCCCGCGCGCGCCGCGATCGTCGCCACCGCGCAGCAATCGATCGCGCGCGGATCGAAGAGCTTCGCCGCCGCCTCGCGGCTGTTCGATCGCGCCACCCGCGAGCGCGCCTGGCTGCTCTACGCCTGGTGCCGCGCGTGCGACGACCTCGCCGACGGCCAGGACCATGGCCATGGCATGCAGATCGTCGCCGATCCGCAAGCGCGAATCGCCGAAATCCGCGCCAAGACCGACGCCGCCTTTGCCGGCCAATGGGTCGGCGATCCCGCCTTCGACGCGCTGCGGATCGTCGCTGCCGAAACCCGCATGCCCAAGCGCTTCGCCGACGACGTCGTCGCGGGCTTCCAGCTCGACGCCGATGACTGGCGCCCGCGCAGCGAGGCCGATCTCTATCGCTATTGCTACCATGTCGCCGGCGTCGTCGGCTGCATGATGGCGGTGGTGATGGGGGTCGACCCCGCCGACGAAGCAACGCTCGACCGCGCCTGCGACCTCGGCCTCGCCTTCCAGCTCGCCAATATCGCGCGCGATATCGAAGAGGATGACCGGGTCGGTCGCTGCTACCTCCCCGTCGAATGGCTGGTCGAGATGGACATCCCGCCGGGCCAGCACATGAAGCCGCCCTTTCGCCAGCGGCTCGCGGTGCTCTCGCGGCGCCTCGCCGACCGCGCCGAACTGCATGAGGCAAGCGCACGCGTCGGCACCAAGCAGCTGGCGTTCCGCTCGGCCTGGGCGGTGCTGGCGGCGGCGGGAATCTATGGCGACATCGCGCGCCGCGTGGCGCAGCGCGGCGAACATGCGTGGGACCACCGCGTCACCACCTCGGGCGGCGAAAAGCTCGGCTGGATCGTGCGCAGCTTCGGCCAGGCGCGCGCGCGCGAAGGCTACGCGGACACCCCGCGCGATCCGTTGCTATGGACCCGCCCGCGTTAAATCTCTCCCCTCCCTGAAAGGGAGGGGTTGGGGGTGGGTAGGCCAGTTGGCGGGCGATCCGCTGCCGCACGAACCGACCCACCCCCAACCCCTCCCTTAACCAGGGAGGGGAACAGAAATGGGAACCTCGCCCACCCCCAGCCGCCGCTCGCGCAACGCCGCCGCGAGCGCCCACGCATCCCCCACCCGAATATCGCGCACCGACGCCCCGTCGAGCACCGCGCCGCCCGCAGTATCGGGGTGCAGCGTCGCCACCCCCAGCCGGCGCTGCAGCCAGCTGCGGCGGATCGTCACCACCTGGACATTGTGGACCGGGACGATCCACTGCTTGCGCGTCAGCACCCCGCGCTGGACGTAGAGCGCATTCCCCGGCAACGCCTCCCCCGCCAGCCCATAGCGATGATAGCGCCGCCGCAGCAGCGCCACCGCCAGCACCGGCAGCAGCAAGGGCAACGCGAACAGGATCGGCAGCGCAAAGAAGCTACCGATCACGATCGCGACCGCGGGCACCCCGACATGGCGCAGCACCGCGCGCCACACATGCCCGCTCGATACCCGCGTCAACGCTTCGGGATCGGCGCGCACCATCCTCAGCGGCGCGAGCAGCCGGTCGACCTCGTCGTCGCGCGCGAACGGCGCGACCTCGGGCGTCCCCGTCTCGCCTTCGCCCCCCATCGTCTGCAGCTTCAGCCGCGACCAGCCCAGCCGCCGCCGCACCCAGCCGGTATCGATCACCGCCAGTTGCACCCGGCGCAGCGCGATCACGACTTCGCTATGCGTCAGCAACCCACGCGATCGGCGATAGCGCCCGTCCTCGTCGCGCAGGGTAAAGCCGAAATCGCGCAGCACGGTGCGCACCAGCCCCGCGACCACTCCCAGCGACGCGATCGCGATTCCCGCCACCAGCCACGCCAGCACCGTCCAGTCGGTGGTTAGCTCGGTGCGTGCGAACAGCTGCCGCCAGAACGACCGCTTGGTGAAATCGAACCCCAGCCAATCCTCGAAATATTGCAGCGTCCCGAACAGCACGCCGAGCCATACCAGCGAGAAGTTGAACAACCCCCACAGCACGACGCGCGGCACCCCCATCGCGAACACGATCGGTGACGCCTCGGCGCTCGCAGCGGGTGCCGAATCGACCGCAACCCCGCGCCGCCGGATCACCTCGCGCAGCCGATACGCTTCGGTCAGCGACACGCTGTCGAGATCACCCTCGTCCTCGCCCGATCCGCCGGTTTCGAGCTTCACCTTCGCCAGCCCGAAGATCCGCGCGAGCAACTTGCGCTCGATATCGACGTCGAGCACGCGCTCGAACGGAATGATCCGCCGGTTGCGGCTGAGCAGCCCGCTTTCGATCACCACCGAATCGTCGGTCAGCGCATAGGTAAAACGTCGCCAATCCAGCCATTTGAACAGACCGGTGACCAGCGTCGCCACCAGCGCCAGCGCGATGACATAATACCAGGGGAATTCGGACGTCACCGCCAGGATCGCGGGCAGCCCGAGCAGCGTCGACGGCGCCTGGCGCAAAATGCCCAACAGCACCGTCCCCGGATGCAGCCGCCGCGGTGCGTCGAGGGTCGGCACCCCGCTCACCAGGGCTCGGCGCGGATATGCTCGCGGATCCGGTCGCGCAGGTCTTCGGCGGTGGCACGGGTGATCCCCGGCAGCACCACCGTCGCATGCGCGGTCCCCGCGGTATGCACGATCAGCCGCGCCACGCCGTTCGCGCGCTCGATCGGCCCCTGCGCGACGTCGAGATGCTGGACGCGGCTCAGCGGCACGATCGTATGCACCTGCGTCCACACCCCCCAGGCGACGTGCAATTCGTCTGCGGCAAGCGCCCATCCCCACGCCTCGAATCGCCGCTTCGGCGCGACCGCGACGATCCAATAGGCCAGCGGCAGCGCGAGCAGCGGCAGCACCCAGCCGGGCCAACCCAGTTGCACGAACAGCGCGGTGCCGATGCCGGCGCCGACGATCACCGGCACCAGCGCGGGGACGATGGCATGCAGGTGCATCACCCGGCGCTGGCCGGGTTCGAGCGGGGTCAGCGTGACGGGAGCAAGGTGCATTAGCCCACTATGCCACGCGCCGCGGCGCGCTCAACCGAAATCCCCCGCCCCTTATGGCCGTCGCCCTACCCTACTGCCGCCAATCCGCCCTACCGCCGTCACCTCACCCCACAACCGTCACCCCAGCGAAAGCTGGGGTCCAGTGCGGCAAGCGGCGGTCTCGCGGTCGCGAGAGACCCCAGCCTTCGCTGGGGTGACGGTGTTAGGCCGTCGACCCATAGACGCGGCCGGTCGGCTTCTGCCCAATTGCGGACGGGATTTCCCTAGTCACCCCGGACATGTTCCGGGGTCTGCCGTGCGGCAAGCAATGCCGCTGGTTGCATCGGGTTCGTCGTTCCCCACTACCGATAGCAAGTGGCGGCTCGGTGGACCCCGGACCAAGTCCGGGGTGACGATCGGGGAATGGCACGCTCCCCGCACGGCCAACCAAACCCCGCTGTCCTACAAGCCCCCGCTTTGGTACACACACCCCATGAACACGCTCCCCGCATCCCCCACCCGCATCGCGGCTTGTCGCGCGGAAAAGGCGAATCCGCGGGGGACGTAGTGTAGCTTTTGTAGCTTTCCGAGCGCCGCGAGGCACCAAACCCGGTCGTCTACGCGTTCACCCCCTACGCCGAACGCCCCAACGCCTCGCCAATCAACCCCCGCGTATTCGCCACCCCGTACAACGCAACGAAGCTCCCCATGCGCGGCCCCTGGCTCGTCCCCAGCAGCGTCTCGTACAGTGCCTTGAACCAGTCGCGCAGATTGTCGAAACCGCCGGTCTTGCCGATCTCATAGACGATGTTCTGGATGTCCTCCGCCGAAGCCCCCGCGGGCAACGCCGCCAGTTCGGCATCGAGCCGCTCGAGCGCCGCGACCTCGACGCCCTCGGGCGCGCGCCGCACCGGCTTCTCGGCCACGTCGCGCGTATACGCGATCGCATGGTCGATCAGCCGGTCGAGCGCAGGATAGCGCGCAGCCGATGCATCGGGGACATAGTTGGCGAGATACCCCCACACCTGGTCCTTGGTGGTCTCGCCCATCACCCCCACCAGGTTGAGCAGCAGCCCGAAAGTGACCGGCAGCGTCTCGGCGGGCGGCGGGCCGCCGTGGATGTGGTGCACCGGATTGCCCAGCCGCTGCTCGACCGGCTGGTCGGCATAGGCCGCACGGAACTGCCAATATTCGTCGATCGCACGCGGAATGACGCCCAGATGCAACTGCTTGGCCTTTTTCGGCTCGCGATAGGCGTAGAAGGCCAGGCTCTCGGGCGGGCCATAGGTCAGCCATTGCTCGAGGCTCAGGCCATTGCCCTTCGACTTCGAGATCTTCTGCCCCAGTTCGTCGAGGAACATCTCGTAGTTGAACCCCTCGGGCGGCCGCGCGCCGAGCACCCGCGCGATCTTCGAGCTTTGCACCACCGAATCGATCAGATCCTTGCCCGACATTTCGTAATCGACGCCAAGCGCGACCCAGCGCATCGCCCAATCGACCTTCCATTGCAGCTTGGCCCCGCCGCCCAGCACCGATTGCTCGATCCGCTGGCCTTCATCCTCGAACGCGACGATCCCTGCTTCGGCATCGACCACTTCGACCGGCACTTGCAGCACCACGCCGCTGGTCGGGCTGATCGGCAGGATCGGCGAATAGGTCGCGCGCCGCTCGGCCCCCAAGGTCGGCAGCATCACGTCCATGATCGCGGCATAATGGCGCAGCACCCCGCGCAGCGCGTCGTCGAACTGGCCGCCGCGATAATAGTCGGTCGACGAAGCGAACTCATATTCGAAGCCGAAGCCGTCGAGGAACGAGCGCAGCATCGCGTTGTTATGATGCGCGAAGCTTTCGAACTTCTCGAACGGGTCGGGCACCTGCGTCAGCGGCTTGCCCAGATGCTCGGTCAGCATCGCGCGGTTGGGCACATTGTCGGGCACCTTGCGAAGCCCGTCCATATCGTCGCTGAACGCCAGCAGCCGCGTCGGCTGGTCGCTGAGTTCGGCAAAGGCGCGCCGCACCATCGTCGTTCGCAGCACTTCGTTAAAGGTGCCGATATGCGGCAGCCCCGACGGGCCATAGCCGGTTTCGAACAGCACCGGCGCGCCGCCGGGCTTGCCGCTTGGATAGCGCTTCAGAAGCTTGCGCGCCTCTTCATACGGCCAGGCCTTGGAAACGAGAGCGGCGTCGCGGATGCTGATGATGTCGGTCATGCGGGCGATCTAGCGTCCGATAGCGTTCCCGACAAATGCGTTGACGGAACCATGCCGGCACGGGGTAATTGTTGCCGCGCACCATTCTGCCAAGCCTCGGATACCCACTATGATTTTGGACAGCACCCCGCGCTTCACGCGCATCGTTCGTGAAGTGTGGCGGCCGCTCACCTTGCTGTTCGTCTGGGACGTCGCGGTCACCTATTTCTACACCGAACTGCCCTACAACGCGCCGTCGCTGCCGCTGACGATCTTCGGCACCGTGCTCGCGCTGTTCCTGGGGTTTCGCGACAGCTCGGCCTATCAGCGTTGGTGGGAGGGCCGGATCCTCTGGGGCGCGATGATCAACGCCTCGCGCAACCTGGCGCGCGAGGCGGTTGCGTTCCTGCCCGACCAGCCGCAGCGCGCGATCGACCTCAAGCGATCCATCGTGCTTCGCCATGTCGCCTATGTCCACGCACTGCGCAGCCAGTTGCGGCGAACCGGCGATTGCCCCGAAATCTATGAACTGCTCTCAAAGGAGGAGGCGGACGAAGCGATGGCGCGCGCCAATCCCGCCAACGGCTTCCTCGACGGCACCGCCAAGCGGCTGGCGCAGGCGCAATCCGAAGGCTGGCTCGACACGATCCAGCAGACCCAGGTCGAGCGGATCATGGTCGATATCGCCAATGCCCAAGGGGGAATGGAGCGGATCAAGAACACCCCGCTGCCGATGCAATATCGCTTCTTCCCGCAATTCTTCGCCCGCGTCTTTTGCCTGTTGCTGCCGATCGGACTGGTCGAGACATTGGGCTGGGCGACGCCGGTGGGTTCAACGATCGCCGGGCTGATGTTCCTGGCCGCGCTCCAGATCGGCGACGACCTGACCGATCCGTTCAGCAACACCCTCCACGATGTGCCGCTGACCGCGATGTGCCGGACGATCGAGATCGACCTCAAGCAATCGATCGGCGACCCCGCCCCCGAACCGCTCAAGCCGGTCAAGGGCGTGCTGTGGTAGGCGTTTTCTTTCTGTTCCGCCTGGAGTAACGTTCGAAGGTGATCGACTACCCCGCATCCGTTCGTGCTGAGCTTGTCGAAGCACCGTCCTTCTTCACCGCCGCGGGGAAAGCAGGACGGTCCTTCGACAAGCTCAGGACGAACGGAGAGGGTAAGGCGCGATGACCCTCCCCTTCCCCGCACTCCACGCCAGCCACTCGGGCGTCTGGCTCGCCGATGCCGACGGGGTGCGCGAACTTTCGCGCGGCGCGGCGATCCGCGCCGCCGCCGACACCCCGGTAATCCTGCTCAACGCGCCCTTGGTCGGCCAGCGGCTCGGCCACCCCGAACTCTCGGGCCTCGACCTGCTCGAACTTTACGCCTTCCTCTTCCCCGCGCGCTTCATTGTGCCCACCCCCGCCGGCATCGCCCGCGCCTGCGCGCTGCCGGTGCCCGCGAGCGACGGCGAGATTGCCGCGATGCTGCGCGCCGCCGCGATCGCGCTGCTCGACATGGCGGGCGGCGACTGGCCCGAGCGCGAGGGGGCATGGACCGCCGGGCAATCGCTTGCCCGCGCGCGCTGGCCCTGGGCGCCGGTGGTCGGCCCGCGCCTGACCAAACCTGCCACCGCCGAACGCTGGCTGTTCTCCAAGCTGCCCGAATGGGACGAAGCCGCACCGCGCCCCGCCCCCCGCACCGTCCAGGTCGACGAGGACGCGGTGCTCACTCGCCTCCACGCGCTCACCGGCGCAGGGGCAGAAATCCGCGCCGGCCAGCGCAGCTTCGCCACCACCGTCGCGCAGGCCTTCGCCCCGCGCGCGATGCGCGACACCCCCAATATGGTGATGGCTGAGGCTGGCACCGGCATCGGCAAAACCCTGGGCTATCTCGCCCCCGCGTCGCTTTGGGCAGAGCGCGCGGGCGGCACAGTGTGGGTGTCGACCTTCACCAAGGCGCTGCAACGCCAATTGGGGCATGAAGGCGCGCGGCTGTTTCCCGACGCCGCCGAGCGAAAGGCGCGGATCGTCACCCGCAAGGGGCGCGAGAATTACGTCTGCCTGCTCAATCTGGAGGATGCGTTGCAGGGCGGGTTCGCCGGGCGCGCGGCGATATTGGCACAGCTTGTCGCCCGCTGGGCGGCCTATACCGCCGATGGCGACATGATCGGCGGCGATCTGCCCGGCTGGTTGCCGCAATTATTCCGCCGCAACGGATCGACCGCGCTGACCGATCGGCGGGGCGAATGCGTCTATGCCGGCTGCCCGCATTACCGCAAATGCTTCATCGAGCGCGCCGCCCGCGCCAGCGCCGACGCCGATATCGTGATCGCCAATCACGCCCTGGTGATGGTGAATGCCGCACGCGGGCGCGAAGCAACGACCCGCCCCACCCGCTATGTCTTTGACGAGGGGCACCATTTGTTCGAAGCCGCCGATTCGATGTTCGGCGTCGCGCTGTCGGGGGCCGAGACGATCGAGGTCCGCCGCTGGATCATGGGGCCCGAAGGATCGGGCCGTGGCCGCAGGCGAGGCCTCGCCGCGCGCCTGTCCGACGTCGCAAGCTATGACGAACAGGGCGGCATCGCGATCGGCGAGGCGGTCGAGGCGGCGCGCGCGCTGCCCGCCGATGGCTGGATCGGCCGCGTGCTCGAAGGCCAGCCCTTCGGCCCGATCGAGCATCTGCTCGCCGCCGTGCGCGGCCTGGTCTTCGCGCGCGACGAAAGCGGCGGGGTCGATGCCGGCTATGGCCTTGAGACCGAGCTGGCCGAGCCCGATCCTGCCTTGATCGAGGCCGCCGCCGCCGCCGCGGTCGCGCTCGACGCGCTGCTTCGCCCGCTGGTGGTGCTCGGTCGCCGGCTCGAAGCCGTGCTGTCCGACGCTCCCGATTGGCTCGATGGCCAGGCGCGCGCGCGGATCGAGGGCGCGGTGGCATCGCTTGGCTGGCGCGCCGACATGGTCGGGGCGTGGAGCGCCTTGGTCGCCCGCATCGGCGGCCCCGCCGACCCCGATTTCGTCGATTGGCTCGCGGTCGAACGCTATGAAGGCCGCGAATTCGACATCGGCATCCACCGCCGCTGGCTGGACCCCACCCGCCCCTTTGCCGATGCGGTGCTTAAACCCGCGCATGGCGTGCTGATTACGTCGGCGACGTTGCGCGCGGGCGGCGATTGGGACGTCGCCGATGCGCGGGTCGGCGCGCCGCATCTGATCCGCCCGCCGCTGCATTTCGAGGCGCAAAGCCCGTTCGACTATGCCGGCCAGGCGCAAGTGCTGATCGTCACCGACGTCAAGCGCGGCGACCTGCCCGCGCTCGCCAACGCCTATGCCCGGCTGATCGTCGCCTCGGGCGGCGGCGCGCTCGGGCTGTTCACCGCGATCCGGCGCTTGCGCGGTGTCCATGCCCGCATCGCCGATCGGCTGGCGCGCGAGGGTCTGACCCTGCTCGCGCAGCATGTCGATCCGATCGACACCGGCACGCTGGTCGACATCTTCCGCGACGATCCGGCAAGCTCGCTGATCGGCACCGACGCGCTGCGCGACGGCGTCGACGTGCCCGGGCGCTCGCTCAGGCTGGTGGTGATGGAGGGGGTGCCCTGGCCCAAGCCCAGCGTGCTCCACGCCGCGCGGCGACTGGCCAATGGCGGCAAGGATTATGACGACCGGCTGGTGCGCGCGCGGCTGGCGCAGGCGTTCGGTCGGCTGATCCGCCGCGCCGACGATCACGGCGCGTTCGTGCTGCTGTCCTCGGCCTGCCCGACGCGCCTGCTCACCGCTTTCCCCGCCGGCACGCCGATTCGCCGAGTCACGCTCGACGAAGCGGTCGAGATATCGCGCGGGCTGGCCATCGCCGCGACGCTCGGGCAAGAGAACCGCGAGACAGCCTGACGGAGACGACGATGCCCAGCCTGACGTTGCTTCGCCACGCCAAATCGAGCTGGACCGACCCCGTCACCCGCGATTTCGATCGCCCGCTCAACGCGCGCGGCAAACAGGCGGCGCAGACGATCGGTCGCTATCTCAAAGCCGAACAACTGGGGTTCGACCATGTCGTCGCCTCGCCCGCAATCCGCGTGATCGAAACGCTCGATCATTTCTACACCGGCTATGGCGAGAAGCTCGCCCCCGCCTGGGATCGCCGCATCTATCTGGCGTCGGCGGCGACCCTGCTCGACGTCGTCCACGATCTCCCCACGGGTTCACAACGCGCGCTGATGGTCGGGCATAATCCGGGGCTCGAGGATCTGGTGCTGCTGCTGGTCCCGCAATCGAAGCGCGACGCGCTGCGCGGCGAGGTCGAGCTGAAATATCCCACCGCCGCGGTCGCGGTGCTCGAATGGGAGGGCGGCTGGGCCGATGCGCGCGAGGGCGGCGCACGTCTCACCCGCTTCATTCGTCCGCGCGACCTCGACGCCGCGCTCGGCCCCGACGACGACTGAGCCGATACCGCCGATAGGTCAGCGTTGATCGCGCCGCCGCCGCCGCCATATCGCGGTGTCACCGTATCGCGAGGATTTGCTGCATGACCGACCCCCGCGACGCCCGCGGCCGCGCCGTCCCCGCCAGCCGGCTGGCGCGCTTCGGCGCCTTCGGCAAACTCGCGGGCGGGCTTGCCGGCGGGATGATGGCCGAGGGTGCACGCCGCCTCGCCGATGGCCAGCGTCCCAGCATGGGCGAGATGATGCTGACCCCGCGCAACATCGGCCGCGTCGCCGACCAGCTCGCGCACCTGCGCGGCGCGGCGATGAAGCTGGGGCAGATGATCTCGATGGACGCGGGCGACGTGCTTCCCGCCGAGCTCAGCGACATCATGGCGCGGCTACGCGAGCGCGCGCATCACATGCCCCCTGCGCAGCTGCAGGCGGTGCTGATCGCCGCCTGGGGCAAGGACTGGCGCAACCGCTTCAAGCATTTTGAAGCGCATCCAATGGCCGCCGCCTCGATCGGCCAGGTCCATCGCGCGACCTTGCCCGATGGCCGGCTGCTCGCGATCAAGGTGCAATATCCCGGCGTCGCCGCGAGCATCGATGCCGATGTCGACAATGTCGCGACCTTGCTGCGCGTGTCGGGGCTGATGCCCAAGACCCTCGACATCGCGCCCTTGCTCGCCGAGGCCAAGCGCCAGCTTCACGAGGAGGCAGACTACGTTCGCGAAGGCGAGCAGATCGAACGCTTCGGCGCGCTGCTCGCCGCCGATCCGCGCTACCAGGTGCCAGCGCTCGAACGCTCGCTCACCACGCCACAGGTGCTGGCGATGGAATATGTCCCCGGCGTTGCGATCGAAAGCATCGTCGATGCGCCGCAGGCCGAGCGCAACGCCGCGGCGCATGCGATGATCGAGCTGGTGCTGCGCGAATTGTTCGAATTCGGCTGGATGCAGACCGACCCCAATTTCGCCAATTACCGGATCCAGCGCGATACCGGGCGGATCGTCCTGCTCGATTTCGGCGCCGCGCGCCCGGTCACCGCCGAGACCCGCGACGGCTATCACGCGCTGTTGATGGCAGGGCTCGACGGGAATCGCGATCGTGCGCGCGATGCCGCGGTCGCCTCGGGTTTCCTTGGCGAAGCTGCTGTCCAGCGCCACCGCGCGCTTATCGACCGGATGATCGACGTGGTGATCGGCGAACTCGGCCGCCCCGGCGCGTTCGACTTCGCCGATCGCTCGTTCGTCGGCGTGCTGCGCGAACAGGCGATGACGATGGCGAACGATCGCGACACCTGGCACATCCCACCGGTCGAGACCTTGTTCGCGCAGCGCAAGATCAGCGGCACCGCGCTGCTCGCCGCGCGGCTTCAGGCCCAGGTCGACGTCCGCACGATGGTCGAACGCTATCGCACCCCGGCGTTCAGCTCCGATCGCGAACCAATGCCTGGCTGAGGCGGTCGCGCAGCTGCACCAAGGGCGATCGTCCCGCGCCGCCCGCCGCCGCGGGCTCGGGCTTCGCCGCGGCTTCGGAGGCCAGCAGCTTTTGCACCCCCAGGATCGTATAGCCCTCGCTATTCAACAGCCGGTGAATCCGCCGCACCAGCGCGACGTCCTCGGGCCGGTAATAGCGCCGTTGCCCGGCGCGCTGCAGCGGGCGCAGCTGTGGAAATCGTTGTTCCCAATAGCGCAGCCGGTGCTGCGGCAGCCCGGTTTCGATCGCCAGTTCGCCGATCGTGCGAAACGCAGTTGCCGCCTTGTCCGAACCCGCCATCTACTCGTCCGTCAGCTTCCCGCCACGATCCGCTCGCGCATCATCTGGCTGGCACGAAAGGTGAGCACGCGGCGCGGCGCGATCGGCACCTCGACCCCGGTCTTGGGGTTGCGCCCGACGCGCTCGCCCTTGTCGCGCAGGATGAAGCTGCCGAAGCCCGAAATCTTGACGTTCTCGCCCTTGGTCAGCGCGGTGCACATATGCGCGAGGATATCCTCGACCAGCTTCGAGGAATCGGTGCGCGAAAGACCCACCTCGCGATGCAGCGCATCGGCCAGATCGGCCCTCGTCAACGTGCCACCCGATTCCATTACGCTTATCCTTCAAACATCTCGATCGATGATGCTAGCATATAGACCGAATCGCGCAAATACAGTCGGGTGGCGCCAATACCGGTGTCAACGTACTAATAGCGGACGATCGCCGCGCCCCAGGTGAATCCGCCGCCCATCGCTTCGAGCACCAGCAGGTTGCCACGCTCGATCCGCCCGTCGCGTACCGCAACGTCGAGCGCGAGCGGCACCGAGGCCGCCGAGGTGTTGGCATGCTGGTCGACAGTCACGATCACGCGCTCGCGTGCCAGTCCCAGCTTGCGCGCGGTGGCATCGAGGATGCGTGCATTCGCCTGATGCGGCACGACCCAATCGACCTCGCTCGCATCGTGCCCCGACACCGCCAGCGTCTCGGTCATCACCGCCGCCAAATTGACGACCGCGTGGCGGAACACTTCGCGCCCCTTCATCCGGACCTTGCCGACGGTACCGGTGGTCGAGGGACCGCCGTCGACATAGAGCAGCTCGTTGTGGCGCCCGTCGGCGTGGAGCCGCATCGCCAGGATGCCGCGATCGGCCTCCCCCTCGGCCAATTCCTGCGCCTCGAGCACGATCGCCCCCGCGCCGTCGCCGAACAACACGCAGGTGGTGCGATCCTCCCAGTCGAGGATCCGCGAAAACGTCTCGGCGCCGATCACCAGCGCACGCCGCGCGGCACCCGATCGCAGCATCGAATCGGCGACCTGCAGCGCGTAAAGGAACCCCGAACACACCGCACCGACGTCGAACGCGACGCAATCGTCGATGCCGAGCGCGGCCTGCACCTTGGTCGCGGTGGCGGGGAAGGTCTGGTCGGGCGTGGCGGTCGCCAGCACGATCAGGTCGATCGCCGAAGCCTCGATCCCCGCGGCGGCAAGTGCGGCGCGACAGGCATCGGTCGCCAGCGTGCCGGTGGTCTCACCTTCGCCCGCGACATGGCGGAAACGGATACCGCTGCGCTCGACGATCCATTCATCCGAGGTATCGACGGTCTCGGCGAGTTCGGCGTTTGAGACGCGGCGCTTGGGCAGCGCCGATCCGGTGCCGGTAATGACCGAACGAATCACGCCGCTTTCGCCTCAAAATTACCCAGGTCCTCGGCGATCCGCCGTCCCAGATCATCGCGCACCATCTTGGCCGCCACCGCGATCGCATTCTCGATGCCGACCGCGTTGGCGCCGCCATGGCTCTTCACGACCAGGCCGTTGAGGCCCAGGAAGACCGCGCCATTGTGGTTGTTGGGATCGAGATGATCGCGCAGCAATTCGGTCGCGGGCTTCGAGATCAGGAAGCCGACCTTCGAGCGGATCGAGCTGCGGAAGGCGCGCTTGAGCAGGTCGGCGACGAACCGTGCGGTGCCCTCGGCGGTCTTGAGCGCGATATTCCCCGAAAAACCGTCGCATACGATCACGTCGACTTCGCCGCGCGACAGCCGGTCGCCTTCGATGAAACCAGCGAATTCCAGTGGCAGATGCGGCGCGGCGCGGATTTCGGCGGCGGCATCACGGATGATGTCGGTGCCCTTCTGGTCCTCGGTGCCGATGTTGAGCAATGCGACCCGCGGCCGCTCGAGGTCGAGCGCGGTGCGCGCATAAGCGGCGCCCATCACCGCGAACTGCACCAGGTTGCGCGCGTCGCACTCGGTATTGGCGCCGAGGTCGAGCATGACGGTGTCGGTTTCGCCGAGCGAGGGCATCAGCGCGGCAAGCGCGGGCCGGTCGATCCCCGGCATCGTGCGCAGCGACAGCTTGGCCATCGACATCAGCGCGCCGGTATTGCCCGCCGATACCGCCGCGGCGGCGCGCCCCGCCTTCACCTGCGCGATGGCGATTCCCATCGACGTGGTCTTGGCGCGGCGAATCGCCTGGCTCGGCTTGGCGTCGGACTTCACCACTTCGGGCGCATGCAGCACTTCGGATGCCGCGCTCAGATTGGGATGGGTGCGAAGCCCTTCGCGGATCGCACTCTCGTCGCCGACCAGCAGGAAGTGCATTTCGGGGAAGCGGGCACGAGCGCGCGCGACACCCGCGAGCATGACCGCCAAGCCACCATCGCCGCCCATCGCATCGACGGCGATCCGTGCACTCGACCCCATCTAGCTACTGCCTCTCGGGTGACGTGGCTTAAGCCTCGACCGCCACGATTTCACGACCGTTATAATGGCCGCACGAACCACACAGGATATGGGGACGCTTCAGTTCGCCGCAATTGGGGCATTCCTGAAACGACTCGACCGAAAGCGAATCGTGCGAACGGCGCATGCCGCGCTTCGACGGCGACGTTTTTCTTTTTGGAACGGCCATGTCGGCAAACCTTCTTCGATATTCTTCAAAACGTTCGGGGTCGCGATTCGCTGCACCGACGAGCGGAACAAGCGACACGGACAAGCCGGTCGCATGCTAGACCGACATCCGGGCAGGTCACGAAGCGAGCGTGCGCCTATACCGAATTCCCACGCCGTTGCAAGGGTAGGCCCGCCGTGCGACGCTGGTTGCGACACGATGGGGGGAAGAAGCGATGCACGGATTAATGCTGCCGATCACGCTGGCGACGATCGGCGTCGCCGCGCTCATCAATGTATGGCTCGGCATCCGCACGATCCGCGTGCGATTCAGCGATCGGGTGGCGCTGGGCGATGGCGGCAATAACAAGTTGCTCGCCCGGATGCGCGCGCAGGCCAATTTCATCGAATATACCCCGATCGTCCTGTTGCTGATCGGCGGCATCGAACTGGTGCGCGGCCCGTCGACGCTGCTGGGGGTTGCCGCGGTGGTGTTCCTCGTCGGCCGCTTGTTTCACCCCTTCGGCATGGAAGGGCGACTGTGGCCGCGCCAGGTGGGGATGATCACGACGCTGACGATCACCACGCTGCTCGCGGGCTATGCGATCCTGATCTCGCACAGCCCCGACCCGCGAGCGATCCAAGCACCCGCCCCCGCGGTGATGACCGGCTGACCGCAGCCGATCGACCGCGCCTCAACTCTGCGCCAGCACGCGATCGGCAACGAAGGGATTGTTCAACCGCTCGACCCCGAACTGGCTGGGCTCGCCATGTCCCGGCAGGAAGACGGTGTCGTCGCCCATCGGCCATAATTTGGTCACCACCGAATCGATCAGCGCCTGGGTGTCGCTCAGCGGGAAGTCGGTGCGGCCGACCGATCCCTTGAACAGCACGTCGCCGACCACCGCCAGCTTCGATTCGGGATGGTGGAATACGACATGCCCCGGCGTGTGGCCGGGGGTTTCATAGACGTCGAGCACCAGCTCGCCCACCGTCACCGTGTCGCCCTCGACCAGCCAGCGCGAAGGCTCGAACGGCACGCCATGAATACCGTAATTGCGCCCGTCCTCGTCGAGTCGCGCGATCCAGAAGCGATCGGCCTCGTGCGGTCCCTCGATCGGTACCCCGAGTTCGTCGGCGAGCGGCTTTGCCTCGCCGCAATGGTCGATATGGCCGTGGGTCAGCACGATCTTTTCGACCGTGACCTCCGCCTGCGCGATCGCGGCATGGATTCGTGCCAAATCGCCGCCGGGGTCGATCACCGCGGCACGCATCGTCTTGGTGCACCACAGCAGCGTGCAATTCTGCTGGAGCGGGGTGACGGGGATGATCGCGGCGCGGAGCGGATGGTCGGTCATGCGCACGGCATAGGCACCGCGCCGATCGACCACAACCGCCCCCGCCTTACAACTGCCCCCGCCTTACAACTGCCCTTGCCCCCGCGCGAACATGACGTCAGTGCTGGCGCGATGGCGCTTACTGCTCCTTTCGTCCTGCTCGACGACGCGCGTCCGGACGGCACCGCACGGCTCTATCGCGATCCGGTGCGCGTGCTGGCGACCTCGCGAGTGGCCGATATCGCGCCGATGCTCGCCGAGATACGCGCCGCGACCCGCGCCGGCCTCCACGCCGCGGGGTTCCTCGCTTATGGCGCGTCACCGGCGTTCGAGGCGAAGGCACCGCCCAGCAACCACGATCCACTGCTGTGGTTCGGCCTCTTCGAAGGTCACACGCCCTTCGACCCGGCCTCGCTGCCCGATCCGCGCGGCGCATGGGTAGGCGCAGCCAAGCCGTCGATCGACCGCGCCACCTATCAGCGCCAGGTTGCCGCGGTGCAGGCGCTGATCGCCGCGGGCGACATCTACCAGGCCAACCTCACCTTCCAGGCGAGCGTCAGCGTCGAGGGCGACCCGCTGGCCGCCTATGCCCGGCTGCGCGCGGCATCGCGCGCGGGCTGGGGCGCAGTCGTCGCGACCGGCGATGCGACCTATCTCTCGCTCTCGCCCGAACTCTTCTTCGCGCTCGACGCCGGCAAGTTGGTGGCGCGGCCGATGAAGGGCACCACCCCGCGCTTGTGTGACCCCGGATCCGACGACGCAGCCGCCGCCGCGCTGCAAGGCGACCCCAAGCAGCGCGCCGAAAATTTGATGATCGTCGATCTGATGCGCAACGACCTGTCGCGAATCGCGGTGCCCGGCAGCGTCGCCGTTCCCGAGCTATTCGCGGTCGAACGCTATCCGACGGTGCAGCAGATGGTGTCGACCGTCACCGCCGATCTCGCGCCGCGCCATGACGCCATCGACGTCGTATCGGCGCTTTTCCCATGCGGATCGATCACCGGCGCCCCCAAATTGCGCGCGATGCAGGCGATCGCCGATATCGAGGCCGCCCCCCGCGGGCTCTACACCGGCGCGATCGGTCGCTTCGACCCCAATGGCGATGCGCAGTTCAACGTCGCGATCCGCACGCTGACGCTGCGGGGCGACGAGGCGACATTGGGGCTCGGTTCAGGAATCGTCGCCGATTCGGTCGCCGCCGACGAATGGGACGAATGCCTCGCCAAGGGCGCATTCCTCACCGCCGCCCCGCGCACCTTCGACCTGATCGAGACGATGCGCTTCGACCCGCGCGAGGGGATCGCGCTGCTCGAACGCCATCTCGAACGGTTGAAGGCCAGCGCGCAGGCGTTCGGCTTCCCCTTCGATCGCCACGCCACCCGCAACGAGCTCCAGGCCGCGACCTTCCGGCTCGAATGCGCCGCCAAGGTGCGGCTGCTGCTCGCCCCCGGCGGCGCGGTGGCGATCGAGGTCGCACCGCTGCCGCCGACGCCCACAGCCCCGGTCGAAGTCGCATTGGTGCCGCACCGCGTCGCCGCCGCCGACTTCCGCCTGCGCCACAAGACCAGCGACCGCGCCTTCTACGACGAACCCCGCCGCGCCGCTGCCTGCTTCGAGGTCGCCTTCATCGACGCCGCAGGCTTCGTCACCGAAGGCAGCTTCACCAGCATCTTCGTCGAGCGGGACGGACTGTTCGTCACCCCGCCACTGTCGCGCGGCCTGCTTCCTGGCGTCCTGCGCGCCGAGCTGCTCGCCACCGGCCGCGCGATCGAGGGCGACCTCACCCCCGTCGACCTCGCGCACGGTTTCTGGATCGGCAACGCGGTCCGCGGACTGGTATCGGCTGTTACGGTTGCGAACCCATCGGGCGCGAGCGTATAGGCCGCGCGCGCCTCCTTCCTCGAAAGCCCACGCCCATGAAGCCCTCCGCCGCGCTCGACCGCATCAGCCCCTCGGCGACCCTCGCGATCACCTCGCGCGTGCTCGACCTGAAGCGCGCAGGCGTCGACGTGATCGGCCTCGGCGCGGGCGAACCCGATTTCGACACCCCCGATTTCGTCAAGGAAGCCGCGATCGCCGCGATCCGCGACGGCAAGACCAAATATACCAATGTCGACGGCACCGCCGAGCTGAAGGAAGCCATCGCCGCCAAATTCG
The DNA here is from genome assembly GCF_026167545.1 of Sphingomonas sp. S1-29. Taxonomy (NCBI): domain Bacteria; kingdom Pseudomonadati; phylum Pseudomonadota; class Alphaproteobacteria; order Sphingomonadales; family Sphingomonadaceae; genus Sphingomonas; species Sphingomonas sp. S1-29. The sequence goes on along the minus strand of NZ_CP110678.1, from coordinate 2,235,817 downwards.
CGCGCGACAACGGCCTCACCTATGCCGCCAACCAGATCACGGTGAATGTCGGCGGCAAGCACACTTTGTTCAACGCGCTGGTCGCGACGATCAACCCCGGCGACGAAGTCATCGTGCCCGCCCCCTATTGGGTCAGCTATCCCGACATCGTCGAGTTCGCCGGCGGCAAGCCGGTCTTCATCGCCGCGGGCGCCGACCAGCAATACAAGGTAACGCCCGAACAGATCGAGGCGGCGATCACCCAGAACACCAAATGGCTGATCCTCAATTCGCCCTCGAACCCCACCGGCGCGGCCTACACCGCCGACGAGCTGCGCGCGATCGGCCGCGTGCTCGAACGCCATCCGCATGTGTGGATCATGGCAGACGATATGTACGAGCATATCGTCTATGGCGATTTCGAATTCGCGACGATCGCACAGGTCTGCCCAACATTGTACGATCGCACGCTCACGGTGAACGGCTGCTCGAAGGCCTATGCGATGACCGGCTGGCGGATCGGCTTTGCCGGCGGCGCGCCCTGGCTGATCAAGGCGATGGCAAAGCTTCAATCGCAATCGACCTCGAACCCCTGTTCGATCGCGCAAGCCGCCGCCACCGCCGCGCTGAACGGCGACCAGTCGTTCCTGAAAGAGCGCAACGCCGCGTTCCAGGTCCGCCGTGACCTCGTCGTCGGGATGCTCAACGCGATCCCCGGCATCACCTGTCCAACCCCCGAGGGCGCCTTCTACGTCTATCCTGAATTCTCAGGCCTGATCGGCAGCCAGACGCCCGGCGGCACGGTGATCGACACCGACGAAGCGTTCGTCACCTATCTGCTCGACGAAGCCAAGGTCGCCTGCGTCCAGGGCGCAGCGTTCGGCGTCTCGCCCGCGATGCGGATCAGCTATGCCACTAGCGATGCTTTGCTGCGCGAGGCGTGCACGCGGATCGCCACCGCGGTCGACGCACTGAAACGCTGAGTTTCCGTAGCGGCGCATTGCTGCACCCGAACCCGAACCCTAGATGAACAACCACGCAAGCGGTCGTTCACCGCGCACCCTTATACAGTTGCTGGCGAGGCAAGGGGATGGTCCCCGCGCCCGGACCGATCGTCGCCGATGGCAGTGCCTTCGGCCCAGCAAGGAAGAAAGACGATGCTCAAGTTTCTGCGCGCCGGCTATTTCCGGCATTTCCTCAGCGGTTTCGCGATCGGTGCGATCGGCCTCGTCGCGGTGCAGACCGCGCAGCCCGAGAACCCGCCAATGTATTCGGCCAGTGCGGTAACCGATTCGGTCGGCTGAACGTATCTGGTGTAAAAGGGGCGCACCCGCCCCGTACCGGAGTCGCGTGATGCTCAAGCCGATCCTGATCGCCGCCGCGATCGCCACTACCGCCCTCGTGACGCTGCCCGTCGCCGGCCATGCCGAGCGCGCCGTCCCGATCCCCGCCCCCGCGATCGACGTTCCCGCCACCAAGGGCCAGGCGGTGGCGGTGTTCGCCGGCGGCTGCTTTTGGGGGCTCGAGGCGGTGTTCGAACAGATGAAAGGCGTGCGCCAGGTCGTCAACGGCTATGCCGGCGGCACCCGCGACACCGCGAACTATGCCGCGGTCAGCACCGAACGGACCGGTCACGCCGAAGCGGTGCGGATCGTGTACGACCCCGCCCAGGTGAGCTACGGCACCCTGCTGCGCGTCTATTTCTCGGTCGCGCACGATCCGACCCAGCTCAACCGCCAAGGACCCGACACCGGCCCCAGCTATCGCTCGGCGATCTTCCCCCAGACCCCGCAGCAGAAACTGGTGGCGCAGCGCTATGTCGCGCAGCTCGGCAAGACCAAGGCGTGGGGCAAGCCGATCGTGACGCGGATCGAAGGCGGCGGCTTCTTCCCCGCCGAGGCCTATCACCAGGATTTCTACCGCAAGAACCCCAACCATCCGTACATCGTGCGGTGGGACAAGCCCAAGGTCGCGGCATTCCGCGCCGGTTTCCCCCAGCTGGTGCGCAGCTGACGCAACCTTCGACCGCCAAGCGCGTACTAGCGCCGACTTTGCACAGGAGATTGCCATGAATGAGAACATCGTCGAAGGCACCGGCCGTGATATCGGCGGCTCGCTCAAGCAGGCAGCGGGCGACGTGCTCGGTCGCAACGATCTGAAGGCTGAGGGTTCGGCGGACAAGCTCGGCGGCAAGACGCAAAAGGCCGCCGGCCATGCCCAGGCCGCGGTCGAGGAACTCGCCGGCCCGGTGGTCGATTTCGTCCGCCGCCAGCCCTTGCTGTCACTCGGTATTGCCGGCGTGCTCGGCTATCTGCTGCTCTCGGGCGGCCGCCGCAACTGACGGCCCCTCCCACCCCCGTTCGTCCTGAGTAGCCGCTGAGCTTGTCGAAGCGGCGTATCGAAGGACCGCCCGCTTGGGGCATGTCCTTCGATACGGGTCTTCGCCTCCGCTCAGCCCCTACTCAGGACGAACGGTCTTTTGGGAACGTTGCTACCCAAGCGGCAACCCCGGCTGCACGTCCTCCCCACGCTCCTCCCCCAGCGCCGACAGCGTCAGCCCCAGCAACCGCACCGGCATCTCGACCGGATACAGCGCGCGCAGCAACAGATCGCCCGCCGCGCCGAACGCCGCGCGGTCGCCCACCCCCGCCGCCAGTGTCCGCGCCCGCGTGATCGTGCGGAAATCATTGTACCGAAGCTTCAGCGTTACCCGCCGCCCGCGCGCCTGGTGCCGCTCGATCCGCACCCATGCGGCATCGGCCACCCGCTCGAGCCCCGCTATCAGCGACTCCCAATCGGACAGGTCATGCTCGAAGGTCCGCTCGGCACCGATCGACTTCGATTCTCGATTCACCCGTACCGGGCGATGATCCTCGCCGCGCGCCGCCGCGTACAGATATTCGGCGAAGCTGCCGAAAGCGCGCCGCATCTCGTCGATCGTCAGCCCGGCCAGATCGGCACCGGTGAGGATCCCCATCCGCTCCATCTTCGCCGCGGTCACCGGCCCGACGCCATGGAAGCGCCGCACCGGCAGGCTGCCAACGAACGCCGCGCCATGCCCCGGCGGGATCACGCACAGCCCGTCGGGCTTGTTCTGGTCCGAGGCGAGCTTGGCGATGAACTTGTTGTACGACACCCCCGCCGACGCGGTCAGCCCGGTCTCGGCGGCGATCCGCGCGCGGATGGCGGCGGCGGTATCGCGCGCCGAGCCGATCCCCGCGAGGTCGGCGCTGACGTCGAGATACGCCTCGTCGAGCGACAGCGGTTCGATCAGCGGGGTGAACTCTGCAAAGATCGCGCGAATCTGCCGCGACACCGCGCTGTAGACGTCGAAGCGCGGCGAGACGAACACCAGATCGGGGCAGCGCTTGGCCGCGGTGACCGAGGGCATCGCCGATCGCACGCCGAATTTGCGCGCCTCGTAGCTCGCCGCCGCCACCACGCCGCGCGCGCGCGATCCCCCCACCGCCACCGGCTTGCCGCGCAATTCGGGAAAGTCGCGCTGCTCGACCGAGGCATAAAAGGCATCCATGTCGATATGGATGATCTTGCGCACGCCGGGCGCGGCGGCGGTCACAGCAAGGCTAAGGCGTGCAATTCGCCGATCATCGCCGACGGCATCGCCGCGATCGCCGCGCCGCCCTCGCCCAGGTCGCGCGGCGCGTCGGCATCCTCGAGATAGCGCCAGCCCTGGTGCGCGCGCTTGGGCCGCGCCTCGACCAGCACCAACGCGGGATCGATCAGGATCGCCACGCGCCCGCCCTCGGCCTCGCCAAAGCCCAGAATCGGCGATCGCGCGACCAATTGGTGCTTCAGGATCCAGAACAGCGACCCCTGCCCCGCCACCTCGGCATGCCGCTTGGGCAGATAGCGCGTGGTCAGGAACACCGGCCCCGCCTCGGCACGCACCGCTAGGCGCGCGCGCAGATGCTCGACGCTCTCGGCGGCGAAGGCGACCTTGGTCAGATGCAACGGCATCGCCCGCATTTGGGCGGGGATGCGCGTGCGATCAACCCATCGTCACCAAGCCGCTGAGAACGGCGAGTCCAAGAAACGCCAGGAACCCCATCGAATCGGTGACCATCGTCACGAAGACCGAGCTTGCCACCGCCGGATCCTGCTCGAGCCGTTCGAGCACCACCGGCACCAGCACGCCGGCCAGCCCCGCGACCAGGATGTTGAGCAGGATCGCCGACGCGATCACCATCCCCAGCATCGGGCTGGCGTACAGCAACGCCGCACCGGTCCCCAGCAGCACCGCGATCGTCAGCCCGTTCATCAGCGCGACCAAAATCTCGCGGCGGACGGTGCGCAGCGTGTTTGATTTGGTCAGCTGGTTGGTCGCCAGCGCGCGCACCGCGACCGCCATCGCCTGCGTACCCGCATTGCCGCCGATCGACGCGACGATCGGCATCAACACCGCCAAGGCCACCATCTGCTCGATAGCCCCGCCAAACGCCGCGATGATCCCCGACGCCAGCATTGCGGTGAACAAATTCGCGATCAGCCAGCGCACCCGCGCTTGATAACTGTCGCGGATCGGCTCGTTGATGTCGCCATCGCCCGCGCCCGACATCAGCAGCGCGTCCTCGCCCGCTTCCTGGCTGATGATGTGGACGATGTCGTCGACCGTCACCACCCCGACCAGCCGCCCGCTGGGATCGACGACCGCCGCCGAGATCAGCGCATATTTCTGGAAGCGGAGCGCGACCTCTTCCTGGTCCATGTCGACCGGGATCAGCGTCTGTTCGCGCTTCATGACGTCGGTCATCGACACAACGCGCGGGGTGCGCAGCACCCACGACAAATTGCAGGTGCCGACCGGCCGATGCGCGGGATCGACGACGAAGATTTCCCAGAAATCGGTGGTCAGCTGATCGTCGGCACGCAGATAATCGAGCACGTCGCCGACGGTCCAATGTTCGGGCACCGCGATCAGCTCGCGCTGCATCAGCCGGCCCGCCGATTCCTCGGGGTAGGACAGCGCCTCCTCGATCGCCGCGCGATCGTCGGGGTCGAGCGCGCGCAGCACCGCGCGCTGGTCTTCCTCGTCGAGGTCCTCGATGATCGCGACCGCGTCGTCGGTGTCGAGCTCGCCCGCGATGTCGGCGAGCTGGCGCGGGTTGAGCGCATCGACCAGCGCGTCGCGCACCCAGTCGTTCATCTCGGCGAGCACGTCGCCGTCGATTCGTTCCGAAATCGCCGCCGCCAGCGATGCACGCATGTCGGCGGGCGCGATCTCGATCAGATCGGCGATGTCGGCGGCGTGGAGCGGCTCGACCAGCGCGTTGGCGCCCTCGTTGTCGCCGGCTTCGACCGCGTCGAGGATCGCGCGGACGAATGCGGGCTTGAGCCGGTCGTCCTCGTCGAGCCCGGTCTCGCGTGCCTCGTCGATGTCGGGAAGCTCGGCCTCGCTCATATCGTGCCCTCCCGTTGCGCTGCACCAAAGCATGGCCTTAGCCCAGCCGATTCGGGCTGCCAATCCGCACACAGCGTTGCCAGCACCCGCGCGGCTCCCTAAGTGGCGCGCACCCTATCCGGAGAATGCTGCAATGTCCGATACCCCAGCCACGCTGACGCTGACCCTCGACGGCGGCGACGTCACGATCCGCCTTCGCCCCGATCTCGCGCCCAACCATGTCGAGCGCATCACCACGCTCGCCAAGCGCGGCTTCTATGACGGCGTCGTCTTTCACCGCGTGATCGACGGCTTCATGGCGCAGGGCGGCGATCCCACCGGCACCGGCACCAGCGGTTCGGACCTGCCCGACGTCGCCGCCGAATTCAGCCGCGAGCCGCACAAGCGCGGCGTATGCTCGATGGCGCGCACGATGAACCCGAACAGCGCGAACAGCCAGTTCTTCATCTGCCTCGACGACGCGACCTTCCTCGATGGCCAGTACACCGTCTGGGGCGAAGTGACCGAGGGCATGGAGCATGTCGACGCGCTGCCCAAGGGCGAGCCGCCGCGCGCACCCGGCAAGATCGTCAAGGCGACCGTCGCCTAACCTCCCGTTCGCGCCGGGCCTGTCGAACTGCTTCGACAGGCCCGGCACTTGCGTTTCAGATGCCGGGCTCGGGCCCCATCACCTCGACCAGCCAGTCGTGGAAGATCTTCACCGGGCGCGTCGTGAGCGCGCGCGGGCGGCACACGAACCAATAGCTGTAGTCGCTCGCCACCGGCTCGAACAACCGCACCAGTCGCGGATCGCGCGCGCCTTCGTAATGCATCTCGAGCATGAACGCGACGCCGAGCCCCTGCGCCGCCGCCTCGAGCATCAGCGGCCCCGAATCGAAATGGTCGACCGCGAGCGGCTCGAGCGCGGGCAATCCCGCCGATCGTCGCCATTCGACGAAGGTGTCGGGCATGTCGCGATGCACCAACGCCGTCAGCCCGCCGAGTTGCTCGGGCGTCGTGATCGGGTTCGCCCCCTCGACCAGCGCCTTGGCGCCGATCACATAGACGCGGTTGCGATCGAGTCGCCGTGCATACAGCGCCGGGTCGACTTCCTGCGCCAGGATGATCGCGGCATCGAGCGTATCGCCCAGCCGCGCCTCGCGCCGGCCGCCGGTATCGACGTCGATATGGAGTTGCGGATGCGCGCGGCGCAGCTCGCCCAGCCGCGGCATCAGCCGCTGCGACGCATAGAGCGGCAGCACCCCTAATCGCAGTCGCAGCAATTCGGCGCTGTGGCTCATCGATTCGACCGCGTCGCTCATCGCATCGAGCGCGGGCGCGATCTGCGCCAGCAGCCGCTCGCCCTCGGCATTGAGCAGGATCGCCTGGTGGCGGCGCTCGAACAACGGCTTGCCGATGAAGCGCTCGAGCGCCTGCACCCGCCGGCTCAGCGCGGGTGACGACAAGGCCAGCTCGACCGCGGCGGCCTTGATCGATCCCAGCCGCGCCACCTGGACGAACGCTTCGATGGCCGAAAGGGGGGGGAGGCGCCGCATGTCATTGATTGTGCACTGCACTAATGGGAAAATCCATCGCCTTGCGCATGTGCGCGGTGCAACCCGCTCAACGATTGCAGTTTATGCAATCATCATACAATTATTCGCACTTGCGAAGAATCATGCTGCACTGCACATAGAGCAGGCCTTTCAGGCATCCTCTCCTAAACCTTTCACGGCCGGTCCCCAGGGATCGGCCTTTTTTTTGGCCTTCTTTTTCAGGGTCGCGGCGGCTTTGCCCTCGCGTCGGCGGAACCCTGCCCCTATCTCGCCCGCTCTTGACCCGATGCGGGAGTAAAAGCTTATGGCCGACCAAGACGACAGCCCTGTGCGCAAGCTGCAAGTCGCGAGCGCGCGCGCCGAGGATAGCGGCCGCGGCGTCGCGCACCTGCCGCGCGCCTTCATGACTGCGCTGGCGCTGCAGGAAGGCGACGTGATCGAGATCGTCGGCAAGCGCACCACGCCCGCACGCGCGGTGCTGCCCTATGCCGAGGACGAAGGGCTCGAAATTCTGCGGCTAGACGGCCTGCAGCGCGCCAATGCCGGCGTCGGCTCGGGCGATTTCGTCGAGGTGCGCAAGGTCGAATCGAAGCCCGCGACTCGCGTCGTGCTGGCGCCTGCCTCGCAGCATCTGCGCCTCCAGGGGTCGGCGACCGCGCTCAAGCGCACTTTCCTCAACCGGCCGCTCTGCCAGGGCGACACCGTCTCGACCGTCGGCCAGCAGCGGGTCGCCAACATCCCGCCCAACGTCGCGCAGCATCTGCGCGCGCCCGCTTATGCGCTGCAGGAGATTCGCCTGGCGGTGATCTCGACCGTCCCGCGCGGCGTCGTCCATATCGCCGAGGGCACCGAGATCGAGCTCCGCACCGATTACGAAGAGCCCAAGGACGCGCGCCGCGCCGACGTCACCTATGACGATATCGGCGGGATGACCGCGACGATCGACCAATTGCGCGAGATGGTCGAATTGCCGCTGCGCTACCCTGAATTGTTCCAGCGGCTTGGCGTCGATCCGCCCAAGGGGGTGCTGCTGCACGGCCCCCCCGGCACCGGCAAGACCCGCCTTGCGCGTGCGGTCGCCAACGAATCCGACGCCGAATTCTTCCTGATCAACGGCCCCGAAATCATGGGCTCGGCCTATGGCGAGTCCGAAAAGCGGCTGCGCGAGGTGTTCGAGGAAGCGACTCGCTCGGCGCCCTCGATCGTCTTCATCGACGAGGTCGATTCGATCGCCCCGCGCCGCGACCGCGTCCAGGGCGAGGCCGAGAAGCGCCTCGTCGCGCAATTGCTGACGCTGATGGACGGGCTCGAGGCGCGCGCCAACCTGGTCGTCATCGCCGCCACCAACCGGCCCGAGGCGATCGACGAGGCGCTGCGGCGTCCCGGTCGCTTCGATCGCGAGATCATTGTCGGCGTCCCCGACGAGCGCGGCCGGCGCGAGATCCTGGGCATCCACACCCGCGGCATGCCGCTCGCCGAAGACGTCGATCTCGACGAGCTGTCACGCACCACCTACGGCTTCGTCGGTGCCGACCTCGCCGCGCTTACCCGCGAGGCGGCGATCGATGCGGTGCGGCGGATCATGCCGCAGCTCAACCTTGGCGATCAGACGATCCCCGCCGAGGTGCTCGACACGCTGTCGGTGAAGCGCAGCGACTTCATCGAGGCGCTCAAGCGCGTCCAGCCCTCGGCGATGCGCGAGGTGATGGTCCAGGTGCCGCAGGTCCGCTGGAGCGACATCGGCGGAATCGATGCCGCGCAAGAGCGGCTGCGCGAAGGCGTCGAGCTGCCGATGCGCGAACCCGCCGCCTTCCGCCGGATGGGCATCCGCGCCGCGCGCGGCTTCCTGCTCTATGGCCCGCCGGGGACCGGCAAGACGCTGCTCGCCAAGGCAGTGGCACGCGAATCGCAGGCCAATTTCATCGCCACCAAGTCGAGCGACCTGCTGAGCAAATGGTATGGCGAAAGCGAGCAGCAGATCACCAAGCTGTTCGCACGCGCACGCCAGGTCGCACCCTGCGTGATCTTCATCGACGAGCTCGATTCGCTGGTGCCCGCACGCGGCAGCGGCGCAGGCGAGCCGCAGGTGACCGAACGCGTGGTCAACACCATCCTCGCCGAGATGGACGGGCTCGAGGAGCTGCAATCGGTGGTGGTGATCGGCGCGACCAACCGCCCCAACCTGATCGACCCCGCGCTGTTGCGCCCCGGCCGGTTCGACGAACTGGTCTATGTCGCCGTCCCCAATGCCGCGGGGCGCAAGCGGATTCTCGAGATCCAGACCGAGAAGATGCCGCTGGCGGACGATGTCGACCTCGCATCGATCGCCGATCGCGCCGAGCGCTTCACCGGCGCCGACCTCGAGGACATCGTCCGCCGCGCCGGCCTGATGGCGCTACGCGAATCGCTCGCCAGCACGCAGGTGAGCATGCGCCATTTCGAAGCCGCGCTCGGCGAGTCGCGCGCCACCGTGACCCCCGAAATGGAGCAGGAATATGAGCAGATGGCCTCGCGGCTGAAGCAGGATTCGGTCGCGCTGCAACCGATCGGCTTCATCGCCCCCGGCATGGTCCAAGGCCGAGGACCCAAGGGCTAACCTCCCCAAAAAAAGCCCCCCTCCCTGGAAGGGAGGGGCTGGGGGTGGGTCGAGTGCTCATGGTACGGCACCGCTGCGCACGCGGCCCCCGTATCGCAAGCCTCCACCCACCCCCCGATCCCTCCCTTCCAGGGAAGGGGGATACGCTCTCATCCCCGCCGCAACGCCACCCAGGCATAGCCCAGCAACACCACTAGCGCCCCCGCCGCCACCAGATACGGCAGCGGGTGCCACAGCTCGTACAGCCCCACCCCGATCGACGGCCCCAGCACGAACGCCGCGCCGTTCACCGACGTCACCTTGCCCGCGACCGAGCCCTGCGCCGCCGGCCCCACCGCCAGCGACGCCCCCGCGGTGAATCCCGGCCGCAAAAACCCGAATCCCATCGACGCCAGCCCGAACCCCATCGCGATCCCGTACAGCGACACCGCGCTCCCCACCGCGACGCAGCCGAGCGCGGCGAAGATGCACCCCGCCAGGATCAGCGCCGCGGGCCGCAGCTTCAGCAGCGGGATGAACCCCCATTGCACCAGCAGCGACGCCCCCGCGCCGATCATCAGCACGATGCCGGTCGCGCCCAGCGCCTCGATCGGCGGCACCCCCAGCCGGTCGATCACCAGGAATCCGATCGCCTGCCCCGTCATCGCCTGCGCATGCCCCATCACCAGCCCGATGATCATCCAGGCGCGAATCCGCGGGTCGAAGAACCCCACCGGCTCGGCGCGCGATTGCGTCGCCGCGGTGATCGCCGCGCCCGAGGATTGCCCGCCGATCGAGGGATAGCTCTGCGCCGCGCCATGCGTGTCCGACGGCGATCGGTCGTCGGGCAGCAGCCGCCATACGATGATCGTCATCGCCAGCCCGAACAGCCCGAACAGATAGGCGGGTCCCGACAGCCCGACCTCGACCGCGCCGATGCTGCCCAGCACCAGATACGGCCCGATCGCCGGCCCCAGGATCGTCCCCAGCCCGAATGCCGACCCCAGCAGCGCCAGCGCCTTGGTCCGCTCCTCGCGCGTCGTCTGCCCCGCCACCATCGCCTGGACGGCGGGCGGTGCCGCCGCGCCCAGGCTGCCATAGATCATCCGCCCGCCGACGAACGCGGCGAAGGCGGCGGTCGGCGCGATCCACCCGTTGATCCCCGCCATCAGGAAGATCGCGCAAACGAACAGCGACAGCGTGAAGCCGAAGAGCCCCAACAGCACCATCGCCCGCCGCCCGCGTCGATCCGACCGGTTGGCCCAGAATGGGGCGGCGATCACCCACAGCAACGCCGACACCGAAAACGCCGCCGCCACCGCGCTGTCGGCGACCCCCAACGATCGACCGAGCGCGGGCAGCACCGATTGCAGCGCGGTATTCCCCGCTGCGATGGTGAGCATCACCATGAACAACAACGCAAAGGTGCGATCGAACCGGTCCACCGGTTCGGATTAGCCGCCCTGTCGAGCCAGGCAAGCCATGGCGCGGTGCAACTCGAACGCCTACAGGATCGTTACAACTTTACGACTCCGTCGTGACGCGGCATGGTCGCCGCACGTTTCCCAGCATGAGTTCGCGATGACCCCTGTAACGACGACGCCTTCCAGTCGCGCCGCCCGACGTTCGGATGCGACCCCCTCGCCCTGGGGCATGTTCCTGCGCGGTTTCATCAAGCACCCGGTGATGGTCGGTTCGATCATGCCGTCGTCGAAGCGGCTGATGGATCGCATGCTCGATCGCGTCGACTGGTCGGCGACCAAATTGTTCGTCGAATATGGCCCCGGGACCGGCAATTTCTGCCAGGCGGTGCTCGATCGGCTTGCCCCCGACGCAACCTTGCTGGCGATCGACACCAATATCGATTTCGTCCGCTATCTGCGCCAGACGATCCGCGATCCGCGCTTCGTCGTTGTCCATGGCTCAGCCGCCGACGTCCGCCAGATCATCGCCGATCACGGCCATGCGCACGCCGATTACGTGCTCTCGGGCCTGCCCTTCTCGACATTGCCGCCGGGCGTCGGCGACGCGATCGGGCTGGCGACGCGCGACGTGGTGCGGCCGGGCGGCGCTTTCCTGGTCTATCAATTCTCCACCAAGTGCCGCGATTTCTTCGATGCGCATTTCGGCCGTATCGACCACGAGATGGAATGGTGGAACGTACCGCCAGCCCAATTGTATTGGGCATGGGCCGACGATGCGCCGTGCGAGGTCGAACTCGCCGCATAATCGTCGCCCGGTAACCAAAGCCGCCTCACCGGGTAGCGAAGCCACGGCGTGAGTACGCCCGTCAGCGAGGGCAAGTGCAGCGAGTCGACGCCTGTTTGAATGCCGTCGCTACCGCGGTGCCGACCCACGATATCCATGCGGCCTTCATCGATTGGGCGCAGCGGCGGATGCCCGAGCGGCGCGATGCGATCCTGTTCCGCCGGATGGCCGACCGCGCAGGGATCCGCCATCGCTGGTCGGTGCTGCCCCCCACTGCCGCAGGCGGGTCGCCCGTCGCCTCGGACGGCTTCTATGGCGGCAGCCGCCTGCCCGGCACCGCCGAGCGGATGGAATCCTACGCCGAGACCGCACCGATCCTCGGCATCGCGGCGATCGAGGCGCTGCGCGAGCGCGCCGACCTGTCGGGGATCACCCATTTCGTCGTCGCCAGCTGCACCGGCTTCGTCGCGCCGGGGATCGACCAGATCATCGCGCGCGCGATCGGCCTGCCGCCCAGCACCGAACGCCTGCTGGTGGGGTTCATGGGCTGCTATGCCGCGGTCGCCGCGCTGCGCAGCGCACGACATATCGTCCGCTCGCAGCCCGAGGCGCGCGTGCTCGTCTTGTGCGTCGAACTCTCGACGCTGCACCTGTCCGACACCGTCGAGCTCGAACCGCTGCTCGCGATGCTCCAATTCGGCGATGGTGCCGCCGCGGCGTTGGTCAGCGCCGACCCGCAGGGCCTCGCGATCGATTCGCCCTTCGCCACCACCCTGCCCGACAGCGACCAACTGATCCGCTGGAACATCACCGATCAGGGCTTCGTGATGCATTTGTCGGGCGAAGTCCCCGGCCGGATCGCGGCGGGGCTCGCCGATCCCGATTTCGTCGCGACGCTCACCGGCGGGCGTGACCCGCAGGCGATCGATGCCTGGGCGGTGCATGCCGGCGGACGATCGATTCTCGATTCGGTCGAGCGCTCGCTTTCCCTGCCGCAGGGCGCGCTCGCCGACTCGCGCGACGTGCTCGAATCCTTCGGCAACATGTCGTCGGCGACCTTGATGTTCGTGCTCGAACGCACGCTCCAGCGCCGCGTCGAGCATGGCGTCGCGCTAGCCTTCGGCCCCGGCCTCGCCGCCGAGGGGTTCGCGTTCCGGAGCGTCGGATGACGCTCGCGCGGCGCGCCATCGCCGAGGAGCTGATGGACGCCGCCGATCTCGCGCCCGAAACCTATGCTGCGGTGCTGCGCGACCTGGCGCAGGTGAACGCGATGACGCTCGCGGCGCGGCCGACGCTGGCGTTCCTCGATCGCATCGCACGGCAATCGCGCAGCCTTCGCATCCTCGATGTCGGCTATGGCGATGGCGACATGCTGCGGCGGATCGCCGGCTGGGCGAAGCGCCGCGGTGTCGCGGTCGATCTGGTCGGGATCGATCTCAACCCGCGCAGCGAGCAGGTCGCGCGCGCCGATACGCCGCCCGAGCTGCCAATCACCTATCGCACCGGCGACTATGCCGATCTGGCGGGCGAGGGCTGGGACGTGATCCTCAGCAGCCTGGTCGCGCATCACATGACGCACGACCAGCTCGTCGCCTTCCTGCGCTTCATGGAGGCGCAGGCGCGGCAGGGCTGGCTGGTCAACGACCTCCACCGCCACGGCTTCGCCCATGCCGGCTATCCGTTGCTCGCGCGGGTGATGCGCTGGCACCCAATCGTCCGCCACGACGGCCGGCTGTCGATCGCGCGCTCCTATCGCCCCGGTGAATGGCCGCCGATCCTTGCCGAAGCCGGCATCGCCGATGCGCGGATCGCCCGCGCCTTCCCCTTCAGGCTGTGCGTATGCAAGCGCCGCTGATCGTCGGCGCCGGGCCCGCCGGCTGCGCCGCGGCGATCGCGCTCGCACGCGCGGGCGCTGCGCCGCTCGTGATCGAGCGCAACGCCGAGACCGGCGACGCGATATGCGGCGGGTTCCTTAGCTGGCGCACGCTCGACGCGCTCGAACGGCTCGGCATCGCGCGCGATACGCTTGGCGCTGCCGACGTCACCCGCGTCGGGCTGTTCGCGGGAAGCCACCGGACCGAAGCCGCGCTCCCCCACCCCGCCAAGGGCGTCTCGCGCCGCCACCTCGACACGCTGATGCAGGCGCATGCCGTGGCGGCGGGCGCAACGATCGACCGCGGCGTCGCGGTGCGCGGGTTCGATGAGGGCAGGCTCCGCCTCGCCGATGGCGGCGAACTCGCGCCGTCCACGCTGTTCCTCGCCACCGGCAAGCACGACCTTCGCGGCCTGGCGCGCGACACGCCGACGCTCGCCGACCCGACGATCGGCCTGCGCACGCGGATCCCCCCTGCCCCCGGCCTGACCCGGCTGGTGCGCGGTGCGATCGAGCTCCATCTGTTCGATCGCGGCTATGTCGGGCTGATGCTCCAGGAAGACGGCAGCGCCAATCTGTGCCTCGCGGTCCGCCGGTCGCGGATGCGCGCCGAGGGCGATCCCGAAGCCCTGCTCGCCGCGATCGGCCGCGAAGTGCCCGCGCTCGGCGATCGGCTCGCCTATGGCAGCGGCGCGATCGATGCGATCGCCAACGTCCCCTATGGCTGGCGCGCGCTCGCCGCCCCCTTCGCGGCGTGGCGGCTCGGCGACCAGGCGGCGGTGATCCCGAGCCTGGCGGGCGAGGGCATGGGGATCGCGATCGCCAGCGGGGTCGCCGCCGCACACGCTTGGGCCGCAGGCGCCACCGCCGACACCTACCAGCGCGCCTTCGCGCAGCGCTCCCGCGCGCCCGTCGCTCGCGCCCGCCTGTTGCGCGACCTTGCCGAACGCCCCGCCGGCGCCCGGCTGCTGCTCGCCGCCGCCGCCGCGATCCCCGGCGCGGCCGCGCTCGCCGCGCGGCTGACCCGCATCACCCACCTGCCCATTGACGCTCGCCCCCCGGCACAACACATTTGAGCCTATGGAAAAGCTCAACCTGTCCGAAGCCGAATGGCGCGATCGCCTGACCCCCACCCAATATCATGTGCTGCGCGAAGCCGGCACCGAACGCGCCTTTTCGGGCGAGCTCAACGCCAACAAGGCCGACGGCATCTATCACTGCGCCGCCTGCGAATTGCCGTTGTTCGACAGCGACGACAAATATGACTCAGGGTCGGGCTGGCCCAGCTTCACCCGGCCATTGAACGCCGAAGCCGTCGAGGATCGCCGCGACACCAGCCACGGCATGGTGCGCATCGAAAGCCTGTGCGGCCGCTGCGAAAGCCATCTCGGCCATGTCTTCCCCGATGGCCCGCCCCCCACCGGCCAGCGCTACTGCATGAATTCGGTTTCGCTCGACTTCCGCCCGCGCGACGCAGCGACCGACTGACCGCGCCTGCTCGCCGGGCCTTGTGAGAGGTCGGGCGAGCGCGTATCCAGCACCCACTCATGGCAACCGCGAAGAAAAAGACCCGCGCGCCGCGCTGGCGCCGCATCGCGGTTTGGACCCTAGGCACCGGCGTCGCGCTGGCGCTCGTCGCGCTCGTGGCGCTCGTCATCGCGGTTTACACCGCGCGCACCTCGCTGCCGTCGTACGACACGCTCAAATCCTCGCCCAACGGCCAGATGATCCGCGTCCATGCCGCCGACGGCACGGTGATCGTGTCGCTGGGGCCGAGCTATGGCGAATGGATCGAATATAGCGATATCCCCACGGTGATGCGCCAGGCGATGGTCGCGGTCGAGGATCGCCGCTTCCGCTCGCATTGGGGGATCGACCCGATCGGCATCGCGCGCTCGGTCAAGCTCGCCTATCAGCGGCGCGGCACCGATCGCCGGCTGCAGGGCGCATCGACGATCACCCAGCAGGTCGCACGCACCGTCTTCCTGTCGAACAAATATGATTTCGGCCGCAAGGTCCGCGAGGCGATCCTGGCGCTCGCGATCGAGCAGAAGTTCAGCAAGGACCAGATCCTCGAACTTTATCTGAACAAGGTCTATTTCGGCGGCGGCGCCTATGGCATCGACGCCGCCTCGCGCCGCTTCTTCGCGCACCCTGCGACCAATTTGTCGCTGTCCGAGGCCGCGGTGATCGCCGGCCTCGTCAAGGCGCCCTCGCGCTATTCGCCCACCGCCGATGCCGAGGCGGCGCGCGGCCGCGCCGGCGTCGTGCTCGACATCATGGTCGAAACCGGCGCGATCAGCCGCACCGAAGCCGATATGGCCGAACCCTCCGACGTGGAGCTCGCGCCCGAGCCCAAGCGCAACAGCGTGCGCTATTTCACCGATTGGGCGCTGCCCCAGCTCGAAATGCTGATCGACGAAACGCAGGCGCCGCTCGACGTGTGGACCACGCTCGACCTGCCGATGCAGGCCGCCGCCGAGCGCGCGATCCGCACCAACGCTCCCGCCGGGGTCCAGGGCGCCTTGGTGTCGCTTGACCGCGACGGCGCGGTGCGCGCGATGATCGGCGGCAAGGATTATGTCTCGTCGAACTATAACCGCGCGACGCAGGCAACGCGCCAGCCGGGATCGGCGTTCAAGCTGTTCGTCTATCTCGCCGCGCTCGAAGCCGGGATCAAGGCCGACGATGCCGTCGTCGACGCGCCGATCACGATCAACGGCTGGAGCCCGCGCAACAGCTCGGGCCGGTTCGCGGGCGCGATGGATATCCGCACCGCCTTTGCCTATTCGGTCAACACCGTCGCCGCGCGGCTGGGCCAGGAAGTCGGCTTTGCGACCGTCGCTGACATGGCGCGGCGCTTCGGCATCACCACCCCGATCGACACCCGCCCCGCGATGGTGCTCGGCACCAGCGACGTGCGGCTCATCGACATGACGCGCGCCTATGCCAGCGTCGCGCAAAAGGGCGTCGCGGTCGCGCCCTATGGCATTACCCGCGTCACCGCCAACGGATCGGTGATCTATGCGCACGAGGTCGATACCTCGCGCGTGCTGGTTGCGCCCTATGTCGCGGCGCAGATGACCGACCTGCTCCAGACCGCGGTCGCCACGGGTACCGGGCGCGCGGCGTCGATCGGTCGCCCCGTCGCGGGCAAGACCGGCACCACCACCTCGAACAAGGATGGCTGGTTCATGGGCTTTTCGAGCGGCCTCACCACCGGGGTGTGGATGGGCCGCGACGATGCGCGCGCGGTCGGCGGGCTGCAGGGCGGCACCGCACCCGCCAAGGCCTTTGCCAGCTTCATGCGCACCGCGGTCGCCAAGCGGCCGGTCGAGGAATTCGACACCAAGATCACGCTGCCCGAATGGCAGCTCGAGCCCGACGACGAATCCTATTTCGGCGAGCCCGACAATGGCGTGTTCGTCGATGAATATGGCCTGCCGGTCACCCGCGATCGCGAAGCCACTCCCGATGGCCAGGGGGTGTATGTGACCCCCGGCGAGGAAGAAGCCGCGCCGCCCCCCGAGGACGAGGCGCTCGACGCCGACTGGATCAACCGCGCGCTGGGGCGCAACCCGCCGCCGCGCCGCGAGCGCGAAGAGCGCGCGCCGCCGCCGCCAAACCGCGAGGTGCCGCGCGACCAACGCTATCGCGACGCGCCGCCCAGGGAACAACGCTATCGCGAAGCCCCGCCGCGCGAGCGCTATTACGAGGACGAACGCCCATACCAGTGAAGCCCCGCGCCATGGCGGCGTAGCCACGCCATCGACGGCGCCGGGTCTTCGCCGAGCAACCGCGCCACCGCTGCATGGAAAGCCGGGCTGTGGTCCATGTGCAGCCGGTGCGCCACCTCGTGCGCCACCACGCCGCGCCGGACGAACTCCGGCGCCAGCACCAGCCGCCAGCTATAGCGGATCGCCCCGGTCGCGGTGCAGCTGCCCCAGCGCGACCGCGGATCGCCGATCGCCACCCCGCTGATCGCGATACCGGCAGCCCCCGCGATCGCGCGCGTATCGGCATCGAGCAAGCGCAACGCCTCGCGCTTGAGCCAGCTTTCCACCCGCGCGCCGAGCCGATCGGCGGGGCCGCCCACCACGAGCGCCCGATCCTCGCGCACTGGGGTCCGCCGCGCCGCCTCGCGCCAGACGATCGTCAGCCGCTCGTCGCCGAAGGGGAGCTCGGCGCCATCGACGAAGGGGATCGCCGCGGGCAGCCGCGCGCGCTGCACCTCGATCCAGCCGCGCTTCTCCTCGGCCCAGGCGAGCGCTGCGCGCGCCGATCCGCGCTTGGGGATCGTCAGCCGTACCCGCCCGCTCGCGGGGTCGACCGACAGCCGCATGCCCCGGGCGCGGGGGTGGCGGACGACATCGATGTCGCCCGACGCGCTCACAATTCGCGGTCGATCAGATGATGTTCGAGGTCGCCTGCGTCATTCTCCGAAATCGTCCAGCCGCGCACCGACACGCCGGCGCGATGCACCGCGTCGCGGTCGCCACACACCAGATGATGCCATTCGGGCAACGGAAGGAAATCGGCGCGCAGCCGGTACGCGCAGGTCGATGGCAGCCAGTGGATCCGGTACACCGCCTTGGGCGTCAGCCGCACGCAATCGGGCACATAGGCGCGGCGGTTGCGATAATCGCTGCACTGCGCGGTGGCATTGTCGAGCAGCTTGCATGCGACATTGGTCGCCGCCAGCTCGCCGGTATCCTCGTCCTCGAACTTGTGGAGGCAGCATTTGCCGCAACCGTCGCACAAGGCTTCCCACTGGCCGCGGTCGAGCTTTTCGAGCGGAATATCGCCTTCCCAGAAGCGCCCGGTCGCGGGCGCGTTCAACGGACCCAGCGCTTGAGCATTTCGGTCACCGCTTCGGGGCTTTCATCGGCGGGGATCAGCGCGATCGGCTGCCCTTCAGGCCCCATCAGATAGGTGATCCGCGTGTGATCGACCAGATACGCGTCGGGATTGGGCGATTCGCGCTTGGTCGCCATCCCGGCATAGCCCTTGAGCGCTGCGGTGATCGCTTCCTGCGAGCCGGTGAGCCCCACCGTGCGCGGATGGAAATTCGCAACGAATTCGCCGACTACTGCGGGGGTATCGCGCGCGGGATCGACGGTGATGAAGATCGGCACCACCTTCGCGGCAAGCGCGGGATCGCTTGCCTCGAACTGCTTCAGCCCGGCACCGATATTCTGCATGTCGACCGGGCAGACATCGGGGCAGAAAGTGTAGCCGAAATAGACGATGCGATATTTGCCCGCGAAATCGGTGTCGCGCGCCGTCTTGCCCTGCGGGTCGGTCAGCGCGAACGGCCCGCCGATGCGCGCGCCGGCAAGCGGGGGTTCGCCCGCAGGCTCGGATGCCGGCTGACCGCAGGCGGCGAGCAGCAGGAACAACAGGGCGGCGACGCTGGTTTTGAACTCGTTCATGGCACCGCCAGCCATGATCTGATAGGCGAAGCGTTGCAAGTCGCAGACCTTGCAACGCCCGTTATCGATTGGGGATATCTGCCCGTGACCATTACCGCCCGCGCCGCCCGGATCGCGCTAGCCTTCTCGCTCCTGGCGCTGCCCGCGACCTTCGCCAGCCCGCTCGCCGCGCAGCAATTTTCGGCCAGCTACAAGTTCTTGAAGGCGGTCCGCGATGCCGATGGCAACGAGGTGAACAAGATCCTGGGCGAACCCGGCCAGTCGATCATCAACACCAAGGATCGCTCGACCGGCGAGGGCGCGGTCCACATCGTCACCAAGCGCGGCGACGCCACCTATCTGCGCTTCCTGCTGCAAAAGGGCGCCAACCCCAATCTGGCCGACGCGCGCGGCAACACGCCGATGATGCTCGCGGTCGAAAACGGCTTCAGCGAGGGGATCGAGGCGCTCAAGACCTACAAGGCCGATCCCAATCTGGCGAACAGCAGCGGCGAAACCCCGCTGATCCGCGCGGTGCAGATGCGCCGCTTCGAGCTGGTGCGCGACCTGCTCGCCGCAGGTGCCGATCCCGACCAGACCGACGTGATCGCCGGCCTCTCGGCGCGCCAATACGCCACCCGCGACGCGCGCTCGCCCGCGATCACCAAATTGCTCGCCGACGCTCCCAAGCGCGCGCGCGCACCGGCAGCTGCGGCGGGGCCGCGGCTGTAACGAGCTCCTCCGGTTCGGGCATCACCTCAACCGTTCGTTTCGAGCGAAGTCGAGAAACCGCACCCGAGCGCATCAACACCGTTTCTCGACTACGCTCGAAACGAACGGGGGAAGGTGCGCCGGAGAGGAACCGCGTGAGGACACCCCTCACAACCCAGCCGCAAGCCCCACCGTATCGGGATCGACCAGCCCCATCACCCGCCGCGCCGCGCGCCGGGCAAAAGCAAGCGTACATTTGCGCCGGGTAGCCGCCGCCAGCGGATGCGTCCGCGCCTCGCGCAGGATCGCCGCGTCGTAGCGATCGGCGACGATCACCCCCGCACGCTCGGGCAGGAACGCCTCGCGCTCGAGCGGCGCGGTGTCGAACCCCTCGGGCACCGCCCAGAAGAAGCGGTCGCAATGCTCCAGATAATCGGTCCATTTGCCGTCGCCGAGCAGGTCGGCGCGCGACACCTTGATCTCGACGATCACGATCCCGCCATTGGCATCGACCGCCATCAGGTCGGCGCGGCGGCCCCCCGCCAGCGGCACCTCGGCGATCGCGACGCAATCGTGGCGCAGCAGCATGCGCGACACCCCGCGCACGACATCGGCGGCGCAGGGCGACAGCGGCACGGCGGGGGCGAGCATCATCCCCGCGCTTTAGAACATTTCACGAACGATGAAAAGCCGGCCCGGCGAGGACCGGCTTCGTAAATCACTCAGCGATAGAAGATGTGGTTGCCCACCGACGCGACCTTCGCCAGCTTCCAGCGCGGCGACACATGGCGCGCGTGGAAGAACATCGCGTTCGACGCCTTGCTCTCCCACAATTCCTCGCGCGCGACCTTGGCGACCGCAACCGCGGTCTTCCACGCGGTTGATCCGGTCGCCACATTGGGCAGACGCCCACCGCGCACGAACGAGAATTGCCCGCGCTGCTTCAGCACCGAGCAGGCCGACGGCGGGAAACGCCCCGAGTCGGCGCGGTTGAGGATGACTTCGGCGACCGCGAGCTGGCCTGCGAGCGGTTCGCCCTTCGATTCATAATAGACGCCGATCGCCAGGCAGCGAAGCTCGTCGTCGGGCGAATCGGGGATGCCCTGCGCTGCAACCGCGTCGGAAAGCGAGGCATAGTCGGCGTCGGGGCGGGCGTCTGATTTGGTGCTGTCGGCCAGCGTCTGCGGGCCCTGGTCGCCTTCGCTGGTCCATTCGGCGGGCACGATCGGTGCCGGCGGGATGGGAACCTGGGCGGGGTATGCGACGTTCTTGGTCTGGATGTCGGGTCGATCGACGGCAAGGAACTCGGTATTGGCGAGTTCGACCGCGAGACCCGGGGTCGTGGCGCACACCATCGCGGCGGCGCAAAGAGTCACAACCACCGATCCGGCGGCACGTGCAAAGAACTTCATTTCTAGACTAAAAAATGCGGTGGATGCGCGATAGGCTGCTGTACTTCAGCGCCGATCGGGCGGGTCCCCCGACTGCGTAACCGATCGGGATCGCACCCCGTTCGACACAACGCGTCCAAACCGAGCGGCGCCTATCGTTGTGCAGCGCAATATTGTCAATCGTTAACGATTATTTCAGCGACCAGGCGTTGCGGCGCTGCGACGTCCACCTCGATCACCCAAAGATCGGGGTCGTTACGCCGCCGGCGTTGCCAATATTCGCCCGCGGTCTGCGAATCGGCGTCGGCCGGACCCGCCATGATCAGCGCGGGTACCCCGTCAGGACCATAGCCGCGCTCGCAAAAACCTGCCGGCGTGCCGCGATCGAGCATCTGCACCAGGATCGCGCCGCCCATCGCCTCGCCCTTGGCCAGCACCATCGCGCTGCCCCCGGCATCGTGCGTCCGGCGCAGCAACGCGCTCACCCGCACATGCGCCGCCAGCCGGCTCATCCCGCGCGATACCCCGGCAGCCCGGCGAGCGCGATGCGCGATCGCATGAAGGTGCCGGTGCCGCGCGCCGCTTCCTCGCCATCGCCCGCGATCAGCCGCGCATCGGCGACGAACACTCGCCGCTGGCCGCTGATCCAGCGCCCTTCGGCGATCACCGGCCCCTCGCGCAGCGGCGCGGTAAACAGCAGGTTGAACTGCGTCGTCAGCAGAAAACGATCGGTGACCAGGCTGTTAGCGGCATAGAAGGCTGCATCGTCGAGCATCTTGAAATAGCTCGTCCCGTGCGCCGCGCCCGCGGCGTGGAAATAACGCTGGTCGATCGTGAAATGGATCCGCGCCACGCCGGGCCCGCTGATCTCGAGCCGCGAATCGAACAATTGGTTGATCGGCGCGGCGGCATACAACGCCTCGAGTGCGCGATAATGCGCCTCGGCGCCCGAGGGTTCAGGCGGCATCGCGGTTTTCGACCCCGGTCAACAGCGCGAATAACGCATCGTTCGATCCCGCCCCGCGCAATTTGTCGGCGAGCGTGCGATCGCGCAGCAACCGCGACACCCGCGCAAGCGCCTTGAGATGATCGACGCCGGCATCGACTGGCGACAGCAGCATGAACACCAGATCGACGGGCAACGCATCGACCGCATCGAAATCGACCGGCTGGCTCAGCCGCACGAACATGCCGCGCACCCGGTCGAGCGACTCGATCCGCGCATGCGGGATCGCGATGCCGCCGCCAAACCCCGTCGATCCCAATTTCTCGCGCGCCGCCAGCCGCTGGCCGACCAGTTTGGCGCCCAGCCCCAGCCGCTCGGCGGCAAGCGCCGCGAGCTGCTGGAACAAGGCCTTCTTCGCGCCGACCGATACGCCCGACACCACGCAATCATGCGTCAGCAATTCGCCCAGATCGGACGCGCCCGGGCTGCCGGCGCGATCGTTCACGAAGCGCGGTTGGGCTCGACCCAGCCGATCGTGCCGTCGTTGCGGCGATACACCATGTTGAATGCGCCGGTGCCGCTGTTCTTGAACAGCATCGCGTTGGTGTGGCGCAGATCGAGCATCATCACGGCGTCCGACACGGTCGCGTCGGGCACGTCGACCCGCGTCTCGGCGATGATCAGCGGCGCGTCGGCCTCGACCTCCTCGACCTCCTCGGGGGTGCCGCCGAACACGGTGTAGCCGGCATTGTCGTGGCTATTGTCATAGCCCATGCTCTCGGCGACCGCGTTCGCCTGGCCGGCGTTGCGATCCTTGAGCCGGCGCATATAGCGGCGCAGCTGCTTTTCCACCTTGTCGGCGGCGCCGTCGAACGCGCCATGCGCGTCGTTGCCGGTGTTGGCGCTCTTGAGCACCAGCCCCTGCATCACATGCGCGACGATGTCGCAGGTGAAGCCGTGGTCGTGCGGGCCCTTGCCGAACACCACCTGCGCCGAGATCGCGCGCGAGAAATATTTGTCGGCAATCGCCTGAAGCCGGTCGGTGACCTGCTGCTGGAGTGCACCGCCCGTTTCGACCTGATGGCCCGAGACGCGAACTTCCATGACAATCTCCTAGTTACAAGAGGTCGGACCTAGGGTTGCGCGATACCGGCGTCAACCGGACGCCCAGAGCGGTTCCTTCAGCCCGGCAACGAACGCGGCATGCCGCGCGAGCTCCTCCGCCGACGCGGCGAACACCCGCGGCGGACGGATCGCAACGACGATCGGCTCGGCAAAGTCGATCGTCTCGGCGACGGTTTCTTCGAGCAGCCCCAGCCCGATCTGCCGCCCGCCCGACAATTCGACATAGACCTGCGCGAGCAACTGCGCGTCGAGCAACGCGCCGTGGAGCACGCGGCGGCTGCGATCGACCCCGAAGCGGCTGCACAGCGCGTCGAGCGTATGCTTGGCACCGGGCAGCTTCTGCCGCGCGATCTGCAGCGTATCGACCATCCGCGACATCGCGACGCTCGGCCGTCCACAGCGCTGCAACTCGCCGTTGAGAAAGGCGAAATCGAACCCCGCATTGTGCGCGACCATCGGCGAATCGCCGATGAAGTCGAGCAGCGCCTCGACCTGCTCGTGGAACAGCGGCTTGTCGCGCAGGAACGCGTCGGACAGGCCGTGCACCGCCTGCGCCTCGGGCGGCATCGGCCGCTGCGGGTTGAAATAGACGTGGAAGACCTCGCCGGTCTCGCACTGGTTCACCAGCTCGACACAGCCGATCTCGACCACCCGGTCGCCCGCGGCGAAGCTGAGGCCGGTGGTTTCGGTATCGAAGACGATTTCGCGCATCGGACCTTATTCTCCCGGCGGCGCGCCAACGCAAGCGATCACCCGCGCGACCGCCGCGCGGGTTTCGTCGAGCGGGCCGGCGGTGGAGATCACGAAATCGGCGCGCGCGCGTTTCTGCGCATCGGGCAATTGCCGCGCGAGGATCGCCTCGAAGCGCTCGGGCGTCATCCCCGGCCGCGCCAGCACCCGCGCGCGCTGGACCTCGGCGGGCGCCGACACCACCACGATCCTGTCGACCTGCGACCAGCCCTGCTTCTCGAACAACAAGGGAATATCGAGCAGCACCAGCGGCTTGTCGGCATGTGACGCCATGAATGCGGCACGCGCCTGCGCGACCATCGGATGCACGATCGCCTCGAGCCGCGCGAGCACCGCATCGTCACCGAACACCGCCGCCCCCAGCGCCGCGCGATCGACCCCCGCCGGGCCGGTCGTGCCGGGAAACGCCGCCTCGATTTCGGAAAGGGCCGCGCCGCCGGGGCCCTGCAAGCGATGCACCTCGGCATCGGCATCGAATACCGGCACCCCGGCATCGGCGAACATCGCCGCGACGGTCGACTTGCCCATCCCGATCGACCCGGTGAGACCGAGGACGAGGGGCTTACGCACGCTTTTTCCGTTCGTTTCGAGCGAAGTCGAGAAACCGGACCGCGCACTTCGCTGGAGTTTCTGGGCTGGCTACTCCTCTCCCTGAAAGGGAGGGGCTGGGGGTGGGTCGGGTCCGGGAGGCACGCTGCCCTGATCCGCGCGGAGGCCGTATCATGAGCACTCCGCCCACCCCCGACCCCTCCCTTTCAGGGAGGGGAGATTGCTCGAAACGAACGGCGGTTGCGGGAGCCTCACGCGGTCAGCAGCGCCCGCAGCTCGGCGTCCTTGCCCCGCGGCGCCTCGACCCCGAAGAACAATTCGAACGCCAGCGCCGCCTGGCCGATCAGCATCTCGAGCCCGTCGATCGTCGCCAGCTCGCGCGCACGCGCCGCCGCCAGCAACGGCGTTTCGAGCGGGGCATAGACGATGTCGTACACGATCGCGTGATCGGGCAGCGGATCGAGGTCGATCGCCAGCGCGGGCTGCCCCGCCATCCCCAGCACGCTGGCATTCACCAGCAGGTCGACCGGGGGCAGCGGCGAATCGAGCGGCACGATGTCGCCCTTCAACCCGAACGCCGCGAGCAGCCCCGCGCCCTTCAAGGGGTTGCGCGCCATCAGCGTCACATGCGCCGCGCCGATCCGCGACAGCGCGAACAGGATCGCGCGCGCCGCGCCCCCCGATCCGACCAGCGCGACATGCGCGCCGACCAGATCGGTCGCTCCCAACGGCGCATAAAAGCCCGCGGCATCGGTATTGGTCGCGACCAGCGCGCCATCGTCGCCGCGAAACACCGTGTTCACCGCGCCGATTGATTGGCGCAGCCCACCGGGATCGGGGACATGGTCGAGCGCTGCTTCCTTGTGCGGCAGCGTGACGTTGCACCCGCGCCATTCAGGATCAGCTGCGCGATCGGCGAAATAGCCGCCGAGCCCGCTCGCCTCTACGCGATGCCGCTCGTAGCGCGCATCGATCCCCAGCTCTTTCAGCCAGAAGCCGTGGATCAGCGGCGATTTCGAATGGTCGATCGGATCGCCGATCACCTCTGCATAGCGCGTCATGCCGTCAACACCCCTCGAACCCGCAGATAATCGACCAAGGGCAGCATCGGCAGCCCCAAAATCGTGAAATGGCTGCCCTCGATGCGCGAGAACAGCTGCACCCCCGGCCCCTCGATCCGATAGCAGCCGACACAGCCCGCGATCGCCGGCCATTCGGCATCGAGATACGCCTCGATAAACGCATCGGACAGCGGCCGCACGGTCAGCCGCGCGTGATCGACATGCCGCCACACCGGATGGCCGTTCTCGACGATCACCGCCGCCGAGTAGAGCTCGTGCGTCGCGCCCGCCATCCGCCGCAATTGCGCCGCGGCATCGGCGCGGTCGACCGGCTTGTCGATCAGGCTGCCATCGGCGAGCGCGACCACCGAGTCGCAGCCGAGCACCAGCCCCGCGCCCGCCAGCCGCGACACCTTGCTCGCCTTCAATTCGGCAAGCGCATCGGCGGTATCGCGCGCCGACAATCCTTGCGCGGCGAAGCTCGCCTTGGCGGCCTCCTCGTCGACCTGCGCCGCGACCGCCTCGTGCGGGACGCCCGCGGCGGTCAGCATCGCGCGCCGGCTCGCGCTCTTCGAAGCCAGGATCAGCGTCATGCGTCGCGCTGCGCGGCGGCGCGCTCGTTGCACAAGGTAATGATCGCCGCGGCGGTTTCCTCGATCGAGCGCCGCGTGACGTCGATCACCGGCCAGCCATTGTCGGCGAACATCCGCCGCGCGAACGCGACTTCGCGCGCCACCGCCTCCTGGTCGACATAGGCGGTCTCGGGCGCCTGGTTCAGCGACAGCAACCGGTTGCGCCGCACCTGGATCAGCCGGTCGGCGCTGGTGGTCAGCCCAACGATCAGCGGGTTTTTCAGGCTGAACAGCTCGCGCGGCGGCGGGCTCTCGATCACGATCGGGATGTTGGCGGTCTTGTAGCCGCGATTGGCGAGATAGATCGAGGTCGGGGTCTTCGATGAGCGCGAAACGCCCGCGAGCAGGATATCGGCCTCCTCCCAATCCTCGGCGGCGATCCCGTCGTCATGCGCGATCGTGAACTGGATCGCATCGACGCGCGCGAAATAGGCGGCGTCGAGGATATGCTGCCGCCCCGGCCGTGCCTTGGCTTCCTGCCCCAGCAACCCCGACAGCGCGTGGCTCACCCCGTCGAGCGGCGCGATCGCAGGAAGCCCCATCGCCCGGCAGCGCGCCTCGAGCGTCCGGCGCACTTCCTTGTTCACCAGCGTGAAGATCACGAGCCCCGGATTCTGTGCGATCTCCTGCAGGATCCGCTCGAGATGCGCTTCGCTTCGCACCATCGGCCAGAAATGGCGCAGTGTCTCGACATCGTCGAACTGCGCCAGCGCCGCCTTGGCGATATTCTCCAGCGTCTCCCCGGTCGAATCCGACAGCAGGTGGAGGTGCAGCTTCATCACCGATGGGGCCGATCTGTGGACAACATGGTGACAGTGGCTAGCGTAACCCGGCCCCGCGGCCAAGCCGTGCAAAACCGGGGGTTCGATCCCCATGCCGTCCACAATCCCTGCGCAGGGGTCCGATCTTATCCCCACCCTGTGGAAAACGTGGAAGCGCGTTCCGACTCATTGGCGCTCGGCCCGCGCCTTTGGGTCAAGCTGTTGGCAAAAACCGCACGACGCCTTAAGCCCCGACATCCACGCGCCATCTTCCATCAACATCCTTATTCAAGATTCTTCTTAAGTATGAAGGAAGGCAGACCGATCCCCGTGCAGACCCCCGGCTCGATCAAGAAACCCCTGCTCGCGACCTTGCTCGGCGAGAAGCAGCCCGTCGCTCCCGTCTGGCTGATGCGGCAGGCGGGGCGCTATCTCCCCGAATATCGTGCGCTTCGGGCCGAAAAGGGGGGCTTTCTCGCGCTGGCGATGGACCCGCCCTCGGCCGCCGAGATCACGATCCAGCCGATCCGTCGCTTCGGCTTCGACGGTGCGATCCTGTTTTCGGACATCCTGACCGTGCCGATGGCGCTGGGGCAGGACCTGTGGTTCGAAACCGGCGAGGGACCACGCCTCGCCCCCACCGCCGACGATCGCGCGGCGATCGAGGCGCTGGTGCCGCCGAGCGAAGACGTGCTCGCGCCGGTGTACGAGACGGTCCGCCAGGTCGCGGCGATGCTCCCGCCCGAAACTACCTTCCTGGGGTTCGCTGGAAGCCCGTGGACGGTCGCGACGTACATGATCGCAGGCCAAGGCTCGAAGGACCAGCACAAGGCCAGAAGGCTGGCGTACGGCGATCCTGCGGCAATGCAGCTGCTGGTCGACCGGATCATCGCGGTGACGATCGACTATCTCGCCAAGCAGCACGAAGCCGGGGTCGCCGCGGTCCAACTGTTCGACAGCTGGGCGGGTAGCTTGTCGCCGGCGCAATTCGAACGCTGGGTGATCGCCCCCAATGCCGCGATCGTCGCGGGGCTGCGGTCGCGCTGCCCCAACCTCATCATCATCGGCTTTCCCAAGGGGGCAGGGGGCAAGCTCGGCGCCTATGCGCGCGAAACCGGGGTCGATGCGATGGGGATCGACGAGACCGTCGACCCGGTCTGGGCGAACCGCGAACTGCCCGCCGACATGCCCGTCCAGGGCAATCTCGACCCACTCGCGCTGATCGCCGGCGGTCAGGCGCTCGACGCCGCGATCGACCACATCCTCGCCGCCTTCGCCGATCGCCCGCATGTGTTCAACCTGGGCCACGGCATCCTGCCCGACACCCCGATCGCGCATGTTGAGCAACTGCTAGCGCGCGTTCGCGGCAGCGCGCCGCGATGACCGGCTTTCTCGGCCAGGCCTATCCCTGGATGAAGGCCGCGCATCTGATCTTCGTGATCTTCTGGATGGCCGGGCTGTTCATCCTGCCGCGCTACCTGGTCCATCACCAGGAGGGGTTGTCGATCGCCGGCGAACCCGAACGCTGGATCGAGCGCGAGGCGAAGCTTCGCAAGATGATCCTCACCCCCTCGCTGATCGTCGTCTGGGTGCTCGGGCTTCTGCTCGCCGTCAATCTGGGGCTGTTCGAGGGCGAAACCGGGCTCGGCTGGTTGCACGCCAAATTGCTGCTGGTAGTGCTGCTGTCAGGCTATCACGGCTGGGCGGTCGGCTATGGCCGCAAGCTCGCTGCGGGACGGCCAACGCTCGCGGCGCGGCAATTGCGGTTGATCAACGAAGTCCCCGCGATCGCCGTGACGCTGATCGTCATCCTGGCGATCGTCAAACCCTTCTAAAAGGCGAACTCGATGCTGCTTCCCCTTCTCGCGCTCGCACTCGCCGCCCCCGCAACCGCCGCCGCGCAGGACAGCCAGGCCGCCGACGTCACCTGCGTCGCGGTGCTCGGCGCGATCGTCAACACCGTGCCCGAGGCGCAGCGCCCCGGCGTGCTCGCGGGCACGATGTATTATGTCGGGCGGATCGACGGGCGCGAGCCGGGGTTCGACCTGCAAAAGGCGATCCTCGCGACGTTGCCCTCGGACGAGGCCGGGCTGAACGCGTTCGTGAAGCAGCATACCCCCCGCTGCGGCAGCCAGCTGCAGGACAATGCCAAGCGGCTGGCCTCGGTCGGCAACGCGGTCCAGGCGCGCGCCAAGACCGGCGGCGCGGCGCCCAAGGGCCGCTGACGCCAGGCCGACCGCGCGCGCGCCGATCCGGCTTGACTTGATTTCGCCGCCTACCTAATCCGGCGGTCTGTGGTCGGCAGCGCATCCGCGTCTGCCGGCGACTGTCTCCCTCCAGCCTCGCCCGTGTGCCGAACCCTTCGCGTTCCACCGACCGACGCTATCCTTGCTTCCTGCCCAGACCGGACACCTCAGCGCATGCACCTCAAGGACCTCAAGAAGAAACCGCCCGCCGAACTGGTCGAAATGGCCGAAGGGCTCGGGATCGAAGGCGCCTCGACGATGCGCAAGCAGGACCTGATGTTCGCGATCCTCAAGGTCCAGGCCGAGCAGGGCGAGATGATCATGGGCGTCGGCACGATCGAAGTGCTGCCCGACGGTTTCGGCTTCCTGCGCAGCCCCGAGGCGAGCTATCTCGCCGGCCCCGACGACATCTATGTCTCGCCCAATCAGGTCCGCAAAATGGGCCTGCGTACCGGCGATACCGTCGAGGGCGAGATCCGCGGCCCCAAGGACGGCGAACGCTATTTCGCGCTCACGCGGCTGGTATCGGTCAATTTCGACGATCCCGACGTCGTGCGCCATCGCGTCAATTTCGACAATCTGACGCCGCTCTATCCCGATGAGAAGCTGACGCTCGATCCCGCTGACCCCACGGTCAAGGACAAGTCGGCGCGGGTGATCGACATTATCTCACCGCAGGGCAAGGGCCAGCGCGCACTGATCGTCGCCCCGCCGCGCGTCGGCAAGACCGTGCTGCTGCAGAACATCGCGCGCGCGATCACCGACAACCACCCCGAGGTGTTCCTGATCGTCCTGCTGATCGACGAGCGCCCCGAGGAAGTCACCGACATGCAGCGCAGCGTGAAGGGCGAGGTCATCAGCTCGACCTTCGACGAACCCGCGCAGCGCCACGTCCAAGTGTCTGAAATGGTGATCGAAAAGGCCAAGCGTCTGGTCGAGCACAAGAAGGACGTGGTGATCCTGCTCGATTCGATCACCCGCCTCGGCCGCGCCTACAACACCGTGGTGCCGTCATCGGGCAAGGTGCTGACCGGCGGTGTCGACGCCAACGCGCTCCAGCGCCCCAAGCGCTTCTTCGGCGCCGCGCGCAACATCGAGGAAGGTGGCTCGCTCTCGATCATCGCCACCGCACTGATCGACACCGGCAGCCGCATGGACGAAGTGATCTTTGAAGAGTTCAAGGGCACCGGCAACTCCGAAATCGTTCTCGACCGCAAGGTCGCCGACAAGCGCATCTTCCCCGCACTCGACGTCGGCAAGTCGGGCACGCGCAAGGAAGAGCTGCTGGTCGACAAGGGCAAGCTCAGCAAGATGTGGGTACTTCGCCGGATCCTCATGCAGATGGGCACCATCGATTCGATGGAGTTCCTGCTCGACAAGATGAAGGATTCGAAGACCAACGAAGACTTCTTCGACAGCATGAATCAGTGACGAGTGCGGCCTGAAATAGCGTCGCTATTTCAGGACTCGCACCGGCTCGGCCGGCGGTGCCGAAGGCAACCGACCGACGTCAGCACTTGACTCCCCTCCCTGAAAGGGAGGGGCTGGGGGTGGGTCGAGACCGGGGGTTACGGAAGCCAAGCTGGCGACGATAACCGTATCGCGAACACTCGACCCCTCCCTTTCAGGGAGGGGAGCAAAGCGCCCGCTCCCGCGCCGGCTTTCAAAGGGGAGGGCCGAAACCCGCCCCCTCAATTCACCCCAAATACTCCCCAAAAAACGCCATCGTCCGCGCATCGGCCAGCTCCGCCGCCTCGGGCGACCGCCGATTCCCGACCTCGGTAGCGAACCCATGGTCCTCGCCGGCATAATCATGCAGCGTCACCATCGGGTGATCGTCCAGCCCCTCGTGCATCTTGGCCTGCGTCTCCGCCCCGACGAAATGATCGTCCTTGGGAACGTGCAGCATCACCGGCTTGGCGATGGCGTCGGCCTCGCCCAGCAGCCCGTCGATCCCGACCGCATAATAGCCGACGCTCGCATCAGCATCGGTCCGCGCCGCGGTCATGAACGCCAGGCGGCCCCCCAGGCAATATCCGACCACGCCCACCTTGCCGCCCTCGGCCAGATGGCTGCGCGCCGCGGCGATCGTCGCTTCGATATCGGCAACGCCCTTGTCCTGATCGAACTTGCCCATCAACCCCAGCGCCTGCTGCATCTCGGCATCGACATCGGGGTCGAGCTCGATCCCGGGCTCGATCCGCCAGAACAGGTCGGGTG
The DNA here is from genome assembly GCF_026167545.1 of Sphingomonas sp. S1-29. Lineage (NCBI taxonomy): Bacteria > Pseudomonadati > Pseudomonadota > Alphaproteobacteria > Sphingomonadales > Sphingomonadaceae > Sphingomonas > Sphingomonas sp. S1-29. The sequence continues at coordinate 2,204,425 of NZ_CP110678.1, read as the reverse complement.
CGATTGCCAGATAGCCTGCGGCGGCGAGCTTGTCGCATTTCTGGCGGATCCCGCGGTTCACCCCGAAGATTTCCTGGATGACGACGATCGCCGCACGCGCGGCACCATCGGGCTCGGCGACATAGGCGTTGAAGCTGCCGCTATCGTCTAGGGCGGGTATCGAAATCTCGCGCATGCGAACTCCTGAAAATCATGGGGTGGAAGCGGCGATAGGCGGATGCCCGACTATCGCTTAGAACGGCCTTGCGACGCGGTCGCATGGAAGCTGGAGATTGTGCCGATGAAGATCAATGTCGAGGTCGATTGTACTCCTGAAGAGGCGCGCCGCGCGATGGGGCTGCCCGATTTCACCCCGGTGCACGAACGCTATGTCGCGATGATGGTCGATACCGTCGACAAGGGGGTGAGCCCCGAAGTGCTCGAATCGATGATGCGCAGCTGGGCGCCGATGGGCGAGGCGGGGATGAACTTCTGGCGCCAGATGTTCGACATGTCGGGCAAGCGACCCGAATAGCATGACCACGATCTATGCGGTGTCGAGCGGCCATCCGCCCGCCGCCATCGCGGTGCTGCGCGTCAGCGGCGCCGATGCCTTTGCGGTGGTAACCGCGCTGGCGGGCAGCTTGCCGCCGCCGCGAATGGCGCAGCTTCGGTCGCTCCGCGATCCGGCGCTCGGCGCGTTGCTCGACCAAGCGATTATCCTCGCCTTTCCCGGCCCGGCGACCGCGACCGGCGAGGATCTGGTCGAGCTCCATCTGCACGGGGGCAGGGCAGTGGTGCGCGCGGTAGAGGCGGCACTCGCCGCCGACCCGCGCACCCGCGCTGCCGAGGCGGGGGAATTCACCCGCCGCGCCTTGCTCAATGGCCGGATCGACATGACCGAGGCCGAGGGGCTCGCCGACCTGCTCACTGCCGAGACCGAATTGCAGCGCCGCGCCGCGATCCAGGCGAGCGGAGGCATGTTGCGCCGCACCATCGACACGCTGCTCGATGATATCCTGGCGGTGTCGGCGCGTGCCGAGGCGTTGCTCGACTTCTCCGACGAAGCCGATGTCGGCGACGACGATGCCGAGGTCGCGCTGTTGCGGACTGACATCGCCAAGGTGGCCGGAACGTTGGCCGACTTGGTCGCACGCCCCACCGTCGATCGCTTGCGCGACGGCTTTCGCGTCGTCCTTGCTGGCCCGCCCAACAGCGGCAAGTCGACGCTCATCAACGCGCTCGTCGATCGCGAGGTCGCGATCGTGTCCGACATCGCCGGCACCACCCGTGACCGGATCGAAGCGCATGTCGTCGTCGAAGGCTATCCGATCACACTGACCGATACCGCCGGGTTGGCAGAAGACAGCAGCGACCCGATCGAGCGCATCGGCATCGAACGCGCGCAGGATGCGATGGCGCAGGCCGATGTGCTGTTGTGGTTGGGTGACGAGGCGGTGCCCGGGGCGCATGCCGATCGTGTCATCGCGCTGCATCCCCGCGCCGACGAAGCGGGCAGGGGAGGCGCCCGCGAGGGCCGGCTGTCGATCTCCGCGCGCACCGGTGATGGGCTTGCCGACTTGTGGCAACGCGTCATCGCCGCGGTCGCCGACTTGACGCCTCCCGCCGACAGCGTGGCGATGAACCAGCGCCAGCATGCGCTGATGAGCGATGCGCGCGAGGCACTCGAAGCGGCATCGCGCGAGACCGATCTGCTGCTGATCGCCGAGCAGCTTCGCCGGGCACGCCTCGCCTTCGATCGCATCACCGGTCGTGCCGACGTCGAAGCGATGCTCGACGCCTTGTTCGGACGCTTCTGCATCGGCAAGTGATGTTCCACGTGGAACAGCTTTGACGGTCGCGCTCGGTGCTTCTAATCGTCGGCGATGACCTATGACGTGATCGTGATCGGCGGCGGCCACGCCGGCACCGAAGCTGCGGCTGCCGCAGCGCGGCGCGGTGCGCGCACCTTGCTGCTCAGCTTTTCGCGCGCGACGCTCGGGGCGATGTCGTGCAACCCCGCGATCGGCGGGCTCGGCAAGGGGCACCTCGTTCGCGAAGTCGACGCGCTCGACGGGCTGATCGCGCGCGCCGCCGATGCCGCAGCGATCCATTACCGCATGCTCAACCGCAGCAAGGGCAGCGCCGTCCAGGGCCCGCGCGTCCAGGCCGATCGCAAGCGCTACGCCGCAGCGATCCAGGTAATGCTCGCCGACCAGCGTGATCTGGAAATTGCAGAGGGCGAAGCGGTTGCGCTGATCCTCCACCCCGACGGTAGCGTCGGCGGCATCGAGCTATCCGATGGCACCCAAATCGAATCGCGCGCCGTGGTCCTCGCGACCGGCACCTTCCTCGGCGGCCGCATCTTCCGCGGCGAAGAGCGCGGCGAGGGTGGCCGGATCGAGGAGCGCGCCGCGACGAAGCTCGCCTCCCAGTTGCGCGACCAGGGCCTGCCGATGGCGCGGCTCAAGACCGGCACCCCGCCGCGCCTCGATGGCCGGACGATCGACTGGGCGCGACTGCCGCAGCAGGTCTCGGATGCCGAGCAATGGACGATGTCGTCGCTGCCGCAGCCGAGCCGACTGCCGCAATTATTCTGCGCGATCACCCGCACCAATGATCGGACCCACGATATCATCCGCGCCGCGCTCTCGCGCTCGCCGCTGTTCACCGGGGCGATCGATGCGCAGGGACCGCGTTATTGCCCCTCGATCGAGGACAAGATCCACCGCTTCGCCGACCGCGACGGCCACCAGATATTCCTCGAACCCGAAGGGCTCGACGACCCGACAATCTACCCCAACGGCATCTCGACCTCGCTCCCGACCGACGTCCAGGCGGCGATGATCGCCTCGATCGACGGCCTCGAGCGCGCGCGGATCACCGCCCCCGGCTATGCGGTCGAATACGACCATATCGATCCGCGCGCGCTCGCGCCCACGCTCGGGGTGCGCAGCGCGCCCGGGCTGTTTTGCGCGGGCCAAATCAACGGCACCACCGGCTATGAGGAAGCCGCGGGGCAGGGGCTCGTCGCCGGCCTAAATGCTGCGGCACATGCGCTCGGGCTCGCCCCCGCGATCTTCGATCGCGCGACCAGCTATCTCGGCGTGATAATCGATGACCTCGTGCTGCAGGGGGTGACCGAACCCTATCGCATGCTCACCGCGCGCGCCGAATATCGGCTTCGCCTGCGCGCCGACAATGCCGAGACCCGGCTGACCCCCGCCGGCATCGCGCTCGGCTGCATCGGCGAAACGCGCCGCGTGCATTTCGCGCAACGCCAGGAAGCGCGCGCCGCGATCGACGACGCGCTCGACCGGCAATGGCCGCCACAAGCGCTCCGGCTGCGCGGCGCCGATGTCGCGCTCGACGCCGGCCGCCGCAGCGGCGCCGACTGGCTCCGCTTCCCCGCGGTCCAGCCCGCCCATGTCCTCGACGCCGTCGATGCCTTCGACGCCGAGGTCCTCGCCGAGGCGGTTCAGGACGCGCATTACGCCCCTTATCTCGAACGCCAGGATGCCGATGTCGCCACGATGCGTGCCAATGATATGATCCCGATTCCCCCCCAGCTGGCGTTCGGCGACATCCCCGGTCTGTCGGTCGAGATGGCCGAACGCCTCTCGGCGGCGCGCCCCACCACGATCGGCGGCGCCGCGCGCGTGCGCGGCATCACCCCCGCGGCGATGACCGCGATCCTGCTTCACGCAAAGCGCCAGGCCGCATGACCGAAGACGATGCGCGCGCATGGATGGCCGAGCGCTGGCCTGCCGAGGCGATCGATCGCCTGAACGCCTATGAATCCCTGGTGCGCGAAGAGGCTGGCCAGCAGAATCTCGTCGCGCCCTCGACGCTCGAACATTTCTGGACGCGGCACATCGTCGATTCGGCGCAGCTCGTGGCGATCGCCGATGCGCGCGCGGGGCAGGGCAATTGGATCGACATCGGCAGCGGCGCCGGACTCCCCGGAATCGTCGCGGCGATCCTCCAGTCGCGCCCGGTCATGCTGGTCGAGCCCCGTCGTCGCCGCGCCGATTTCCTTTCCGCTGCAGTCGAACACTTAGGCCTTGCTGGCACCACGGTCGTGCAATCGCGGATCGAAACCTTCCGCGCATCGGGCAACGCGGTGCTGTCCGCTCGAGCGGTCGCCGCGCTCGATCCGCTCTTCGAATCCGCCTCACATCTCGCCGACAAACAGACGCTCTGGCTGCTACCAAAAGGCCGGTCGGCGCAATCCGAATTGGAATCGGCGCAGCATCGATGGCATGGACTGTTCCACGTGGAACAGAGCGTAACGGCTGCCGACTCGCAGATCGTGGTCGCAACAGGGGTGATGCTTCGATGATCGTCGTGACCGTCGCCAACCAGAAGGGCGGGGTGGGCAAGACCACTACCGCGATCAACGTCGGCACCGCGCTCGCCGCCACCGGGCTGCGCGTGCTGCTGATCGATCTCGATCCGCAGGGCAACGCTTCGACCGGACTCGGCATCGGCCGCAACGACCGCGAGCGCTCGAGCTACGATCTGCTCGTCGGCGACACCTCGCCCGAAGAAGCTGCGATCGCCACCCGCGTCCCCCGGCTCGATATCGTCCCCGCCACCGTCGACCTTTCGGGCGCCGAGATCGAGCTGATCGAATTCGAAGCGCGCACCCATCGTCTCGACCAGGCGATCGCGCGCGGCGCGCAGCATTGGGACGTCGTGCTGATCGATTGCCCGCCATCGCTGGGCTTGCTGACGATCAACGCGATGGTCGCCTCGCACGCGCTTCTGGTGCCGCTGCAATGCGAGTTCTTCGCGCTCGAGGGATTGAGCCAGCTCCTCACCACCGTCGAACGGATTCGCAGCCGCTTCAATCCCGGGCTCTCGATCCTCGGCGTGGTGCTGACGATGTACGATCGCCGCAACCGGCTGACCGACCAGGTCTCGGACGACGTTCGCACGGTGCTCGGCAAGGTCGTGTTCGAGACGGTGATCCCGCGCAACGTCCGGTTGTCCGAGGCACCGAGCCACGGCATGCCCGCTTTGATCTACGATTATAAATGCGCCGGCTCGCAGGCCTATATCGCGCTGGCCCGCGAAGTCATCGGCCGGCTCCCCAACCTCGCGAAGGCAGCAGCATGACCGATCCCGTCCCCACCCCGGCATCGCGCAAGCCGCGTCCCGGTCTCGGCCGTGGCCTCAGCGCCCTCCTCGGCGACGCGACGCCCGCACGTGACGCCCCCAACGAGGACGGCAGCATGCCGGTATCGTCCGGCCTGCGGATGCTGCCGGTCAGCTCGCTCACCCCGCATCCGGGGCAGCCGCGCCGCCATTTCGACGAGACCGCGCTCGAAGACCTGGCGCAATCGATCGCGCAGCGCGGGCTGATCCAGCCGATCGTCGTGCGCCCGCACGGCAAGGACTATCAGATCGTGGCGGGCGAGCGCCGCTGGCGCGCGGCGCAGCGCGCGCGGCTGCACGAGGTGCCGGTGATCGTCCGCGACCTCGACGACGCCGAAACGCTCGAAATCGCGCTGGTCGAGAATATCCAGCGCCAGGACCTCAACGCGATCGAAGAGGCCGACGCCTATCACAAATTGATCGAGGCGTTCGGCCACACCCAGGAAGCACTTGCCAAATTGGTCGGCAAATCGCGCAGCCACGTCGCCAACCTGCTGCGCCTGCTCGATTTGCCGGTGATGGTGCAGAAGCAGGTGATCGAAGGCGCGCTGAGCATGGGCCACGCCCGCGCGCTCATCAACGCCCCCGATCCCGAAACGCTCGCCGAACGCGTGATCGCCAAGGGGCTGTCGGTGCGCGACACCGAAAAGCTCGCGCGCGAGAAGCAGGGCGGCGGTCAGAAGCGCGTCGCGGTGCCGCAGGGCAATGGCGGTGGGGAGGGGGGTGCCGATATCGAAGCGCTCGAACGCCAGCTTGGCGATGTCCTGGGGCTGACAGTGCGCGTCGCGCATGCAGGGCAGGGGGGCACGCTGACGATCAGCTATTCGACGCTCGACCAGCTCGACATGGTCTGCCAGCGGCTGAGCGGGGACGTGATCTAGGACTCAGGTCACGCCCCGTTCGTGCTGAGCCTGTCGAAGCACCGTCCTTCTATTGCGGGCGGCCCTTTGAGAAAAAACAGTGCTGGGACAAGCTCAGCACGAACGGTCGTGGATAACCGTCCCTTGCTCAGCCGAACCGCGCCGCCGCCCGAGCGATCGCCAGGCATTCCCCCTCGGCCAAGATCGCTCCGGCATTCGATGGCGCGACGATCGCCCGCTCGGCGCCGCGGACCCGGTCAATCGCACGCGCCAGCTGCGGCGAAGACCATTTCCGTAACGCTTTGACAGTATTGGGCTTTTCCTTCCAGAATATCCGGTTGCGCTCCACCACCGCCTCAATCCCTTCGCCGCCATCGACCTCGCGCCGCATCTCGGCCAGCGTCATCAGCCGCCGCACCAACTGCCGCAGCATCGGGATATTGGCATTCTCCGCGCTCACCAGATGCAACGCCGCCGCGGCGCCGGGCGCATCGCCGCCGATCACCGCCTCGATCGCCGCGAACATCCCGCTTTCGTCGAGATCGGCCCCAATCGCTTCGAGCGCGTCGAGATCGGCATCGACCGGCCGGTCGGGCGCGGCATCGACGAACAACGCCAGCTTTTCGATCTCCTGCGCCAGGATCGCGCGGTCGCCCCCCGTCGCCGCCAGCAACCGCTCACCGACATGCGCACCCAGCCGCAGCCCATGGTCGCGCGCGATGCCCTGCACCATCCGCACCGCTTCCTGCCCCTCTGGCACGTAGAAGGCGCAGGCGGCGGCGGTCCGCGCGCCCTCGACCAGCTTCACGATCTTGCCCGATTTTTTGACCGTCGGCGCGATCGCTACCACCGGATTGCCTGCGCGCTCGGCCGCCAGCAGCAGCGTGAAGGCCTCGAGGCATTCCTCCCCCGCGCCGGTCACGCGGATGAAGCGCCGGTCGCCGAACAGCGACATCGACGCCGCCTCGTCGGCCAGCCGCCCGGGATTGTTCTTGAGGAAGCTTCCCTCGAAATCGACGCGCTCGGCGCCGTCACCCAGCGCCTTGGCCAGCCGGCCCGCCAGCTCGTTGGCGCTCGCCTCGTCGGGGCCGTGCAGCAGGTACAGCCGCGTATCGGCGTCGGGCGCCTCGAGGCGCGCGCGCATCGCCTGCGGCTTGAGGTTCACTCCACCCCGTCGGTGCGCTGCGCGTACAGCGCGATCCGCGCAACGATCTGGTCGGCAACGATCCCCGAGAGCCGCTCGAGCGCGGTCTGCTCGGCGGCGATCGTCGCATATTCCGAACCGACGACGTCGATCCCTGCGTCGGATCCCGCGGTGGCATCGACCAGCACCCCGCCATTGGCGAGGTCGACCAGCTGGTAGCGCGCGCGCAGCGTCCGTCGCTCGCGCGTGATCGTGTCGTTGCGCCGCACGCCGAGCCCGGTGATCTGGTCGTCGAGCACTACCTGCAGCCGATAGCGCGCGCTGGCGCCGTTGCTCGCCGCCAGCCGATCGCGCAGCGCGTTCGACATCAGCCAGCCCTGCTGTCCCTCGATCGGCGCGACCTCGACCGAGGCGAGCGTCTGGCGCACCGCGCCATTGGGCCCGCCGCCATAGAGCGGGCGCATCCCGCAACCGGGCAAGGCGGCGGCGAGCGCCAGCAGCGCGATCAGCCGCTTCATGCGACCAGGTTCACCAGACGGTCGGGCACGACGATCACCTTTCGCGGCGGTTTGCCGTCGAGCACGCGTAGCACATTGGGCGACGCCAGCGCAGCGGCTTCGACGTCCTCGCGCGCCATCCCGCGCGGGATCGTCAGCGTATCGCGAAGCTTGCCGTTGACCTGGATCGCGATCGTCACTTCGTCCTCGACCAGCAGCGCCGGATCGACTTCGGGCCATGGCGCATCGGCGATCAGCCCCTCGGCGCCCATCGCCGCCCAGGCCTCCTCGGCGATATGCGGCGTCATCGGCGCGACGATCCGCATTAACGCGCGGATCGCGGCGGTGCGCGATGCCGAAGGCGCCGCCTTCTCGATCGCGCTCACCAGCTCGTACAATTTGGCGACCGCCTTGTTGAACTGCAGCGCCTCGATATCGCCCGCAACGCCCGCGATCGTCTGGTGCAGCTTGCGATCGAGCGGCTTGTCCTGGCCTTCGGCGTCCGCAACCACATCGAACAGCCGCCACAGCCGCTGGACGAAGCGCCACGCCCCCTCGATCCCGCTTTCGGACCATTGCAGGTCGCGCTCGGGCGGGCTGTCCGACAGCATGAACCAGCGCACCGCGTCGGCGCCGTATTGGTCGACGATGCCGGTCGGATCGACGGTGTTCTTCTTCGACTTCGACATCTTCTCGATGCGGCCGAGCGTGATCGCCTCGCCGGTCGCGATCTCGGTGCCATCGCGCACTTCCTCGGGCGACAGCCACTTGCCGCTCGCCGATTTGTACGTCTCGTGCGTCACCATCCCTTGCGTGAACAGCCCCGCAAACGGCTCGGCGACATCGAGCTTGCCGATATGCCGCAGCGCGCGCGTCCAAAAGCGGGCGTAGAGCAGATGCAGGATCGCGTGCTCGACCCCGCCGATATATTGCGCCACCGGCAGCCAGCTTTCGGCCACTGCCTTGTCGAACGGCTTGTCCTGGGGCTGGCTGGCGAAGCGAATGAAATACCAGGAGGAATCGACGAAGGTATCGAGCGTGTCGGTCTCGCGCCGCGCGGGCTTGCCGCACGCCGGGCAAGCGACATGCTTCCAGGTCGGATGCCGGTCGAGCGGATTGCCCGGAATGTCGAAGCTCACATCTTCTGGCAGCACCACCGGCAATTGGTCGGCGGGCACCGCCACCGCGCCGCAATCGTCGCAATGGACGATCGGGATCGGCGTCCCCCAATAACGCTGCCGCGACACGCCCCAGTCGCGCAGCCGCCACACGGTGGTGCCATGCCCCCAGTCTTCGGCCTCGGCGCGCCCGATCACCGCGCGCTTGGCGGCATCGATGTCCATCCCGTCGAGGAAGCGCGAATTCACCAGCGCCCCCGGTCCGGTATAGGCTTCGTTCCCCTCAAACAGCGGATCGGTGCGGTCGCCATCACCGACGACTCGCGTCACCGGCAGGTCGTATTTGCGCGCGAAATCGAGATCGCGCTGGTCGTGCGCGGGCACGCCGAACACCGCGCCGGTGCCATAGTCCATCAGCACGAAATTGGCGATGTACACCGGCAGCTGCCAGCTCGGATCGAACGGGTGGGTCGCGGTGAGGCCGGTGTCGAACCCCAATTTTTCCTGCGTTTCGAGCTCGGCGGCGGTCGTGCCCCCCTGCTTGCACCGCGCGATGAACGCGGCAACTTCGGCGTTGTCGGCAAGCCCTTGCGCGATCGGATGATCGGCAGCGACCGCGACGAAACTCGCGCCGAAGATCGTGTCGGGGCGCGTGGTGAAGACTTCGACCAAATCCTCCCCGGCACGGGGAGGGGGACCATCCGCAGGATGGTGGAGGGGGGCTTCAACGGACGATACCGCCTGCGGTGATCCCCCTCCACCGGCTTCGCCGGTCCCCCTCCCCGTACCGGGGAGGATTGCGAACGAGAACTGCAACCCCACGCTCTTGCCGATCCAGTTCTCCTGCATCAGCCGAACCTTGTCGGGCCACTTGTCGAGCGACCCCAGCCCGTCGAGCAACTCGTCGGCGAAATCGGTGATCTTCAGGAACCACTGCGACAGCTTCCGCCGCTCGACCAGCGCCCCCGAACGCCAACCGCGCCCGTCGATCACCTGCTCGTTGGCGAGCACCGTCATGTCGACCGGGTCCCAATTGACCGCGCTCTCCTTGCGATACACCAGCCCGGCGGCATACAGATCGAGGAACAGCGCCTGCTCATGCCCGTAATAGGCGGGATCGCAGGTCGCGAGCTCGCGCGTCCAGTCGAGCGCGAAGCCCAGCCGCTTCAGCTGCGCGCGCATCGTCGCGATATTCTCGTAGGTCCAGCCGCCCGGATGGACGCCGCGCTCCATCGCCGCATTCTCGGCTGGCATCCCGAACGCGTCCCAGCCCATCGGGTGGAGGACTTCCATCCCCTGCATCCGCCGGAAGCGCGCCAGCACGTCGCCCATCGTGTAGTTGCGGACATGCCCCATATGGATCTTCCCCGATGGATAGGGAAACATCTCGAGCACATAGCTCTTGGGCTTGGGGCTGTCGTCGCGCGCGGCGAAGGTGGCGCGGTCTTCCCACACCTTCTGCCACGCCGCATCCGCCTTCAGCGCATTGAAGCGTGACGCCATGCTATGCTCAACTCCGTCGAGAGGCGGCACCGCCACGCGGCCCCGTCGGCAACGCCGGGCGGGGGAGCGGGCAGCACCGCACGGTAGATTCTATGCTCAGCCGGCGACCGCGGAGCGGCGCAGGTCGCGGGCGCGCGTCAGGATAACGTCTTCCAGCTTCTGCACCGTCGCCGCCTGGACCGGCGATGCAACCCACTGGCCGCCGCGATTGACTTCGCGCAGCGCCGCCACCCGCACCGCATCGGCGCGCAGGTCGGTATCGAGGATCGACACCGTCACCTTCATCCGCTCGGTCGGGGTGTTGGGGTTCACATACCAGTCGGTGACGATCACGCCGCCCGCCGAATCGGTCTGCAACAACGGCATGAAGCTCAGCGTATCGAGGCTGGCGCGCCACAAATAGCTGTTTACGCCGATCGTGGTGATCTGCGACGGCGCGAGCTCGCGCGGACGATCGCCGCCACCGCCGCAGCCGGCCAGCGCCAGAGCGAGGGCTGGGGCGAGCGGGAAAACAAAAGCCAGACGGCGATACATCGGCGGATTCCTCGACGGATAGGGACGCTACGAAAAGCCTCTATAGATACTGTAGCGAACCCCGCAAGCAGCGCCCGTGTCTCGTCCGCTGTGGGCGATCGGCAACAGGTCAGACAAAAAGCGTCGGGGCCATGGAACGGGCACGCCGAGTCATGGTAGTGCAACGTAGAGGAGACAGGGGATTTTCATGTCGGTTCGTCGGGCCATAGTTGCGGTTGCAGGGGGAGCGCTCGTCGCTGCCGGCATCGCGCTTGCGCCCGCGATCGGCGCTCCGGGCACCCAGGAAAGCCGCCAATTGCGCAAGACGCCGTCGTTCGCGCGCTCGGGGATCGGTTCGTTCACCCCGGCGTCGGCCGATCCGCGGCTCGCCGCGGCGATGGCGCGCACCGGGCTGTCGGCGACGGGTTTCCGCTTTACCCCTTCCGAATCGCGGCTGAAGCGCCAGGAGGTTACCGTTGCGGTGCGTGCGCGCAGCACGCGCGACGATGGCGGCCTGACGCGCACGCTGGCGGCACCGACCGTCGCTGCGGTCAGCATGCAGCCGATCGCCTATAATCTCGGCATGTCGGTCGGCTGGCGCCGCTTCGCGGTGTCGGGCGACGTGTCGCGGCTCGACCTTGCGGGGATGCCCGGCGGCCGCGAATCGGTCGATGTCGGCGTGAGCTATGCCGGCCGCCGCCTGAGCGGCCGAGTCGTCGCCAACGCCGCCAAGCCGACTTCGGGCCAGCCGCAGCTGGTCGCCGAGGCGCCGAGCTATTCGGTCGACGTCGGCACCTCCTATTCGCTGACGCGCAACCTCGATGTCACCGCCGGCGTGCGCTACCGCACCGAAACCGACCGGATGCGCCTGCAACAACTCCCCGACAACCGCCGCGACAGCCAGGCCGTCTATGTAGGCACCGCCTTCCGTTTCTGATTCGCGTGGTTGCACCGGGGTCGGTCGATTCGGCGCATATTGCGCGATCGGTTTTGCAAAGGAGGGCGGCACATGAGCTTGCGGTTGATGGCAGCGCTGGGTTTGGCAGCGTCCTTTGCCTGGTCTTCCCCATCGCGCGCCGATCCGACCGCGCAAGCGGCGCTTCGCGTATCGCCGCAGCGCGAAACCGTCCTGACCAGCTGGGTGCCCGAAAAGCCGCGGGGTGTCGTCCTGCTGTCGACGGGACACGGGTCATGGCCCGAAAAATATGACGCGATTGCTTCCGCGTGGAAAGCCGCAGGCTTCGCAGTCATCGCCCCGCTCCATGTCGATTCGATCCGCTATCCCGAGCGTGACAAGTTCACCGCACAGGCCAGTTTCGGCGAGCGGATCGCCGATCTGAAGGCGGCGAGCGGCTATGCAGCTGCCACTTGGCCCGCGCTACCCGTCATTGCCGCCGGGCACAGCTTCGGCACGCTGTCCGCGTTGTGCCTGGGCGGCGGCCTTTCCTATGTCGGCAACTTTCGTGACCCCAAGGTCAAGGCGGTGATCGGCTTCTCCTCGCCCGGCCGCGTGCCCGGCCTGGTCCAGCCGCAGGCCTATGCCAGCGATGATCTGCCGATCCTGCTTATCACCGGGGATCGTGATGTCGTTCCGGGCATCGTCACCAACTGGCAGGACCATCTCCTGCCCATCCAGACCTCGCCCGCGGGTGACAAATTCGCAATCACCTATGCTGGCGCTGGCCATGACCTCATCGGCGCCCCCGCCGACCCCAATTTCGCTCCCGCGGTCGCCGCAACCATCCGGTTCCTGCAAGCCTATGCGCTGGATGACGAACCGGCAAAAGCCTGGCTGCGCGCCGGCGACGATACTACGGCAGGCAGCTGGATCAGGCGCTGATCCGGGGGGCTTTTGCCACGGTCGGCGGGAGCAATGTTTTGCCGCCGCGATCCAGCCACGCGTCGATCCCCGCCCAGCCATGCACGCCCAACCCCCGCAACCGCCGGATCGTACCCGCGTCCATCCCCCCCATCGCCATCGCCGGCTGCGCGACGCCGCGCATCAACAACCCCAGTCGAACCACCCCCAGCCCCCGCGCCCCCGGATGCGAGCGGGTGGCGAATACCGGCGACACGAACACCGCATCCGCCCCCGCGCGCCGTGCCGCCACCGCCTCGGCGCGGTCATGCACCGCACGCGTGCGCAGGCCGCGCCCGCGGGCGTTATGCACCCCCATCTCGCCGCGCATAGCGACATCGCCCGCGCGCAGCAGCACCAGGCCGCGCCGCCGCGCCACCTTGCGCACCCGCGCGAACAGCGCCCGCCGCTCGGGCAACGGCGTCGCATAATGCCGAAACACCACCCCGCCGCCGCGCGGCAGCCGCTCGAGCGCGGCCCATAGCGCCTCGCCCATCCGCTCGTCGGTCATCAGCCACTGCTGGGGCAGGGCGCCGGTGCCCAAAGGCGGGCGGGGCAGGGGGTGGCGGCGCTGCATCGCGCTGCGTATAGCCGCGACCATGACCCCAGACGAAGCCCGTATCGCGCTCGCCGCCGTCCAGACGCGCATCGCCAAGGCCGCGCGCACCGCGACGCGCGAGCCCGCCGACGTCACGCTGATCGCGGTATCAAAAACGCACGACGCCGACGCGATCCGCCCGCTGATCGCCGCCGGCCAACGCGCCTTCGGCGAAAACCGCGTCCAGGAGGCGCAGGGCAAATGGCCCGCGCTCCAGGCCGAAACCCCCGGGATCACGCTCCACCTCGTCGGCCAGCTCCAGTCGAACAAGGCCGACGACGCGGTCGCGTTGTTCGACGCAATCCACTCGGTCGATCGCCCCTCGCTGGTGACCGCGCTGGCCAAGGCGATGGACAAGGCCGATCGCCGCCCCGCCTGCTTCGTCCAGGTCAATATCGGCGACGAAGAACAGAAAGGCGGCGTCGCGGTCGCCGATCTGCCCGCGCTGCTCGCCGCCGCGCGCGCCGCCGATCTGCCGCTTGCCGGGCTGATGGCGGTGCCGCCCTTCGATATCGAGGCGGCGCCCTTTTTCGCCCTGCTCGCCAAGCTCGCGCGCGATCACGGCCTCTCCGGGCTCAGCATGGGGATGTCGGGCGATTACGAAACCGCGGTCACGCTGGGGGCAACGCATGTCCGCGTCGGCAGCGCGCTGTTCGGCCAGCGCGGCTGAGCCAACACGAAGGTTGAGTGACGCGGCAGGCGTCCTACATCGCGTCCTCCCCATGACGAACGGAATTTCGATGCGTTTCGATGCGATAATCTTCGATTTCGACGGTGTGCTGCTAGAAAGCGAATATGCCGGCAACCGCCACCTCGCCGCCTATCTGACCGATCTCGGCCATCCGACCACCCCTGCCGACGCGATGGCCAATTTCATGGGGCTCGCGGGCAAGGATTTCCTCGACCGGGTCGAGGGCTATATAGGCCGCGACATTCCCGATGACTTCCACGCCGCGCGCGCCGAAGAAGACGCCCGTGTGTTGCGCGAAGGATTGGAGGAAGTCACCGGCGCGCGCGTCTTCCTGCGCTCGCTCCCCGCCGAGCTCCCCCGCGCGGTCGCGTCGTCGAGCTCGACCCACTGGATCCGCACCCATCTCGATCATCTCGGCGTCGCCGATGTGTTCGGCGACCACCTCTATTCGGGCCGCGAACACGTAACCCACGGCAAGCCCGCCCCCGATCTGTACCTCTTCGCTGCCGCGCAACTCGGCGTGCCGATCGACCGCTGCGTGATCCTCGAGGATTCCCCCGTCGGCGCGACCGGCGCGGTAGCCTCGGGCGCCCATGTCATCGGCATCCACGCCGGCGCGCATTGCCCCCCCGACCACGCCGAAACGCTACGCGCGATCGGCGTGCATGACGTCGCGGGCGATTTCGATGAGGTTGCGCGGCTAGTGGCCTGACGTCTCCCCTCCCTGAAAGGGAGGGGCCGGGGGTGGGTCGAACCGCATGCCGCCGCCGATAGGGTCCCCGGACCGCCCGAAATTAAGGTATGGGTGCGATCCCTCGCATCACATAAGTCTCGCGGGCGTCGACCCACCCCCGACCCCTCCCTTTCAGGGAGGGGGGTATACCTACAACTGGTGCCCGGTCCGATCGCGCTTGGTCGCCAGATACCGCGCATTATGCGCATTCGCCGGCAGCGCATGCGGCACGCGTTCGACCACTTCGACGCCTGCCGCCTCGAGTGCCGCCACCTTGGCCGGATTGTTGGTCAGCAACCGGATCCGGTCCTGCTTGAGCAGCGTCAGCATCCGCGCCGCCACCCCGAAATCGCGCGCATCGACGGCGAAGCCCAGCCGGGTATTGGCATCGACCGTGTCGAAGCCCTGGTCCTGCAACGCATAAGCGCGCAATTTGTTGACCAGCCCGATCCCGCGCCCTTCCTGCCGCAGATACAGCAGGATTCCCCAGCCATCGGCGACCATCGCCGCCAGCGCCGCATCCAATTGCGGCCCGCAATCGCATTTCAGGCTGCCCAGCACGTCGCCCGTCAGGCATTCGCTGTGCAGCCGCACCAGCGGCGGGCGGCCATCGGGCGCACCGATCAGCAGCGCGACATGCTCGCCCGCCGCCTCGGGGGTCCGGAACGCGACGATCTCGGCATCCTCGGCGTGCGCGATCGGCAGCCGCGCGCGCGTTGCGATTCCCAGCCGCCCGGCATCCTCATGCGCATCGACGTCGGCGATCGACAGCGCGTTGGCGCCCCCCTCGATCAGGAAGAAGGCGGGCAATATCCCCGCGATCCGCGCCAGCCGCAGCGCCGCCGCCGCGGCATCGGCCACCGGCACCGCGATCGCCCGAAACGGCCCCTTCATCGGCGTCGCCAGGTCGAATTGCGGATCGGCGAGCGCGGTCGCCGCGGCAAAGTCGAGCCAGGGCGCGCGCGCCACCAGCACCGGCGCGTCGGGTACCGCCGCCTCGCGCTGGTTCGCCAGCTTCAGCGTCGCCGCGCGCCCCGCCGACAGCAGCACCCCTGCGCCCGCCTCGGCATCGAACGACGCCAGCCGTACCGGATCGGCGCTCTCGATCGCCAGCAGCGTCAGCACCCCGTTCGCGCCCGCGATCGCCACCGGCCAGCCGCGCCGCATCGCGTCGATCGCGCGCGCCGTCGCCTGCGGGTCGCTCAAAACGCGAACTCGGTCAGGATCGGCACATGGTCCGATGGCTTGAGCCAGCCGCGGCAATCCTCGTGGACGCGGTGCGCCACTGCCTTGGCGGCGACGTCGCGTGAGGCCCACATATGGTCGAGCCGCCGCCCGCGATCCGACGCCGCCCAATCCTTGGCGCGATAGCTCCACCAAGTGAACAGCCGCGCGGGTGCGGGGACGAACTGCCGGCCCAGATCGACCCAGTCGTTCGCCGCTTGCAGCCGCGCGAGCGTCTCGACCTCGATCGGCGTATGGCTCACCACGTCGAGCAACTGCTTGTGGCTCCACACATCGCTTTCGAGCGGCGCGACGTTGAAGTCGCCCACCAGCAGCGTCGGTATCCCCGATAGGCCTTCAGACCAGCGAGTCATCCGCTCGAGGAAATCGAGTTTCTGCCCGAATTTGGGGTTCACCTCGCGATCGGGAACGTCGCCGCCCGCGGGCACATAGACATTCTCGATCCGCAGCCCGTTTTCCAGGCGCACCCCGACATGCCGCGCCTCGCCATTGGCCTGCCAGTCGAAGCGATCGTCCTCGACCAAAGGGATCTTGCTCAGGATCGCGACGCCGTGGTGCATCCGCTGGCCGTGGATGACGATGTGCTCGTACCCCAGCGCGCGCAGCGGATCGTGCGGGAAGTCGCCGTCGATCACCTTGGTTTCCTGCAGGCACAGGATATCGGGCGCGGCGTCGCGCAGGAACTGCTCGACGATGGCCATGCGAAACCGCACCGAATTGATGTTCCACGAAGCGATCTTGAGCGTGTCGGTCATGGCCAGCGATGTAGCGGCGCGGCGGCGCTACCGCCAGACATGGAAAGACCCCCGCTCCGGGGGCATGGAGCGAGGGCCAACCAGCGTTCGTCACGCAAGGCAAAGTCGAGGTCGAACCGGGCAACAGGGGGAAAAATCCCGATCAGCCCCCAAGCTCTGCACAGCCACTATTAAGGTTGAACGCCTTACCCCAGGATGAACAAAACGTCAGCTTCGGCGCGCGCCCTTCCGTGGGTCGTTGAAACGGAACGTTCCATCGGACACCGGCACGTTGAAGCGCTGGTTCGACAGGCGGATCGTCGTGCGGTTGTTCTGCGAATCAAGCGCGACCCAGCCTTGCAGCATCAGCCCCGACGGCGCCGATGCCTGGCGCGAGAAGATCAGCGTGATGCGGCCATATTCGGGGCGCTTGGGGTCATAGGCCTCGACGCTCAGCACCGACGGGTCGTTGCCCGGCACCACCTTGGCATATTTGGCGATGTCGCGGCTGGGGTCGATCAGCACGCCCAGCGGTGAATCGCCGATCGGCCAGCGCGATCGCTGCCCCACCGCATAATCGAGGAACCAGATCGCCTTGCCGTCGCCGACGATCAGGATCGGCACGCCCTTTTCATATTGGAAGCGGATCTTGCCGGGCTTTTTGAGCGTCAGCGTGCCGCCGAGCACCTTGCCGTTGCGATCGGTCTGGGTGAAGGCCGCGGTCATGCTCTCGGTCGCGCGCAGATGCGCCTGCACCGCGGCAAGATCGCGCGAAGGGGCCTGCTGCGCCACGACAGCGACAGGGGCGACGATCGCCGCGGCGAGCGCGGCATAGGGGGCGAGTGCGGTCATGGGGCTCCAAAGCATGCAAGCGGGATAGAGGTTCCGCGATGAAGGCGGGGTGAACTGGGTTCAGCCGAACCGCAAGGTACAGGCACCGCCACGCTGCAGGTGAAGATCGCACTGCATCAGGATATCCATGCCGACAATAACGTCAAATTGGGCTTCTCGCCGCCAGCTGAAACCGTCGATCCGATCAAACACAAAGGGCCAAGCGGGCACCACGTCGCCGTCACCACCATGCTGAAGTGCCAGCCGGAAGAGATAATAATCGACCATCTTCTCTTCGGTTGCCGAGCCCAGCGTTTTCTTTCCGTGGCTTCGCAGGCCCAGCTTCGCGATCGGTGCCGGACCTATCCCGCTCGACGTCGCCCCGGTATCGATCAGTGCGCGACCTCGAAAACCCTCGAACTGGACCGGATTGTCAGGACCCAGGACCAAGACGTCGCACAGCAGTCGCCGTCGATCGGCACGCAGCTCAATCTGCGGCAACGGACCAAAAACCAAGCTCGATTGGCTCGTCGGTAACTTCTTGGATCGAGAATATCCCGTCGCTGAAGCGGGCCATGCCCGCATCATATGCAGCGCCCGGATTGTCGAAATAATCGACGATCACCCGGTCGCGCATGAGTGCATATTGATCGCGATGATCGCGAATGATCGACTGCAGGCTGCGCTGGAAGGCGTCGTAATTGATGTCGACCTGCTGACGCTGGATATCAGGCATAGCGAACCTCCGGGATCGATTTATCACGACGGCGTGCCAGCGTGAATCCCCCGTCTCACCCCAGCGGCCGCCCCTCCTCGTCCATCTGCACTTCGCGACGGCCGACATGGTCGGGCTTCGACACCAGCCCGTCCTTCTCCATCCGCTCGATCAGCCGCGCCGCCGAATTATAGCCGACGCGCAATTGCCGCTGCAGCCACGAGGTCGACGC
Organism: Sphingomonas sp. S1-29; assembly: GCF_026167545.1. NCBI lineage: Bacteria > Pseudomonadati > Pseudomonadota > Alphaproteobacteria > Sphingomonadales > Sphingomonadaceae > Sphingomonas > Sphingomonas sp. S1-29. The sequence goes on along the minus strand of NZ_CP110678.1, from coordinate 2,186,014 downwards.
CTTCTGGCTCTGTGCGACCAAGGCGATCGCGTTGCGATACATCTGGTCCTCGGGGCTGTCGCCGCCCTCGGGCGCGCCGTCCATGCTGAAGCCGGCATCGTCTTCGGGCTCGTTGGTCACCGCGTCGATATAGTCGGGCTCGCCCTGCGCGCGCCAGAAATCGGCGACCGCCTGCACCTCGTCGTCGCTCACGAACGGCCCGTGGACTCGGCTGATCTGCTTGCCATAGGGCATGTAGAGCATGTCGCCCTTGCCCAGCAGCTGCTCGGCACCCTGTTCGCCCAAAATGGTGCGCGAATCGATTTTTGACGTCACGTGGAAGCTGATCCGCGTCGGCAGGTTCGCCTTGATGACGCCGGTGATGACGTCGACCGAGGGGCGCTGCGTCGCCATGATCAGATGAATGCCCGCCGCGCGCGCCTTTTGCGCCAGCCGCTGGATCAGGAATTCCACCTCCTTGCCGGCGGTCATCATCAGGTCGGCCAACTCGTCGACGATGATCACGATCTGCGGCAGCACCGACAGGTCGAGCGTCTCTTCCTCGTGCACCGGGCGGCCATTGTCGTCGTAGCCGACCTGCACCTTGCGGCCCAGTTTCTGCCCCTTGGCCTTGGCGCCGCGCACCTTCTCGTTGAAGCTCGCCAGGCTGCGCACGTTGACGCTCGCCATCATCCGATAGCGATCCTCCATCTGCTCGACCGCCCATTTGAGCGCGCGCACCGCCTTGGGCGGGTCGGTGACGACGTCGGCGAGCAGATGCGGGATGCCCTTGTACATGCTCAGTTCGAGCATCTTGGGATCGATCATGATCAGCCGGCACTGATCGGGGGTCAGCCGATACAGCAGCGACAGAATCATGCAGTTCAGGCCCACCGACTTGCCCGAGCCAGTGGTGCCCGCGACCAGCAGATGCGGCATCGGCGCGAGATCGGCGATCACCGCATCGCCCGAGATGTTCTTGCCGAGCACGATCGGCAGCGTCGCCGACTGGTCGGCAAAGCCCTGGCTGCCCACCAGCTCGTGCAAATTTACCGGCTCGCGCCGCGCATTGGGCAGCTCGATACCGATCACCGTCCGCCCCGGGATCGTCGCGACGCGCGCCGAAATCGCTGACATGTTGCGCGCGATGTCGTCGGCGAGCTGGATCACGCGGCTCGCCTTGATCCCCGCGGCGGGCTCTAGCTCGTACATCGTCACCACCGGCCCCGGCCGTACCCCGACGATCGCGCCCTTGACGTGGAAATCGTCGAGCACGCTTTCGAGCAGTCGCGCATTACGCTCGAGCGATGCCTTGTCGATCGTGTTCTTGGCCCCCACCGGCGCGGGGGTCAGCAAGTCGAGCGGCGGCAGCTTGTAATGGTCGCGCAGGTCGAGGCTGGTCTGCGGCTTGGGCTTGGCGGGCGGCGGGGCGAGACTCGGCTCGGCGATCACCGGCGCAGGGCGGTTGTCGGGCGTCACCGGCTTGCGCGGCGGCGATGGCATCCGCTTTTCGGTGAGTGCCTCGTGATCGGCGAGCACGAAGGGCGCGGCGTCACGCTCGTCGTCGTCGTCGTCGATCGCATCGCCGACCGGCTCGGCGCGCGCGCGGCGCGGCAGCCAGTTGCGATCGACCCACTGGATCGTCAACCCACGCCCCCACAGCACCGCGCCGGCGATCCCCGCGATCGCGCCGACGCCGCGCCCGGTCCATAATTCGGCGATCGGCTGGCCGATGAAATCGATTGCCCAGTTCGCCGCCGCGGCGATCCCCATCGCGAAGATGCCGCCATAGCCTGCGGGCAGCGCCAGCACCGATCCGCCCGCGACGAAGGCGAGCGCGGTCCCCATCAGCACCGCGCCGATCACGCAATTGCGCAGCATCGCCTTCCAGTCGCCCACCGGCCGGTCGCGCCACAGCCGCAGCGCGAGCACGACGCCCAGCGGCAACAGCATTACCGCGGGCACCCCGAACAGGCTCAGCAGCAGGTCGGCGGCATAGGCCCCCGGCGTCCCCAGCCAATTCTCGGCAGGCCCGCCCGCGGCGGTGTTGAACCCCGGGTCGCTCGGGCGATAGGTCGCCAGCGACACCGTCAGCGCGATCACCAGCAGCAGCAGCGCCGCCGCCCCCAGCATCGCGCCCGATCGCATCGCGCCGGCCCGCATGGTGTCGCGCCAGAGCCTGGGCTGCGCACGGCTCGCCATCGAAACTTCCCCTGATTCGGTTTCGGCGTCGATCACGGCCGGAACGTACCGGGAATCATCGCGCGAAAGCCGGGGTGGCGTCAAGGTTGGGGGCGGGCGGCAGATGTCGTCCGATCGCAAGCTGAAGCGCGACAATCGCCGGTTGGCCGTGTAGTGGCACCCGCCCTGCACAGCGTTTGGATGTTTCATGGCCGCCATCGGCATCGACTTCGGCACCACCAACAGCGTCGTCGCGATCGCGCGCGATACCCAGACCGCCGACCTGGTCGAACTCGAATCCCCCGCCGGCCACGACGCGGTGTTCCGCTCGGCGCTGTGCTTCTGGCAGGACGACGACGCCCCCGGCGGCGTCGCGGCGGAGGCCGGCCCCTGGGCGATCGCCGAATATCTCGAATACCCGCAGGACAGCCGCTTCCTGCAATCGTTCAAATCGGTCGCGGCCAGCACCAGCTTCGAACATGCCAGCGTCTTCGATCGCCGCTATCGCTTCGAGGAGCTTGGTCGCCTGTTCCTCGACCGCCTCGCCGCGCGCGCGAACGGCGCACTGGACGGCGGCAACCGCCGGATCGTCGTCGGCCGCCCGGTCGAATATGCCGGCGCCCGCCCCGACGAGGCGCTCGCGCGCACCCGCTACGCCGCGATGTTCGCCGCGCTCGGCACCGATCTGCACTATGTCTACGAACCCGTCGGCGCGGCGTTCAGCTATGCCGCGCGGATCGACGAGCCAGCCACGATCCTGGTCGCCGATTTCGGCGGCGGCACCAGCGACTTTTCGGTGGTGCGGATCGAGCGCCCCGGCGCCGCGCGCCGCTGCGTGCCCTTGGGCCATGCTGGCGTCGGCATCGCCGGCGACCGCTTCGACGCGCGGCTGATCGACCGGCTCGTCCTGCCGCTGCTCGGCAAGGGCGGCACCTATCGCTCGTTCGACAAGGTGCTCGACATCCCCGGCGGCTATTTCGCCGATTTCGCCGATTGGTCGCGGCTCGCGCTGATGCGCAACCGCCGCACGCTCGCCGAACTCGAAAAGCTGCAGCGCAACGCCACCGATCCCGCCGCGATCGGCCGGATGATCGCGGTGATCGAGGCCGAACAGGGCTATCGCCTCTACGACGCGGTGGGCCGCGCCAAGCGCGACCTGTCCGCAGCCGACACCGCGCGCTTCGCCTTCGAAGGCGGCGGGGTCGAAATCGAGACCGAGGTCACCCGCGAGCAGTTCGAGACCTGGATTGCGCCAGACATCGCGCGGATCGACGACGCCGTCACCCGCGCGCTCACCGCTTCGGCCACCGAAGCCGCCGCGATCGACCGGGTATTCCTCACCGGCGGCACCTCGCTCACCCCGCGCATCCGCCGCCTGTTCACCGATCGCTTCGGCGACGACCGTATCGCCACCGGCGGCGAACTAACCTCGATCGCGCACGGCCTGGCACTGATCGGCGCGCAGGACGACGTGGCGGCGTGGGCAGCCTGACGGCCCCACGCCCCTCCACGTCATCCCCGCGCCCCCTTCGTCATCCCCGCCCCCCTTCGTCATCCCCGCGAAGGCGGGGATCCAGAGCCGCACCTCCCACGGCCCCTGGATTCCCGCCTTCGCGGGAATGACGAAGAAATGGGCCCCTTCATTTCGAGCGAAGTCGAGAAACCGCCCCGTCCGCGCTGATACCCCCGCAAGGTCCGTTCCCAACCCGCCGCACATCGCCTACATCAGCGCCATGAGCGATGTCCTGATCCTCGGCGCGGGCCTTGTCGGCAGTGCGCTGGCTACCGCCCTCGGTTCGCATGGCGTCACCGCCACCGTGATCGACCCCGCCGACCCCGCTACCATCCTTGCCGCCGACTATGACGGGCGCGCCACCGCGGTCGCCAGCGCCAGCCACCGGATGCTCGACGCGATCGGCGTCGGCGCGCGGCTGGCGGGCAAGGGCTGCCCGATCGCCTCGATCCGCGTCAGCGACGGGCTCGAACCCGGCGCGCTCGATTTCGTCCCCGACGCAAACGACGGCGTGCTCGGCGTCATGTACGAGAACCGGCATCTGCGCGCCGCGCTCCACGGTGCCGCCGCCGAGACTCCGGGCGTCGATCTGCGGATGAACACCCGCGCGGTGCATGTCGAACGCCACGATGCCGGCGTCACCGCGACGCTCGACAATGGCAGCACGGTCACCGCGCAATTGCTGATCGCCGCCGAAGGGCGCAACTCGCCGACGCGCGAGGCCGCGGGCATCCGCATGGCCAAGTGGCGCTACCAGCATGTCGCGATGATCGCGACCTTCGGCCACGAACACCCCAACGACAATTGCGCCTATGAAATCTTCTACCCCGCCGGTCCCTTCGCGATCCTCCCGCTGGGCGACGACGAGCATGGCCATCGCTCGGCCCTGGTGTGGACCGTCCACGAAAACGACGCCCCCGGCATGCTCAAGCTTTCGGACCGCGCGTGGCTGCACGAGGCCGAAAAGGCGATGGGCGGGTTCCTCGGCAAGCTCGGCCCGCTGTCGAAGCGCACCAGCTACCCGCTGGGCTTCCACCACGCAGCGACGATCACCGCGAACCGCCTCGCGCTCGTCGGCGACGCGGCGCACGGCATCCACCCGATCGCCGGCCAGGGGCTGAACCTGGGCTTCCGCGACGTCGCGACGCTGGTCGAGGTGCTGGTCGAGGGCAAGCGCCTGGGCCTCGACCTCGGCGACGCCCAACTCCTCGCGCGCTACGAACGCTGGCGCGGGCTCGACACCTTCCTGGTCGCGCTCGCCACCGACGGGCTCACCCGCCTGTTCGGCATCCCCGGCAAAAGCGCCTCGGCGGTCCGCCGCTTCGGCATCTCGGCGGTCAACGCGATCCCCCCGCTGAAGAACCGCTTCATGGCCGAGGCGCGCGGAGAGAGCGGCGACCTGCCCAAGCTGTTGCAGGGCATGTCGGTTTAAAGGAAAGCACGGGTAGACGCTTTCTCCCCCCTCCCTGAAAGGGAGGGGCCGGGGGTGGGTCGACGCCCGCGAGCCAGCCGTTAAGCTCGCGCCACCATGCAGCGCATCCTACCCGAGCTAAAAACCAACGCCCGCTCGCTGCGCCGCGACCCCACCCCGGCCGAACGCGCCCTCTGGCAACAGCTACGAACCCACCACCCCCGCTTCACGCGGCAACTGGTCGTCGGCCACTACATCCTCGACTTCGCTTGCCGATCCGCCAAGATCGCGGTGGAACTAGACGGCGGCCAACACGCGCTCCAAGTCGAAGAAGACGCCACCCGCACCGCCTACCTCACCGCTAGCGGCTGGACCATCCTCCGCTTCTGGAACAACGACGTCCTCGAAAACATCGAAGGCGTGACCACCACGATCCAAACCACCGTCGCGCGGGCGTCGACCCACCCCCAACCCCTCCCTTTCAGGGAGGGGAGCTAGTTAACAACAGCGCGGCGTCGACCCCGGTCCCGTCCCGTACCGCCGGTCGATCCGATTGCGGTGGAACTCGGCCAGCGTCATCACCGGCTCGCCCGGATGCAGCGCCGCGCGGTGCGCGACATAGCCGTCATAATCGGGCACCCCAACCATCAGCCGCGCGGTCTTCGCCGCGACCCGCCAGCCCTTAAGCAACCGCGACATCGCCCACCTCCTGCACGCTCGGCCGCTCGCTCGCCAGCGCCCGTCGGCACGCGCCGACTCCATAGGCCACGATCGCCAGCACCGCGACCATGAACAGCGCGCACAAGCCGGCGTCGATCCGGTCGTTGAACACGATCCGCCCCATCTCGGCCATCGACTTGGCGGGTGCCAGCACCTCGCCGCGCGCCGCCGCGTCGGAAAAGATCTGTGCATGCGCCAGGAACCCGATGCGCGGATCGGCGTCGAACATCTTCTGCCACCCCGCGGTCAGCGTGCAGATCAGCAGCCAGCTCGTCGGTAGAATCGTGACCCAAGCAAAGCGCTGGCGCTTCATCTTGAACAGGATCACGCTCGCCAGCGTCAGCGCGATCGCCGCGAGCATCTGGTTGGAAATGCCGAACAGCGGCCACAGCGTGTTGATCCCCCCCAGCGGATCGGTCACCCCCTGATAGAGGAAATAACCCCAGGCGCTCACCGCCAGCGCGGTCGCCAGCAGGTTCGGCCCCAGCCGCTGCGTCTCCTTCATCGCCGGCACCACCGACCCCAGCAGATCCTGGATCATGAACCGCGCCACCCGCGTTCCCGCATCGACCGTGGTGAGGATGAACAGCGCTTCGAACAGGATCGCGAAGTGATACCAGAACGCCATCAGCGCCTGGCCGCCGATCACCTGGCTCAATATCTGCGCCATCCCCACCGCCAGTGTTGGCGCGCCGCCCGCGCGCGACAGGATCGTCCCTTCGCCCACATCGCGCGCGATCCCGTCGAGCGCTTGCGGCGTCACGACGAAGCCCCATTCGGCGATCGCGCGTGCCGCCTCGGCGCTGGTGGTGCCGATCAGCGCGGCGGGCGCGTTCATCGCGAAATACACCGCGGGGTCGAGCACGCACGCCGCGATCAGCGCCATCACCGCGACGAAGCTTTCGGTCAGCATCGCGCCGTATCCGATGAAGCGAAGGTCACCCTCGCTCTCGATCATCTTGGGCGTCGTCCCGCTCGAAATCAGCGCGTGGAACCCCGATACCGCGCCGCAGGCGATGGTGATGAACAGAAAGGGAAAGATCGTCCCCGCAAACGCCGGCCCGGTCCCGTCGACGAAGCGCGTCACCGCGGGCATCTGCAATTCGGGCCGGACGATCAATATGCCCAGCGCCAGCCCCGCGATCACACCGATCTTCAGGAAGGTCGACAGATAATCGCGCGGCGCCAGCAACAGCCACACCGGCACCACCGACGCGATGAAGCCATAGGCCATCAGCAACAGCGCCAAGGTCGGCCCGCTAAAGGTGAACCACGGCGCCAACGTCGCCGATCGCGCCACCGGCTCGCCGCCGACGATCGCCAGCATCAGCAGCACGAAGCCGATCGCCGACATCTCGCCGATCCGCCCCGGCCGCAAGAATCGGCCATAGATGCCCATCAACAGCGCGATCGGGATCGTCGCGAACACGGTGAAGGTGCCCCACGGGCTCCCCTCGAGCGCCTTGACCACCACTAGCGCCAGCACCGCGAGCAGGATCACCATGATCATCAGCACCGCGACCAATGCGATCGTGCCGGGCACGCGCCCCATCTCGGATCGCACCATGTCGCCGAGCGACCGCGCATCGCGCCGCGTCGAGAAGGTCAGGATCAGGAAATCCTGCACGGCGCCTGCAAACACCACGCCTGCGAGCAGCCACAGCGTGCCCGGCAGATACCCCATCTGCGCCGCCAGCACCGGCCCCACCAGCGGCCCCGCCCCCGCGATCGCCGCGAAATGATGCCCGAACAGCACGTTGCGGTTGGTGGGCACATAATCCAGCCCGTCGTTGCGCCGCACCGCCGGGGTCGATCGCGCAGGATCGATCCCCAGCACCTTGCGCTCGATGAACAGCCCATAGAATCGATACGCGATCGCGTAGGTGCACAGCGCGGCGACGACCAGCCACAGCGCATTGATCGGCTCGCCGCGCACCAGCGCCACGAACCCCAACGCCCCCGCGCCCGCAAGCGCCACCGCGACCCAACCGATCAACGCCGGCCCGCGCGGCAGGAAGGGGGGCGATGCGGCGGCAACGGCCATGGCGAAATCCTCCGGTTCGTCGGCGCGGCGCCGATCGCTTTGCGCGGTGATGCCATCCTCAACGCCCCAAAGCATCTCCTAAATCCTCCCCCGCCAGGGGGAGGGGGACCGCCGCGAAGCGGTGGTGGAGGGGGCGGACGCGGTAGGGGCGTTCGGGGCGACGCCCTGAAAATCCTCCCCCGCCCGGCGAGGGGGCCCTGCGCAGCATGGGGGGTGCTGGCCCCAGCGAACCGCGCGCTTGCGGCCGTCGACCTCGGCTGAAAAGCCCAGAGCCACACGGCTGCGTTACAAACTCCAGGCCATCGGATCAGGCCGCGCAGCGCCGGGAAACCGATGGTCCGCCAAAGCCGCCGCCGTTCGGTTTCTCGATGTCCACAAGTCGTTTCGGGCAAATCGATTGGCGAACAGGCTTTCGGAAGAACGATCTCCTCGACGCGTCGGAGAGACCGATCAGACAGCAGCCGTCCTGAAGCATGTTCCCCATCGACAAAGGCACGACCGCGATCGACCGCGGCAATATTCCCCTCTGTCCTGACCATGACGATATCGCAGGCGCGCCGTCGGTGACTTGCTTGATATAGCTCAGGATGGCTTTCGCACTTGCGAAATGGTCGCTACCCGCGTAAGCGCGCCGCATCCGCCGGACCTGGGGCTTACCAGGTGGCTCGGCCCGGCGCCTATCCCCGGGACAACCTGTTAGCACCACGGCCGTTTGCCCTCCGCCTTTGCAACCGCTTTTCGTCGAGCGTGCTTCCGGCCCGTGCTTCAAGTAAAATTCAAGGTACCTGAATGCCAACTCTAGCTTCGCTGCAACGCGAATGGCTGTCCAACCCGCGTGGCGACATCCTTGCGGGTATCGTCGTGGCGCTCGCGCTGATCCCCGAGGCGATCGGGTTCTCGATCATCGCGGGCGTCGATCCGCGTGTCGGGCTCTACGCCTCCTTCTCGATCGCGGTCATCATCTCGCTGGTCGGCGGGCGCCCGGGGATGATCTCGGCGGCAACCGCCGCGATCGCAGTCCTGATCCTGCCGCTGGTGCGCGATCACGGGGTCGAATATCTGTTCGCCGCGACGATCCTGATGGGGGTGATCCAGCTCATCGCGGGCTTCCTGCGGTTGCACCTGCTGATGCAATATGTGTCGCGGTCGGTGATTACCGGCTTCGTCAACGCGCTCGCGATCCTGATCTTCATGGCGCAGCTGCCCGAGCTGACCGGCGTCGCGCCGCTCACCTATGTGCTGGTCGCGGGCGGGCTGGCGATCATCTATCTCTTCCCGCGCATCACCAAGGCGGTGCCCTCGCCGCTGATCGCGATCGCGGTGCTGACGGTGCTCGTCTGGTATATGGGCTTCGACGTCCGCACCGTCGGCGACATGGGCGAGCTGCCTTCGTCGCTGCCCGCCTGGCTGATCCCCAACGTGCCGCTGACGCTCGAGACCTTCCAGATCATCCTGCCCTATTCGGCGACGATGGCCGCGGTCGGCCTGCTCGAATCGATGATGACTGCGCAGATCGTCGACGACCTGACCGATACCGGCTCGGACAAGCAGCGCGAGATGAAGGGGCAGGGAATCGCCAACTTCTTCACCGGCTTCCTCGGCGGCATGGGCGGCTGCGCGATGATCGGCCAGTCGGTGATCAACGTGAAGTCGGGCGGCCTGACCCGACTGTCGACGATGGTGTCGGGCGTTTTCCTGCTGTTCCTGTTGCTGGTGCTCGGCTCGGTCGTCGCGATCATCCCGATGGCGGCGCTGGTCGCGGTGATGATCATGGTGTCGATCGGCACCTTCAGCTGGCGTTCGATCACCGATGTGCGTCGCCATCCCTGGCAGTCATCGGCGGTGATGCTGGCGACCGTCGTCATTACCGTGTGGACGCATGATCTGGCGCAGGGCGTGCTGGCGGGCGTGATCCTGTCGGGGCTGTTCTTCGCGAGCAAGGTCAAGCGGCTGTTCGTCGTCGCATCCGAGCTGTCGGCCGACGCCACCACGCGCATCTACCGGATCGCGGGGCAGGTGTTCTTCGCCTCGTCCGACGCATTCGCCGAGGCATTCGACTTCAAGGAAGTGCTCGACCGCGTCGTGATCGACGTCACCGACGCACATTTCTGGGACATCTCGGCGATCGGAACGCTCGACAAGGCGATCCTGAAGTTCCGCCGCGAAGGCACCGACGTCGACGTGATCGGGCTGAACGATGCCAGCGCCTCGATGGTCCAGCGTTTTGCGGTTCACGACAAGCCGGGTGCGCAAGCGCAACTCGGCGGCCATTGATAGGAGAGTGACTATGCAGAAGATTCTCGCCTGCATCGACGCGTCGAACTACGCCAACAGCGTGTGCGACCTGGCCGCCTGGGCCGCCAAGCGGCTCGAAATGCCCGTCGAACTGCTCCACATCGTCCAGCGCAAGGATGCGGTCGCAGCACGCGGCGACCTTTCGGGCGCGATCGGCCTCGGCGCCAAGACCGACCTGATGGAGGAATTGGTGCGGCTCGAGGAGACCGACGCCCGGCTGCAGGTCGAGCGGGGCCGCGCGCTGCTCAAGGCCGGCGAAGCACGGCTGCGTGAAAGCGGTGTTGCCGACGTCGCTGTCCTTCACCGGCATGGCGGCATCGTCGAGACGATCCTCGAGCAGGAGGCCGATGCGCGCGTCGTCGTCATCGGCAAGCGCGGTGCGGGCCATGAGTTCGCGACCGACCATATCGGGTCGAAGATCGAGCGCGTCGTGCGCGCGAGCAGCAAGCCGATCCTGATCGCGAACCGCGCCGCACAAGCGCCAAGCAGCGTTGTATTCGCCTATGACGCGGGCCCGGCTGCTGATCGCGCGCTCGAGCGGCTGGTAAACTCGCCGCTATTTGTCGGGCTCCCGGTACATATCGTGATGGCCGACAGCGAAAATGACGGCCATCGCCGCGCACTGGAAGCCGCCGCCGAGCAATTGCGCGCGGGGCACGAGGTCACGACATCGCTGCGCAAGGGCAAGCCCGAACAGGTGATCGCCGAGATCGTTGAGCAGACGCCGGGCGCGATGCTGGTGATGGGGGCTTATGGTCATTCGCCGCTCCGTACGCTGATCGTCGGCAGCACCACGACGACGATGGTTCGTACCGTTCATGCACCGGTGCTGCTGGTGCGGTAACCAGGCTGCTGAACGGCGCGTATTCCCGCGACACGCCTGTCGCGCGTAGCGAGCTTGAGGCGCAGGAATCCCGATCGGCGGTCGGTCGGGCGCCGGTGGCGCTCGATCAAGTTCGTGCGCTACAGGTCCCGGCCTCACTCGCCGATTGTAACCTCGGCTTTTTGGAGGCGAGGTTTTGGCGGCGCTGCCAAAGCTTCCTGTAACATCATCGGCTGTGGGATATCCCCATGCGGGCGAACGACAGCCCATCGCTGCTCGACTCCCCACCCCACCCAATCCCCTAGCGTCCGCCCCCCCACTGCCCTACATCCCCCCCATGTCGATCGGTCTCGCCATCCTCCTCTCGGCGCTCGCGATGACGGTCATCGTCGGTGTCCGCTATCTCCTCGCCAGCGGCGCGTTCGCATTGCTCACCCGCGCGACGCGGCCCGGGCTCTATACCGGGCTCGACCAGCAGATCGGGCGCGAGATCAAATGGTCGATGATGTCGGCGGCGATCTACGGCATTCCCGCAGGAATCATCGCCTGGGGCTGGGACAATCACGGCTGGACGCGGATCTACAGCGACGTGAACGCCTATCCCTTATGGTATCTGCCGGTCTCGGTGCTGGCGTATCTCTTCCTGCACGATACGTGGTTCTATTGGACGCATCGCTGGATGCACATTCCCAAATGGTTTCGCATCGCGCACGCCGTCCACCATGCCAGCCGCCCGCCTACCGCCTGGGCGGCGATGGCGTTCCACCCGGTTGAAGCGCTCACCGGTGCCGTGATAATTCCGCTACTGGTGTTCGTGATTCCGATCCACACCGTCGGACTGTGCATTGTCCTTACCGTCATGACCGTTATGGGGGTCACCAACCACATGGGCTGGGAGGTTTTCCCTAGGTTCATCGTGCAGGGGCCATTGGGACGCTGGTTGATTACCGCCAGCCATCACCAGCGGCATCATGAACGATATGGGTGCAACTATGGGCTATATTTCCGCTTCTGGGACCACGTCTGCGGTACCGACAAGGGCCTTGGCGATTTCGCCCAGGCTGCGCGTCCGCGCGCTGGCGTTGCCGCTGGCGGCGATCGCGCTGGGCGGCGCGATGCCGGTGTCGCAGCTGAAGGTTGAGGTCGCCGAGCTGCGCAATGCGCGCGGCGTGCTCCAATTCTGCCTCACCGCCGATCCCGACAATTTCCCCAATTGCGTCGACGATGCCCGCGCGGTGAGCCGCGTGGTGCCCGCGGGCGACCGCGCGATGCGCTTCGATGCGCTGCCGCACGGCAATTACGCGATCGCGGTGTTCCACGACGAGAACGCCAACCGCAAGCTCGACACCTTCGCCGGCATCCCGCGCGAAGGCTTCGGCTTTTCGCGCAACCCGCGCATCGGCTTTGGTCCGCCGCGCTTTTCGGCGGCGCGCTTCGCCTTCGGCAATGATGCCCAAATACAACAGGTGAAGCTTCGTTACATGCTATGACGCACTGCGGCGGAACCAATAACTGAACGCTGGCGTTTCGCTGGCAATTCCTTCTGCCAGATTCCGGAGCGCGTTCCTTTGAAAACCAAGCTTTTCCTGCTCGCCGGTCTCGGCCTGTCGTTCCTGGCCGTCCCCGCGCTGGCGCAGGACGCCGCTCCCCAGCCTTCGGCCGTCCCCGACCCCGAAACCGCCGATCCGCGCGGCGACTTCGCGATCGTCGGCGCGGGCGCGGGCATCCTGCCCAATTACGAAGGCTCGGACGATTACGGCTTCTCGCCGGTCCCCGCCGCGATCGGCCAGCTCGAGGGCTTCCGCTTCACCTTCCTCGGCAATCGCCTCAGCGTCGACCTGATCCGCGACGGCTATGGCCCGACGGTCGATATCCAGGCCGGCCCGATCGGCGTCATCGGCTTCAACCGCACCAGCGCCGACGCGATCGACGATCCGCAGGTGGCGCTGCTCGAAGAGCGCAACACCGCGATCGAATTGGGCGGCTATGTCGGCATCGGCAAGACCGGGGTGCTCACCAGCGACTATGACCGGCTGTCGGCGACGATCAGCTATCGCTACGACGTCGCCGGCGCGCATGACAGCGGCATCCTCACCCCGACGCTCGCCTACACCACCCCGCTCAGCACCAAGGCGCTGGTCGGGCTGTTCCTCTCGGCCGAGCGTGTCGAAAATGGCTATGGCGACGCGTATTTCAGCGTCTCGGCCGCCGAATCGCTGCGCAGCGGGCTGCCGGTGTTCGATGCCGATGGCGGGTGGAAGAACTACACGATCGGTTTTGCCGGCGCGCATTCGCTCACCGGCGATCTGACCGGCGGGCTGCAGATGGTGGTCGGCGGCACCTATCGCCGCCTGCTGGGCGATTTCAGCGCCAGCCCGGTCACCGCGATCGCGGGTTCGCCGCACCAGTGGCTTGGCACCGTGGGCCTTGCCTATTCGTTCTGAGCCGCCGGTAACCCCCGACGGTCGCTACATCGTCGTGCGCGGCCGGCTCTGGCGGCGCGCCGACCCGTCGCTCCCCGAAGCCACCCGCGCCGCGCTCGTCCACGAACTGATGGACGCACGCCGTGCGGTGGGGGCGGCCAAGCGCGCCGCCGATCCGCAAGCGATGGCCAAGGCCCGCGCGCGCGTCGACGCTGCCAAGACGGCCCTGGGCGAACGCGGCCCGGTCTGGTGGACCGACGGCGCCCCCGACCTCAACCGCCACATGGCGCACACCACCCCCTATGCCGCGTGGCACGCCGCGCTTGCCGACGCCCCCGAACCCGCCTAGCGTGCTGCCATTCCCCGGGGGAGCGCTGCATGCGCGCTTGAGAGGGGGGCAGCAGCCCCCGACCCGCTGAACCTGATCCGGTTGATACCGGCGTAGGGAGGGAGCGGCGCTTCACCCGGAGCCCGTGCTCTCCCCAATATTTGGAGAGCATCATGGCCGACATTCCCGCGCGCACCGAATTGAAAGTCACCACCGGCCCGATCCGGGGCAGCCGCAAAATTCACGTCGGCCCGCTCGGCGTCGCGATGCGCGAGATCGTCCTCGATCCCAGCTGCGACGAGCCCCCGTTGCGCGTCTACGACCCCTCGGGCCCCTATACCGACGCCAATGCCCGCATCGACATCATGGCGGGCCTCCCCGAACTGCGCCGAGACTGGATCGTCGGCCGCGGCGATGTCGAGCAGGTCGCCCAGCGCGAAGTCCGCCCCGAGGATAACGGCCAGCTCGGCCCCGATCGCTCGGGCGGCGTCCAGCCCTTCCCCAATGTCCGCAAGCAGGTGCTGCGCGCCAAGCCCGGCGCCAATGTCAGCCAGATGCACTATGCCCGCCGCGGCATCATCACGCCTGAGATGGAATATGTCGCCACCCGCGAAAACCTGGGCCGCGAACAGCTCATCGGCCATATCCGCGACGGCCACGACTTCGGCGCGTCGATCCCCGACTATGTCACCCCCGAATTCGTCCGCGACGAGGTCGCCCGCGGCCGCGCGATCATCCCTAGCAACATCAACCACCCCGAATCCGAACCGATGGCGATCGGCCGCAACTTTCTGGTCAAGATCAACGCCAATATCGGCAACTCCGCCGTCGCGTCAGACGTCGCCAAGGAAGTCGACAAGCTCGTCTGGTCGATCCGCTGGGGTGCCGATACCGTGATGGACCTGTCGACCGGCCGCAACATCCACGACACTCGCGAATGGATCCTGCGCAACTCGCCCGTCCCGATCGGCACCGTCCCGATCTACCAGGCGCTCGAGAAAGTCGGCGGCATCGCCGAGGATCTCAACTGGGACATCTTCCGCGACACGCTGATCGAGCAGGCCGAACAGGGAGTCGACTATTTCACTATCCACGCCGGCGTCCGCCTGCCGTACATACCGATGACCGCCAAGCGCGTCACCGGCATCGTCAGCCGCGGCGGATCGATCATGGCCAAATGGTGCCTCGCGCATCACCAGGAGAGCTTCCTCTACACCCGCTTCGAGGAAATCTGCGAGATCATGAAGGCGTATGACGTCGCCTTCTCGCTGGGCGACGGCCTGCGCCCCGGCAGCATCGCCGACGCCAATGACGAAGCGCAGTTCGCCGAACTCCACACGCTGGGCGAACTCACCAAGATCGCCTGGAACCATGACATCCAGGTGATGATCGAAGGGCCGGGCCATGTGCCGATGCACAAGATCAAGGCCAATATGGACAAGCAGCTCGAGGCCTGCGGCGAAGCCCCCTTCTACACGCTGGGGCCGCTAACCACCGACATCGCGCCGGGGTACGACCATATCACCAGCGGCATCGGCGCGGCGATGATCGGCTGGTTCGGCTGCGCGATGCTGTGTTACGTCACCCCCAAGGAGCATCTGGGCCTGCCCGACCGCGACGACGTCAAGGTCGGCGTCGTCACCTACAAGCTGGCCGCCCACGCCGCCGATCTCGCCAAGGGCCACCCCGCCGCCAAGCTGCGCGACGATGCGCTGAGCCGCGCCCGCTTCGAATTCCGCTGGCGCGACCAGTTCAACCTGTCGCTCGACCCCGACACGGCGGAGCAATACCACGACCAGACGCTGCCGGCGGAAGGCGCCAAGACCGCGCATTTCTGCTCGATGTGCGGCCCCAAATTCTGCAGCATGAAGATCACCGCCGAAGTCCGCGAATTCGCCGCCAAGCAAAACCAAAGCGCCGACAGCTTCCTGGCCGCTTCGATCCTCCCCCATAGCGCAGCGGCGGGGGAGGTGGCATCGCGCAGCGATGACGGAGGGGGCTTCGCCCCAACCACCACCCCCGAAGCCGAAGCCGGCATGGCCGCGATGAGCGACATCTTCAAACAAACCGGCAGCGAACTCTACATCGGCGCTGCCAGGCGCGAGCGGGACTGAAGCCTAATCCTCCACTGAAAGGGGGAGGGCGACCATGCGCAGCATGGTGGAGGGGCTCAGCAGGTGCGTTGCGCCTCGCGGAGAAATCAAGATGCGCTCGATGCCGGATGTGTCGCACACCGTTTGAACTCCCAGCTTGGCTCTACTTAATTGTCGATGTTTCTCACGCCGAAAGGAATATGGACACAGGGCGTACTTCCGGAAGCCGGCTGCAAATGCCCGAGTTGGTCATCAAAAAAAATCTGCGGGCGCAAAACGTCAAGAATATTCTTCTTCTCAATGCCACCGGTCAGGAAAAGCTCGTCCACTTCGATGCCATGGTGCTTAAGAGTGGTCATCATTCTTTCATGAGCGGGCGCGTTACGCGCAGTTACAATCGCCACTCGGACTGCTTTGTCGGGATCATTGACATGTTGTGGGTGGTCTCGCTCAATCTGTTGAATATTAGATATCTTTTGAAGCAGCGGCATGAGAGGGCCATTCTTCAACGGTCGAGCGCTGTGCTGAATTTCGTGATGGCGAAACAGATCAAGCCCTCCCTTTGCATATTGCTGCTCTGCTTCGTCATCGACTAAAATTCCGTCAAAATCGAAGGCAATCCTCAGCTGAGTATCTAGTTCATCATCCAGTGCGGCGCATGGAAGAACATAACCCGCCGGATGACCCTCCGCGACAGCAGTTTTCACCTCTTCCTTGTTGGTGCTCAGATACAGGCAGGCATGAACAGACTTCATGTACGGGTAAGGGCTTGCTCCCGAGAGAAAGAAATATCGTGATATATCTAAATCATATCCAGGAATGGCGTCCGTGATCCTAGCCCCTGCCGCGGGGTCGTTTCTCGAAAGAATTACGACCTCAACGGGTGACTGCTCGGGAAACTTTCTATTTAGCCCCAAAAGCCGCTTTATGAATGGGAAAGCCGCCCCCGGTGCTGGCGGAATTTTTCGGTTCGCGATTTGGTATTTTTTAAAGGCCTCAAGGCCTTCACTCTGAAAAATCTCGTCCTCAGCCGTGAAATCGAATAGGGCTGACGATGTGATCCCAACAACAAGCTTGTTTTCTATTGGGTAGGCCATCGTACAAACATATCGTCGAGTTGGAACGTGTAAAGCTTACGTGCCTCTGATATGAGATTTGCTTGGTAGCATGCCTCAATAATGATACCGACACTGCGCCACTTCCAGCACCTGCCCCTCACCCTTACCCGTAACCCGATACACCAGCCGATCCTCGCGGGTGATCCGGCGCGACCACCAGCCGGCTAGATTGCCGCCCAGCGGCTCGGGCTTGCCGGTTCCGCGAAAGGGATCGCGCATGCATTCCTTGAGCAATGCGTTGATGCGCTCCAGCCCGCGCCGATCGTCGCCCTGCCATTCGAGATACTGGTCCCAGGCGCGCGACGAAAAGACCAGCTTCACGGCGCGATCAGGTCGCGCTCGCTACCCTTGCCGGCGTCCAGCTCGGCGATCGATTCGATCAGCGCGCGCGCGTTCGCCGGCGACTGCAGCAGGTACAATGTTTCCTCGATCGACGCCCATTCGCTCGCCGAGATCATCACCACGCCCTCGCCGCGCTGGCGGGTGATCGCCACCGGTGCCTTGTCGGCCACGACGCGATCGACCACCGCCTTCATATTGGCGCGCGCTTCGGAGATGCTCAGGCTTTCCATGTCGACAATGTACGCCATCGCGTACAAACAGCAATACGCGACGCGCCCGTAAAGCTAGGCGGCAATCGTCGCACCCGAACGCCGCCACCCTCACCGATACACCTCGCGCCGATGCGCCACTCGCACTACCAGGATCAGCACCCGGTCATCCTCGATGCGCGCCACCACGCGATAGTCGCCGATCCGCCAGCGCCAATAGCCCGCATGGTCGCCCGTCAGCGCGCTTCCCAGCGAACGTGGATCGTCCTGCACGGCGATCCGCGTCTCCAACGTCTTGATGATCCGCGCCGCTGCGGTGCGGTCGAGCTTGGCCAGTTCCTTCGCCGCCTCGGGCAGGAACTCAATCCGCCAGGCCAAGCTGCGCCTTCAGATCGGCAAGCGGGATCGCGTCGCCGTCGCGGAAATCGCGCAGTCGCTCCTCGGCCAGATAGAAATCCTCGAGATCGTCGAGATGCGCGACGATCGCCTCGCGTGCATAGAAGGTCTTGGTCCGCCCCGTCCGCGCGGCGAGCGCTTCGAGCCGCGCCTCGGTTTCGGTATCCAATCGCACTGCCAGCATCGCCGCCTCCTGTCGCTATACATGTATAGCAAGCGTGCATCCGCCGCAACGCGGGCTCAATCCCCCGGCGCCCACCCCGCCGCGGCCAGCTCGAACCCCGCGAACCCGAACCCCGGCGACACCACGCAGCTCACCAGCGCCCAGCCTTCGGTCGCCTCGGCCGCCTGCCACCACCCGGCGGGCACCAGCCCCTGCGGCACCTCGCCCGCCAGCACGTCGCCGCCCAGCCGCAGCGTCTCCACCGGCCCCGCGTCGCTCGCCGCGGTGCGCAGCGCGAGCGCGCTGCCCGCGTGCCACAGCCACAATTCGGCGGCATCCACCCGGTGCCAGTGCGATCGCTCGCCGGCATCGAGCAGGAACAGGATCGCGCTCGCACTCGCGCGCTCGCCCTCGGGGGCAGGCGCCCTCCACGTCTCGCGATACCACCCGCCCTCGGGATGCGGGGCCAGGTCCAGGCGGGCGATCAGGGCGGCGGCATCGGTCATCGCGCCAGCATAAGCCCAGCGCCACCATCCCCCAAACCGTTGATTTCCAGCCCCCCAACCGTCCGTTTCATGCCCCCCAAACCCTTCGGTTCGTGCCACCCAACCGTCCGTCTCGCCCCCCCCCGCCACCCGTTCGTTTCGAGCGAAGTCGAGAAACCCACGCCCCACCCCTGATGGATGCCAAACCGCCACACAAACCGCCATTTCGGTCCAACCCGAGCCCAAACGCGCTGTCCTACAACCCCCGATTCATGCTTGCCTCGCGCCATGCCAAGATCGCGCCGCCCCATCCCGCCCGCGCCGCCATCGCCGCCCGCCGACGATGCCGCGAACACCATGCCCGATTTCGATCCGGTCCCGTTGCGCGAACGAAGCGACGGCTGGACCCCCGATCGCCAGACCGAGTTCATCGAAGCGCTCGCCGCCACCGGCTGCGTCACCCAGGCCGCCGAATCGGTGGGGATGAACCGAGTCGCCGCCTATCGGCTGCGCGGCGATCCCAGGGCGGCCAGCTTTCGCGCGGCATGGCGCTGGGCGCTCGAACATGCCGTCGGGCAGCTTTCGGACGCGGTGACCTCGCGCGCGATCCACGGCGTCGCGCGCCCGGTCTTCTTCCAGGGGAAACAGGTCGGCGAGCGGCGCTATTATGACGAAAGGCTGGCGATGTTCCTGCTGCGCTATCGCGATCCGATGCGCTACGGCGCTTGGATCGACAAGGTGAAGTCCGCCAGCCAGCACCCCGAGGCAAACACCTTGGGGCTCTTCGATGCGATGATCGCGCTGTGCGACGATGCGCATCTCGCACAGATCCGCCCGCGCGCCGGCGTCCGATGTCGCCGGGCTCCCGTTGCGTCATGCCCGACACCCCCGAAGAGGCGCATGAGAAGCTGGTCGCCGAAAACGACCGGCTTCGCCAGGACCGGGGCAAGGAGGCCGAACGTGCCGACGATGCCGAATTCGACCTCGCCGAGCTGCGCGCGAGCATCGCCGCGGCCAGCCAGGCGGGGGCGGCGGCAGGTGGGTCGGCGGGCGGGGAAGGGGCGAATCCGGGGGGTACGTAGTGTAGCTTTTGTAGCTTTCCGCCACCGTGAGCCCCGCCCCCGAACCCTCAACCCTTGGCGTCGAGCCCCACCGGCTTGCCCTTGGTCGACGGGTTCGACGCGTTCTGCTTCGGCGGTTTCTCGGCCTTGGGCTTGCGCGTCTCGCGGCTGGTCTTTTTCTGGCCCTTGGCCATGATCGGTTCCTGAAGGGGCGGGAGGCCCCATGCCGATAATACGCCGGTTCGCGCCGCCCCGCCAGCTAGCGCTTGCGAACGAATTCGGCGCGCAGCACCAGCCCCTTGATGCCGTCGAACTTGCAGTCGATTTCCTGCGCGTCGCCGGTCAGCCGGATCGATTTGATCAGCGTCCCGCGCTTGAGCGTCTGCCCCGCGCCCTTGACGGTCAGGTCCTTGATCAAGGTCACCTGGTCGCCATCGGCCAGCACATTGCCCACCGAATCGCGCACCACGACAGCATCGTCGCCCGCAGCAGTCGCAACCGCCCCCGCCGCGACCCACTCGCCGCTCGCCTCGTCATAGACATAGTCGTCGCCGCTCACGCCTTGACCTCGACACCCTTCCAGAACGCCAGCCGCCCCTTGATCTGTGCGGCCTTGTCCTTGGGCTCGGGGTAATACCACACCGCGTCGCGGTTCTCGGCCCCGTCGACCACCAGCGTGTGATAATGCGCGGTGCCCTTCCACGGGCAGTTGCTCGTCGTGGCGCTGGCCTTCAGCAGCGCGGGATCGACCGAATCGGCAGGAAAATAATGATTGCCCTCGACCACCACGGTATCGTCGCTCGAAGCGATCACCTGTCCGTTCCAGCGTGCCTCTACCATCGTCATGCTCCTTGTTGCCCCCAGGGCGGCGGCGGCGCCGCGACGGGGCGGGTCAGGTCGAACGCCACCCGGAAATGCCGGTCGGCGCGCCGCAGCCCATAGGCGAAGATGGTGTCGGTGACTTCGACTTCCCACACATTGGTGTTCGATACGCTCCGCCCGGTCGCGGTGAACAAAGCGATCGATTCGGCATCGACCGGAAAGGCCCGCAGCGTCGCGGTGCCGGGGCCGGCAGTGTCGCCGCCATATTGGGTCACCGCATCCGCGCTGCCATCGGCATGACGATGGTCGTGCTTCAGCCGCAATCCGCCGGGCGTTCGACTGATCACCCAGGTCCGCGATCGGTCGTCGCCGACATGAAAGGGGATACGGATGGTGTCGGCCGAACAGTCACGAACGTGCATCACCAACGGCTTGCCTGCAAAACTGCTACCCGCGGGATCGGTAGTGGTCACGCGCCCAGCAAACGCCTTGCCGCACAACGCCTGCAACCGATCGAAGAACGCCGCCTGCGCGTCCGCCGCGGGCCGCGCCGCACATCCCCCCAGCAGTATCGCCGCCGCCACCCCGATTGCCAGTCTCCGCATCGCCCGACCCTATCGCCTTCGCCGCCCCAGGCAAGCTATGCTCGCCCGATGCACGCCACCCACGATTCCGCCGCGCCGCCCGCCCCGACGATTGGCTTCGACCAGTTCCTCGCCGTCGACATCCGCATCGGCACGATCGTGGCAGCCGAAATCTCCGCCAAGGCCCGCAAGCCCGCTTATGTCCTCACGATCGATTTCGGCCCGACGATCGGCACCAAGCGTTCCTCGGCGCAGATCACCGAACACTATACCCCGCAGGAGCTGGTCGGCACCCAGGTCGCGGCAGTCGTCAACTTCCCGCCGCGCCAGATCGGCCCGGTGATGTCCGAAGTGTTGACATTGGGCTTCCCCGACGCCGAAGGCCGCGTCGTGCTGGTCCGCCCCAGCGAGCCGGTTCCCAATGGCGGCCGCCTGTTTTGATCAGCCGCGCACCGCAGTCACCAGATAATCGAGCGACAGATCCTCGCCCAGCACGAACCCCCGCGCCGGGCTGAACGACAGGCCCCGGATGTCGGTCACGCGCAGCCCCGCTAGGCCAAGCAATGCGGTCAGCTCGTCGGGGGTCAGGAACTTGTCCCAGTCATGCGTCCCCCGCGGGATCATCCCGAACCCCTCGGCGACCGACACCATCGCCACCCGCGATAGCGCGGTACGGTTGGGGGTCGAGAGCACCAGCAGCCCGTCTTCAGCCAGCGCATCGGCCAGCCCGCGGACGAACCCCGCCGGATCGGCGACATGCTCGATCACCTCCATCGAACAGACAAGGTCGAACCGCTCGCCCGCCAGCAAATCGAGCTCACCCGCCAGATAGCGGATGTCGAGCCCCGCGCTGGCGGCATGCGCCGCCGCCGCGCCGACATTCTCGGGTGCCGCATCGACCCCGGTCACCTTCGCTCCCAATCGCGCCAGCGGCTCGGCGAGCAGCCCCGCACCGCAGCCGACGTCGAGCGCGCTGCGGCCGCGCAGCGGCTGATAGTCGTTGGGCTCGCACCCCCAATGCGCATCCGCCGCCTGCCGGATATGCCGTAACCGCACCGGGTTCAGCCGGTGGAGCATCGCAGAGCTGCCCTTGGGGTTCCACCAGTCGGCGGCCAGCGTGCCAAAATGCGCGGCTTCGGCGGGATCGATCGTGATTGCCTTTGTCATGCGGCTTTCCTAACAGTCCGCGCCATTGCTCCCAAGAGGGTCTGAAGGCGGCATGGCGCGCATCGTGATGAAATTCGGCGGCACCTCGATGGCGGGCATCGAGCGTATCCGCACCGTGGCTGCGCTCGTAAAGCGCGAATGGGATGCCGGGCACGAGATCGCGGTGGTGGTCTCGGCGATGGCGGGCGACACCGATCGGCTGGTGGGGTTCTGCCGCGAGGCATCCTCGCTCTACGATCCGCGCGAATATGACGTCGTCGTGTCGAGCGGCGAGCAGGTGACGTCGGGCTTGCTCGCGATCGCGCTCCAGGCCGCCGGCGTGCCGGCGCGCAGCTGGCTCGGCTGGCAATTGCCGATCCACACCTCGGACGCCCACGCCTCGGCGCGGATCGGCGAGATCGAAACCGAAGCGCTCAACGCCAGCCTCGCCGCGCGGATCGTCGCGGTGGTGCCGGGGTTCCAGGGTGTGTCCGACGCCAACCGCGTGACGACGCTCGGGCGCGGCGGGTCGGATACCTCGGCGGTGGCGATGGCGGCGGCGATGAAGGCCGATCGCTGCGACATCTACACCGACGTCGATGGCGTCTATACCACCGATCCGCGCATCGTGCCGCGTGCCCGCAAGCTGCAGAAGGTGACATACGAAGAAATGCTCGAACTCGCGAGCGTCGGGGCGAAAGTGCTCCAGACGCGCTCGGTCGGGCTGGCGATGAAGGAGGGCGTGCGCATCCAGGTGCTGTCGTCCTTCGTCGGCGAAGACGGGGCGCCCCGCCCCGGCACGATGATCGTGGGCGAAGAGGAGATCGACGATATGGAAAGCCAGCTCATCACCGGTATCGCGCACGACAAGAACGAGGCGAAGGTGACGCTCGCCGAAGTCCCCGATCGCCCCGGCGCGGTCGCGGCGATCTTCGGCCCGCTCGCCACCGCAGGCATCAACGTCGACATGATCGTCCAGAACGTCGCGCATTCGAGCGGCTCGACCGACGTGACCTTCACCGTGCCCAAGGCCGATCTGGCGCGCGCGCTCGACACGCTCGAAAAGGAACGCGCGACGATCGGCTTCGCCAAGCTGATCCACGATCCGCGCGTGGCCAAGATCTCGGTGGTCGGGGTCGGCATGCGCAGCCACGCCGGCGTCGCCGCGACGATGTTCGAAACGCTCGGTGCGCGCGGCATCAACATCCTCGCGATCGCTACCAGCGAGATCAAGGTGAGCGTGCTGGTCGAAGAGGATTACACCGAGCTGGCGGTTCGCGTCCTCCACACCGCCTATGGCCTCGACGCCCCCGAAGTGGTTGCAGCGTGATACTCTCCCTCTCCCGCCTGCGGGAGAGGGAAGGGGCCCGCGCCGCAAAGCGGCGTGGGAAGGGTGAGGGTCTGTCCTGCCAGATACAGCAAACCGAAAGCCGATTAGCATGACCGACACAAACCCTCACCCCGGCCCTCTCCCGCAAGCGGGAGAGGGAGCAGCGCGCCTAACCCGCCGCATGGCGCGCGGCGTCGAATTTCTCGGCTCCGAAGTCGCGATCATGTGCGGCGCGATGTCGTGGGTCAGCGAGCGCAACCTCGTCGCTGCGATATCGAACGCCGGCGGCTTCGGCGTGATTGCCTGCGGCGCGATGACCCCCGAATTGCTCGACCGTGAGATCGCCGCGACCGGCAACCTCACCGATAAGCCGTTCGGCGTAAACCTCATCACGATGCACCCGCAATTGTTCGAGCTGATCGACGTCTGCGCGCGCCACGGCGTCACGCATATCGTGCTCGCCGGCGGCCTGCCCCCCAAGGGCAGCCTCGAGGCGATCAAGGCGACCGGCGCCAAGGTCATCGCCTTCGCCCCCGCGCTCAGCCTCGCCAAGAAGCTCATCAAATCGGGGGTCGACGCGCTGGTGATCGAGGGGATGGAAGCCGGCGGCCATATCGGCCCGGTCTCGACCAGCGTGCTGGCGCAGGAAATGCTGCCCGAGATCGCCGATCAGGTGCCGGTGTTCGTCGCCGGTGGCATCGGCCGCGGCGAGGCGATTGCGGGCTATCTCGACATGGGCGCGGCGGGCGTCCAGCTCGGCACGCGTTTCGTTTGCGCCACCGAATCGATCGCGCACCCCAATTTCAAGAAGGCGTTCCTGCGGGCCTCGGCGCGCGACGCGGTCGCGACCGTCCAGGTCGATCCGCGACTGCCGGTGATCCCGGTGCGCGCGCTCAAAAATGCCGGCTCGGACCTGTTCACCGCCAAGCAGCGCGAAGTCGCCGCGACGCTCGACATGCTGTCGACCGACAAGGCCGCGATGCTCGAGGCGCAGTTGCAGATCGAACATTATTGGGCGGGCGCGCTTCGCCGCGCGGTCGTCGATGGCGATGTCGAGCATGGCAGTCTGATGGCGGGCCAGTCGGTGGGGATGGTCACGAAGGAAGAACCGGTTGCGGAAATCATCGAATCGCTGATGGCGCAAGCCGCGCAGGCGCTGGAAAAGCGGGCCGCCTAACGCTGTCCTACAAGCGAGGATAGTGGCAAGCCGCTCCTGAACGGGGCGGCGGCGCTAAACCCGCTCATTCCCATCGGCAAACCGGAAGCGCGACGGGCGATTACGAACCGCCGGTACTCCCCTGCACATGCGTTCGTCGCATTTGTCCCGCGCAGCCCGTGATCTGCGCCGAAGTGCGGATACCGTCCCGCATCCGTTAATATCTTCTTAGGCACATCCCTTCATCCTCTGGGTCAACGCGCTGGGGGGCGCGAAAAAGGGGAACGGCCATGTCGCGTACACGCTATCTGATGCTGCCAATGCTGGCGCTGCTTCCGGTCCTTGCCGGCTGCGCACGCACCCCGGTCGCGGTAGCGGTCGCGCCGCCTGCCGCGCCGGTCGTGGCAGCGCCGATGCCGCGCCCGCCGCTCAACGCCGCGCCGACGCTCGCGCTGCCGCAGCCCGCGGCCGACGGCAGTTTCGTCACCCCCAACCGGGGCCTGTCGCCCGCCGCGACGATCTGGCATTTGCGCGCCGCGCTCAATGTCGCGGTGCTGCAATGCGCCAAGCCGGGCGACCCCGCCGAAGCCGGCTACAACGCGTTTCTCGCCGCGCACAAGGCCGACCTGGCGGCGGCGTTCAAAACGCTCGAACGCGAATATCGCGGCCGCGCCGGCGCACAGTGGCAGGATGCGTTCGACGATTCGATGACCCGCCTCTATAATTTCTACGCCCAGCCCCCCGCGCGCGCCGCCTATTGCGCCGCCGCCGAACCGCTGATCGCGCAGGCTGCAGCCACCACCCCGGCGACACTTCCTGCCTTTGCCCCCGGCGCGCTGGCGGCGCTAGATCGCCCCTTCACCGATTTCTACGCCGCCTATCATGGCTATCGGATCGAGCTTGCACAGTGGAAGGCAGGGCAGGCGCCCGCAGTACCGCGGCTGACGGTCGACCCGCAAATCTTCGTCGCGGGCACCGACGTCACCGTACGCGGCCGGGTGATGTTCGCCGCGCGTTGACCGCTGCGAGCCCATTCGCCCCGAACGCCTTGGCGCTGGCTGGCGCAATCTGATAGCGATGGTGCATGTCCGTTTCGGCTGCTGCCTCCGCCCGCGAAATCCTCGTCCGCCTGCACGATGTGATGGCGGCGCGAACCGCTGCGCAGGCCAAGTTGAATGCGGTGGTCAACATCATCGGCGAGGCGCTCGATAGCGAGGTCTGCTCGATCTACCTGCTGCGCGAAGGCGTGCTCGAACTTTTCGCGACGCGCGGCCTCGCGCAGGAAGCGGTCCACGTCACCAAGCTTGCGCTCGGCGAAGGCCTGGTCGGCACGATCGCGGGCAATGTCGAGACGCTCAACCTCGACCAGGCCGCTGCCCACCCCGATTTCGCCTATCGTCCCGAAACCGGCGAGGAGAAATTCCACAGCTTTGCCGGCGTGCCGATCATCCGCCGCGAACGCGCGGTGGGGGTGCTGGCGGTGCAGCATGCCGATCCGCGCCGCTATGCCGATATCGAGATCGAGGCGCTGCAGACCGTCGCGATGGTGTTGTCCGAACTGATTGCCAATGCCGGGCTGATCGACCCTGCCGGCGGCACGACGCTTCGCCCGCAATCGACCGCGCCGGTGCGCGTGCCCGGCTTCAAGCTGGTCGACGGGATGGCGGCGGGTGCGGCGGTGTTCCACCAGCCACGGATCACGATCGAGCACACGGTGGCGGAGGATACCGAAGCCGAACGCCACCGCGTCTATGGCGCGTTCGACAAGATGCGCGACCAGATCGAGCGCATGTCCAACCAGGCCGATTTCGGCGTCGGCGGCGAGCATGACGAGGTGCTCGAGACCTATAAGATGTTTGCCTATGACGAGGGCTGGGCACGCCGGATCAACGAAGCGATCGACAGCGGCCTGACCGCCGAGGCGGCGATCGAGCGGGTGCAGCAACGCACGCGGATGCGGATGCGCGAAATCGGCGACCCGCTGCTGCGCGATCGGATGCACGACCTTGAGGATCTGTCGAACCGGCTGCTGCGGATCGTTTCGGGCCAGTTGGGGACGGCGGCGCAAATGGGGTTGCGGCAGGATTCGATCCTGATCGCGCGCAACCTTGGCCCTGCCGAACTGCTCGAATATGACCGCCGCCGCCTGAAGGGCGTGGTGCTCGAGGAAGGCTCGCTCACCGCGCATGTGACGATCGTCGCGCGCGCGATGGGGATCCCGGTGCTGGGGCGCGTCCGCGACGTTAAGCGGCTGATCGCCGAGGGCGACCGGCTGCTGCTCGACGTGCCTGCCGAAGCGCTGGTGGTGCGCCCGTCGCTGGCGATGGAAGAGGCGTTCGACGCCAAGCTGGCGATCAGCCAGAAGCGCCGCGCCGCCTTTACCGCGATGCGCGGCGAACCGCCGGTGACCAGGGACGGCCAGCGGATCACGCTGATGGTCAATGCCGGATTGCGCGACGACGCCGCCGCGCTCGACCTGACCGGCGCCGACGGCATCGGCCTGTTCCGCACCGAATTCCAGTTTCTGGTATCGGCGACCCTGCCACAGCGGGAGCGCCAGCAGCGGCTGTATCGCGACGTGCTCGACGTCGCTGGCGATCGTCCGGTGGTGTTCCGCACCGTCGATATCGGTGGCGACAAGGCGCTGCCCTATCTCGATCACGGCGACGGCTATGTCGAGGAGAACCCGGCGATGGGCTGGCGTGCGCTACGCCTCGCGCTCGAACGCGACGGGTTGATGAAGGCGCAGGCGCGCGCGCTGCTGGAAGCGGGCGCGGGCAAGACGCTCAACGTGATGTTTCCGATGGTGTCCGAACCCTGGGAGTTCGATGCCGCCAAGGCGATCTTCGAAAAGCAGCGCGACTGGCTGGTTGCGCGCGGGCGCAAGCTGCCAACCGACATCCGCTATGGCGCGATGCTCGAGGTGCCGGCGCTTGCCGAAGTGCTCGACCTGCTGCTGCCCAAGATCGACTTCCTGTCGATCGGCACCAACGACTTGACGCAGTTCCTGTTCGCCGCCGATCGCGCGCACCCGAAGCTGGCGCTTCGCTATGACTGGCTCAGCACCCCGATCCTGCGTTTCCTGCGCCGGGTGATCGAGCCGTGCCGGCTTGCTGGGGTACCGGTGGCGGTGTGCGGGGAGATGGGCGGGCGGCCGCTGGAGGCGATGGCGCTGCTCGGCATCGGCATCGAGCGGCTGTCGATCACGCCGGCGGCGGTGGGGCCGGTCAAGGCGATGATCCGCTCGCTCGATCTGAGTGCGCTGCGCGAAGTCATCGCGCCCGCGCTCGCTACCCCGCCCGCCGATCTGCGCGCGATGCTCGAGAAATGGGCGATGGCATCGGGAGTCGAACTCGCCTGAAATCATTCGAAAGATGCGCCTTCCCCCTCGTTGACAGCCAATCGCTCGTGCTAGAGACGCTGCAATGCGGAAGCCAACGGGGTCGCAACCCTTCCGCTGGAGAGATTGATGACCGACGAGGCCGAAGGCGCCAACCGCCCGCCGATCGCGACAAGGGTCGGCGACAGGCTGCGTATCGCGCGTGAAGCCCAGGGACTGGCGCTGGCCGACATCGCCCAGCGCACCCGTGTCCCGCAGCGCCACCTCGAAGCGATCGAGGCGTCGAACTATGTCTCGCTGCCTTCGATCACCTACGCGATGGGGTTCACCCGCGCCTATGCCCGCGCGATCGGCGCCGACGAGGTCGGCATCGCACGCGACCTGCGCGTCGAGATCGCCGACACCTGGGAAGCGGTGCCGCGCCACGAGCCCTATAACCTGCACGATCCGGCACGCGTGCCGCCGCGCGGGCTGGCGCTGGCCGGGGTCGCGGTTGCGGTGCTGCTGCTGATCGGCGTCGCCTTGTGGTACGGCACCGGGCTGTTCCGCGCCGAGGAAGCGCCCTCGGCCGAGGCGGTGGTTGCGACCACGCCGGTCCCCTCGGCAGCGCCGACGCCTGCCGCGACCCCCGCCGGCGCGGGCCAGGTGACGCTCACCGCGACCGACGAGGTGTGGGTGCGCGTCTATGATTCGAACGACCAGACATTGCTGCTCAAGACGATGCAGCCGGGCGAGCGTTACGACGTGCCGATGACCGCGACGGGGCCGATGATCAATGTCGGTCGCCCCGATCAGCTCGCGGTGACGATCGACGGCGGGACCGTTGCGCCGCTCGGCGACGGGCGCCGCGCGATCAAGGACGTAGCGATCGACGCCCAGGCGCTGCGCGCACGTCCTTCGGCCGCCACACCCGATGCTTAATGCTGGTGACAGGATGCGGCGTATAGCTATGCTGCTGCCGACCACGACACCGGGGGGTGAACGATGCGCCTGACGATTACGATGCTGCTTGCCGCCACGATGCTGGTCGCCGCGCCGCCGGTGCTGGCGCAGACCGCCGCGGGGGTCGAAGGCCGGGTCGGTCGGCTGGAGCGCGAAATGCGCGCGGTGCAGCGCAAGGTCTTCCCCGGCGGCGCCGGTCAGACACTCGAACCCCAGATCACCGCGCCGCAGACGCCACAGGCTGCGCCCGGTACCCCCGCAACCAGCGCGATCGCCGATCTCAACGCGCGGGTGAACGCGCTCGAATCGCAGCTCGCGACGATGACCGGGCAGATCGAGCAAGGCGAATATCGCCTGCGCCAGCTCGAACAGGCGGTCGAGGCGTATCGCAAGACCAACGACGCGCGGATCACCGCGATCGAAGGGCGCGGCACGCTTACCCCCTCGCCCGGCGCCGCCGCCGCGGGTGATACGCGTCCGGCCGGCGGTAGCCGTCCCGCCGCCGCCACCGAAACCGCGACCGCGCCGTCGCGCGACCCCGCGCGCGCTGAGCTGGTCGGCGCCGTCGCGCGACCCGACACCGGCGATGCCGCTGAGGACAGCTACACCTATGGTTTCCGGCTGTGGCAGGCCAAGCTCTATCCCGAAGCGCAGGCCGAGTTGAAGAAGATGGTCGCCGCCCATCCCAATCACCGCCGCGCCAGTTTCGCGCAGAATTTGCTCGGACGTGCCTATCTCGACGAGGGCAAGCCCAGCCTCGCCTCGATCGCCTTTTACGAAAACTACAAGAAGCTGCCCGATGGCGAGCGCGCGCCCGACAGCCTGTTCTACCTTGGGCAGGCACTGGTCCAGCTCAAGAAACCCGCCGATGCCTGCAAGGTCTATGGCGAACTGACCGACGTCTATGGTGATCGCATCGCCGCGAGCATGGCCGCCGACGTCGCAAGAGCACGTACCGCTGCCAAGTGCAGCTGACACGCTGATCCCCGATGCCGGGGCGGTCGCGCGGTTTCGCGGCGATCTCGCTCGGCTGGTCGATATCGAACGCGTACAGCTGCTGGTGGCGGTTTCGGGCGGGCCCGACAGCTTGGCGCTGTTGCTGCTGGCAAGCGCGGCGTTGGGCGACCGTTGTTCGGCGGCGACGGTCGATCACGGCATCCGTAGCGCCGCCGCTGACGAAGCCGCCTTCGTCGCGCGGCTGTGCGCCGATCGCGGCCTCCGCCACAGCGTGCTGACCGGTGATCTACCCCCGCGCGTCGGCCGCACCGCCAATTTGTCGACCCGCGCCCGGGCGCTGCGCTATGCGCTGCTCGAGACGCACATGGCTGATATCGGCGCCGATCGGCTGGCGACCGGCCACCATGCCGACGATCAGATCGAAACCGTCGTGATGCGGCTCAACCGCGGCGCCGGGGTTGCTGGGCTCGCGGGAATCCGTGCAGGCGGCGGCAGGGTCGTCCGCCCGCTGCTCGGCTGGCGGCGCAGCGACCTGGCGGCGATGGTCGCGGCTTGCGGCATCAGCGCGATCGACGACCCGAGCAATATCGACGATCGCTATGACCGCGCGCGGCTACGCAAGGCGCTGCGCGACAATCCGCTGCTCGACGCCGCCGGGGTGGTAGCCAGCGCCTCGGCGCTCGCCGACGCCGACGCCGCGCTCGGCTGGACCGCGCGGCAATTGTTCGACAGCGATTGCCGTCGCGCGGCGAACGGTATCGTCTTCGACGTCGGCGATATTCCCTTCGAGCTGCGCCGCCGTATCGTCGAGCGCTGCCTGCGCGCGATCGATCCGGCGATCGCCATGCGCGGCGAGGCGCTGGTGCGCTTCGTCCGTGCGCTCGATTCGGGCCGACCGGCGGTGCTCGGCGGCGTCAAGGGCGCTGTGGTGACCCGCCCAGACAACGGCACCGCCTGGCATTTCGCGCCGGCACCGCCGCGGCGCGCGGTTTGACCCTGTCCCTTGGTCCACATCAGCACACCGATTGGCGCTGTTCCATTGCCATTAACCCGCGTTCGCCTATCTTGATATCCAAGGAAAGGTATCTCGCCACATGAACGACAACGACAAGCAGCAGGGCCCGGAGAACGGCGGCGGCAATCCTTGGATGCGCAGCCTGATGATCTGGGTCGGCATCCTGCTCGCACTCGCGCTTTTCGTGACCATGTTCGACGGCCGCGGCAGCCAATCGGCCGGCAACACGATCGCCTATTCGGCGTTCCTCGACAAGGTCGAGGAAGGGTCGGTGCGCGAGGTCAATGTGGCGCCCAACGTCATCACCGGCACGCTCAGCAACGCCGAGCGCTTCCGCACCAACACCCCCAATGATCCGCAGCTGATCGAGCGCTTGCGCACCCGCGGCGTGACGATCAACGCGCGGCCCGAGGAAGGGCCGAACATCTGGATGGTGCTGCTGTATCAGTCGCTGCCGTTCCTGCTGTTCCTTGGCATCGCGTTCTTCGTGCTGCGCCAGATGCAAAAGAATTCGGGCGCGGGCGGCGCGATGGGCTTCGGCAAGTCGAAGGCCAAATTGCTGACGCAGAAGGAAGGCAAGGTCACCTTCGCCGACGTGGCGGGCATCGACGAAGCGCGCGAGGAGCTTGAGGAGATCGTCGAGTTTCTCAAGGACCCGACCAAGTTCGCGCGCCTCGGCGGCAAGATCCCCAAGGGCGCGCTGCTCGTGGGCTCGCCGGGTACCGGCAAGACGCTGCTCGCTCGCGCGATTGCGGGCGAGGCCGGCGTGCCGTTCTTCACCATTTCGGGTTCGGACTTTGTCGAGATGTTCGTCGGCGTCGGTGCGAGCCGCGTGCGCGACATGTTCGAGCAGGCCAAGAAGTCGGCACCGTGCATCGTCTTCATCGACGAAATCGACGCGGTCGGTCGTCATCGCGGTGCAGGCTTGGGCAACGGCAATGACGAGCGCGAGCAGACGCTCAACCAGCTGCTGGTCGAGATGGACGGCTTCGAGGCGAACGAAGGCATCATCATCATCGCCGCGACCAATCGTCCCGACGTGCTCGATCCCGCCTTGCTGCGGCCGGGTCGCTTCGATCGCCAGGTCGTCGTGCCGCGTCCCGACATCGATGGCCGCGTGAAGATCCTCGAAGTGCATATGAAGAAGGTGCCGTTGGCCCCCGATGTCGATGCACGGACGATCGCGCGTGGCACGCCGGGCTTCTCGGGTGCCGATCTCGCGAACCTGGTGAACGAGGCTGCGCTGACCGCCGCGCGCAAGGGCAAGCGGCTGGTGGCGATGCTTGAGTTCGAGGAAGCCAAGGACAAGGTGATGATGGGTGCCGAGCGGCGCTCGATGGTGATGACCGACGATGAAAAGCGGATGACCGCTTATCACGAGGCGGGCCATGCCGTCGTCGCGTTACACGAGGCTGCATCGGATCCGATCCACAAGGCGACGATCATCCCGCGCGGCCGTGCGCTGGGCATGGTGATGCGCCTCCCCGAGCGCGATTCGTACAGCTATCATCGCGACAAGATGTACGCCAACCTGTCGGTATCGATGGGCGGCCGCGTCGCCGAGGAGATCATCTTCGGCTATGACAAGGTCTCGTCGGGCGCATCGGGCGACATCCAGTACGCGACCAAGCTGGCACGCGATATGGTCACCAAATGGGGCATGTCGGACAAGATCGGGCCGCTGATGTATTCGGAAGGCGAGGAGGAAGTGTTCCTCGGCTATTCGCGCCAGAACAACGTCTCGATGTCGAACGAGACTGCGCAGCTGATCGACAAGGAAATCAAATCGATCGTCGAGGGCGGCTATGACAAGGCCAAGCAGCTGCTGACTGAGCATGTCGACCAGCTCCACCTCGTCGCGGGCGCATTGCTCGAATTCGAGACGCTGTCGGGCGACGAGATCAAGCGGATCATGGCGGGCGAGGATATCGACCGCGGCCAGCCCGGGGCGAAGAACACCCCCGTCGTCGCTGCCGGCACCTCGATCCCCAAGACACGCCGTCCCAAGGGCCCGTTCGGCACGCCGCAGCCGGCATAATTCATTTGGCATTCAGCCAATAAGCGACAATCCCCGTCGGGCAACCGGCGGGGATTTTCATATGCAGGCCATCAAACTCACTTTCGCGCTGGCGTTGGTAGCGCTGCCCGCGACGGCGCAGGCGATGAGCGTCGCCGAATTCCTCGCCAAGGCGAATGCGCTCAAGGCCAAAGGGATCATGGCGATCGGATCGCCCGATATCGGCTTGCTCAAGACTGAAATGGAGACGATCGGCGCTGCGTACCGCACCGATATCGAGGGCGCGCGCGCGGCGGGGCGCACGCCGCACAGCTGCCCGCCGCCCAAGGGCAGCACGAAGGCGAAACTGGGCGGCAAGGCGTTTCTTGCCGATCTGCAGGCGATCCCGCCGGCACAGGCTCGCACCACCAGCATGAAGGACGCCTTCTACGCGATCATGCGCAGACGCTTCCCCTGCTGAGTCAGCCGACCAGCCCGAGCCCCAATACCAGGGTGACGAAGAGGCTGAAGACGAGCTCGACAAAGATCAGCACCAGCAGGAGCATCCGGACCGCAGCGCCGGCGCGGCCGAGCCGATAGGCACCGCGCAGCTGGCGATAGATGTGCAACGGCGGCACCAGCATCGCGATCGGTCCCAATATCCCGATACCGACACCGAGCGCGCTGACGATGGTGAGCACGATGAACAGTAGCGACATGAAGGCGATCGAGTAGGTGACGAACACCGCGTGATCATAGGCGTGAAACTCGCGCTTCCAAGCGAACATCAGCCACACGAACGGCACCGACAAGGGGATCAGAAGCCAGGAGAATTTATAGCTATTGGCCTGCAGCTTATAGAGTAGCAGTCCTGGATTCTTCGATGCCTTTTCGAGCCCGTAGTCGAGGCGCTTCCAGCCGGTCTTCAGCTGCTTGAAGGCACCACCCAAGCCATCGGCATCGCCTAACGCCGGACGCGCTGCGTCGATCGCCCGGATTTCACGCTCGAGCTCGCCGATCGTCTTGGCTGCTGCGGCCTTGTCGGGCGCGTTGGCGCCTGGCGCATCTCGTTGGTCGATCGCCCGCTTGCGGGCGACCAGCATTTCCTGGCGCACTTCGACCATCCCCGCCGCGACCTGGCCGCGCGTGTCGCCGAGATCGGCGGGTGGGGCGATGCCGAGGATCGACATCACGGTGAACAGCGTAAAGACCGAGAACAGGAACGCGGCCATCGGCGACACGAAGCGCGCCCGCTCGCCATCGATATAGCGACGCGTCAGCTCGCCCGGCCGAAAGGCGAGCATCGGCAACGTGCGCCACAATTTGCCTTCGAAATGGACGACGCCGTGGAGTATCTCGTGCCAGATCGCGCCGAGCGAGCGGTGGACATGCCCCGCTTGGCCGCACGCATGGCAATAGGCACCGACCAGCGCAGTGCCACAATTCAGGCATAGATCGGGGGCGGCGGCATGCGCCTCCCCGCGAGTCGGCTCGACGGTGCGCGCCAGAAGCGCGCCGGTGGCGAAATCGCCGGCAGCCGAGAGGTCCCCACCCATCGACGGCGAGTGTATCAGCTGTATATTGCGCTTGCGAGCATTTGCTTTGCGACGGAGACGAAGATGGCGACGAGGCCCCGCACCACCGACTGGACCGCGCAGATGCGCGTGCTGGGGCAGCGCGCGCGCGCCGCCGCGCGCGTGCTCGCGGCGATGCCCGGGGCGACCCGCGCCGATGCGCTGCGATCTGCGGCCGCGTCGATCCGCACCGCTGCCGCGCTCATCCTCGATGCCAATGCGCGCGACATGGCACGCGCGCAGGCCTCGGGTCTCGCCCCTGCGTTGCTCGACCGGCTGAAGCTCGATGCCGCGCGGCTCGAAGCGACCGCCGCCGGCGTCGAATCGGTTGCCGCGCTCGACGATCCGGTAGGAACCTTGGTCGATCGCCGCGAGCGCCCCAATGGGCTGGTGCTCGAGCGGGTGCGCGTGCCGATCGGGGTGATCGGCATCATCTTCGAAAGCCGCCCTAATGTCACCGCCGATGCCGGCGCGCTGTGCGTGATGGCGGGCAATGCCGCGATCCTGCGCGGCGGGTCGGAGGCGATCGAGACCAATCGCGCGCTGCATGCCGCGTTCGTCGCCGGATTGGGGGCTGCGGGGGTGACGCCGCACGCGGTCCAGCTGATCGACGACACCGATCGCGCCGCGGTCGGCGCGATGCTCGCCGCCGACGGCTATATCGACCTGGTCATTCCCCGCGGCGGCAAGAGCCTGGTCGCACGCGTCCAGGCCGAGGCGCGGGTGCCCGTGCTCGCGCATCTCGACGGGATCAATCACACCTATATCGACGCCGCCGCCGATCCGGCGATGGCCAAGGCAATCGCGCTCAACGCCAAGATGCGGCGCACCGGCATCTGCGGCGCAACCGAGACGCTGTTGATCGACCGCGCCTTCGCGGCGCCCGGCCCGATCCTGGCAGCGCTTGCCGATGCCGGCTGCGAGCTGCGCGGCGACGCTGAGGCGAGCGCGATCGATCCCCGAGTCCTGTCCGCCGACGATGAGGATTGGGACACCGAATATCTCGACGCGATCCTGGCGGTGCGGATCGTCGACGGGGTCGACGCCGCGATCGCGCATATCGCCGCGCACGGATCGCACCATACCGACGCGATCGTCACCGCCGATACCGCCGTCGCCGAGCGTTTCCTGGCGCAGGTCGATTCGGCGATCGTGATGTGGAACGCCTCGACCCAGTTCGCTGATGGCGGCGAATTCGGGCTGGGTGCCGAGATCGGCATCGCCACTGGCCGGCTGCACGCCCGCGGCCCGGTCGCGCTCGAAGGGCTGACGACCTATAAATGGGTGGTGCGCGGCACCGGCCAGGTGCGTCCTTGATGCAGGGCAGCGGCAGGCGTAGGTTCTCGCCATGAACAAGCTTACGCGCATCACGGTGTCGGCTGAAATCGATGCCCGAACCCATGACCTGTTGCGACAGGTGACGATGGCGACCGGACGCAGCGAAGCCGAGTTCGTCGCCGAAGCCGTCCAGCGCGCGGCTGAGAGCGATGCCGACTACCTTGCGTTCATCCAGAAGGGTGTCGACAGCGCCGATCGCGGCGAATTGATCCCGCATGCGCAGGTGATGGCAGAGCTCGACACGATGATCGCCAAGCAACGGGCGCGATGCTCGACCTGAACTGGACGCCTGAGGCGCTGAAGGATTTACGCGCGATAGAGCGGTGGCTGATTGCGAACCGAACACCTCACGTTGCGATGCAGGCGTTGCTCGACATCCGCCTTCGTGCGCAATCGCTGGAGGAGTTTCCGCATGCAGGTCGCCCCGACCGCGATGGCATTCGCATCTTAGTCGTTTACGGATCAGGCTATCTGATCTTCTACCGTATCATCGAAGCGGGCGTACAAATCCTGCGCGTTCGCAACGAACGTGAAGACTCGCAGTTGGCAACCTGACCCGCATTGGGCTCATGGGCGGATCGTTCAATCCGGCGCATCGCGGGCATCGGCGGATCGCATTGCAGGCGATCCGGGCGCTTGCGCTCGACGAGCTCTGGTGGATCGTGTCGCCGGGCAATCCGCTCAAGGATGCCGCCACCGACATGGCGCCATTTTCGGCACGCGTCGCATCGGCGCGGGTGATGGCGCGGCATGCGCCGATCCGAGTCAGCACGATCGAACAGCGGCTCAAGACCCGGTACACCGTCGATCTGCTCGCCAAATTGCCGCGGATCCACCCCAAGAAACGCTTCATCTGGATCATGGGCGCCGACAATCTGGCGGGGTTCCACCAGTGGAAGGGGTGGCGCGATATCGCGCGCGAGGTTCCGATTGCGGTAATCGCGCGTCCGGGA
Organism: Sphingomonas sp. S1-29; assembly: GCF_026167545.1. Classification (NCBI taxonomy): domain Bacteria; kingdom Pseudomonadati; phylum Pseudomonadota; class Alphaproteobacteria; order Sphingomonadales; family Sphingomonadaceae; genus Sphingomonas; species Sphingomonas sp. S1-29. The sequence continues at coordinate 2,149,277 of NZ_CP110678.1, read as the reverse complement.
TATGAAGGGGACGCCCTCGCCAGTCCAGCGATGGGCTGGTTGCGGCGCTCGGTGCGGCCCGCACGCCAGGCGAAGCAATGGGACGAGTGGAGATTGCCGGCCTTGGTGCTGCTGCGCTTCCGCCCCGATCCAACTTCGGCGACCCGCATCCGCGCCGCTGACCCCGCCTGGCACCGCCGTTTCACCAACGAACGGCGACCCAGCCAATCCACTGCACGTCCCTAGGAGCTACATTGGCCACTTCCACCCCCGCGCTGCGATCATCGGACCCTAACGAAGCCGAAGCGCTGCACGCGATGATCCTTGCCTCGCTCGATGCCGATCAGGCCGAGGAGACGGTGTCGATCCCCCTGGCGGGCAAATCGAGCATCGCCGATTTCATGGTCATCGCCTCGGGCCGGTCGACCCGCCAGGTCGCGTCGATGGCGCAGAAGCTGGCCGAAAAGATCAAGGCCGAGTTCGGCTATCGCGCCCGCGTCGAAGGGCTTGCGACCGCCGATTGGGTGCTGATCGATGCCGGCGACGTCATCGTCCATCTGTTCCGCCCCGAAGTCCGCAGCTTCTACAATCTCGAGCGGATGTGGGCGTTCGGCGACGCGCCGCCGCTGCCGACGACCGACCAGGCCGCCTGAACCGCCGCCCGCGCGCCCGGTGCTGCTCCACATCGTCGCGCGCGGACGCATCGGCCGCAGTGCCGAGGCCGAACTGGTCGATCGCTATCTGAAGCGCGTGAACTGGCCGACGCGGATCACCGAACTTCCCGATCGCGGCGGCAAGCTGCCCGCGATCGAGCCCGGCACCCGGATCGTGATGCTCGATGAAAAGGGCGAACAGCCCGGCTCGGTCGATTTCGCCAACCGGCTGTCGGGGTGGCGCGATACCGGGGTGCGCGAGACGCGCTTCCTGATCGGTGCCGCCGACGGCTTCGATGATTCGATGCGCGCGCAGGCCGACTGGCTGATCGCCTTCGGGCGGATGACCTGGCCGCACCTGATCGCGCGCGCGATGCTCGCCGAGCAATTATGGCGCGCGACCAGCATCCTCGCCAACCACCCCTATCATCGCGAAGGCTGAAGGCGTGCGCGCGGCGGGCATCGCGATCGGCGCGGCACTGCTGCTGCTTCCCACGACGATGGCCGCGCAGCAGACCACGCTCGACGAACAGCGCGAGCGGCTGCGCGCCGCCAACGCCGCCTCGCGCGCTGCCGAGCGACGGTCGGGCGATCTCGAACGCCAGGCCGAGGCGGCGAACAACGCAGCATCGCGCGCCGCCGCCGATCGCGCTGCCGTCGCGGCGCGTGCGCAGGCCGCCGAAGCCGATATCGCCGCCGCACGCGCGCGGATCGCGATCATCGATCGGCTGGTCGCGGCGCAGCGGCGCCGGCTCGACGCCCGCCGCGCCCCCACGCTGCGGCTGGTCGCGGCAATCCAGTCGTTCGTGCGGCGCCCCGCGGCGCTGGGGCTGCTCCAGCCCGGATCGACCCGCGACGCGGTGCATGTCCGCGCGGTGCTGGCCACCGTCGTGCCGGTGGTGCGCGCGCGCAGCGCCGGGGTGCGCGCCGAGGTCGAGCGCGCCGCCGCGCTGCGCGATCGCGCGGCGCTGGCCGAACGCGGGCTGCGCGAGGGGCGCGCGCGGCTCGAAACCGAGCGACTGGCTTTGCTCGAGCTCGAGGCCGCTAGCCGCCTGCGCTCGCGCGACCTCGGGCGCAGCGCGCTGATCGAATCCGATCGCGCGCTGGCGATGGGCGAGGAGGCGCGCGACATCGTCGATCGGATGGCGAAGATCGATGCGGCCGGGGCGATCCGCGAGCGGCTGCTCGCGCTACCCGGTCCGTTGCCCCGCCCCGAGACCGAAGCGCTCGCCGCGGCGGCCTCGGGATTGCCCCCTTACCGGTTACCCGTGGCTGGCCGCGTGATCACCGGCTTGGGCGAGGTATCGCCCTCGGGGGTGCGTTCGCGCGGGGTGGCGCTGGCGACCGCGCGCGGCGCGGCGGTGGTTGCGCCGGCGCCGGGTCGGGTCGCCTTCGCCCGGCCCTTTCCGGGCTATGGCACCGTCGTGATCCTCGATCACGGCAATGGTTGGACCACCTTGGTGTCGGGGCTCGCCACCGCCGCGGTTCGGCGCGGCCAGCAACTGCCGCAAGGCGCCCGTCTGGGAAGCGCCCCCAGCAACGATCGGCCGGTGGTGACCGTCGAGCTGCGCCGCCGCGGTCGCCCGATCGACATGGTGCCGTTGCTCGACTGAGCCGTGTTTCAGCGCAGGTTCATCGGCCTGCGATCATCTGCCTTGGCCTTTGCTTGGCACGCGACTTGCGGCTATCCTGCCGCCCAAAGCAATCGCGCTTTCGAAAGGACAGCGTTTCTTCATGTCCCGTCCGATTCTTCAGGTCACCGCCGCGGTTTCGGCGCTGGCGCTCGTGCCGCTGGCCACCGGCGCGATGGCGCAGGTCGATACCAACAGCTATCGCGAGCTCGACGTCTTCATGGACGTCTATAACCAGGTGAAGTCGCAGTACGTCGACACCGTCGACAACAAGGTGCTGGTGAAGGGCGCGATCCAGGGGATGCTGGCGGCGCTCGACCCGCACAGCTCCTATGTCGACGAACTCGATTTCGAAAATCTGCGGATCCAGACCGAGGGCAATTACGGTGGCCTTGGCCTAACGGTGACTCAGGAAGACGGCGCGGTGAAGGTCATCGCGCCGACCGAGGACACCCCTGCCTTCCGCGCCGGGATCAAGGCGGGCGATTACATCACCCATATCAACGGCCAGCTGATCTTCGGCGAAGCGCTCGACGAGGCGATCGAGGGGATGCGCGGGCAGCCGGGCACCAAGGTCACGCTGACGATCGTCCGGCCCGGTCGCGACAAGCCGCTCGAGCTGACGATGGCGCGCGAAATCATCGTCCAGAAGCCGGTGAAGTGGGAGGTCAAGGACGGCATCGGCATCGTCAACATCAACACCTTCTCGGCCTCGACCGGCGCCGACACGCGCGCCGCAATCATGGCGATCGAGAAGTCGCTAGGGCGGCGCCCCACCGGCTATATCGTCGATCTGCGCTCGAACGGCGGCGGGCTGCTCAACCAGGCGATCGAGGTGTCCGATGCCTTCCTCGAGCGCGGCGAGATCGTGTCGCAGCGCGGCCGCGAGCGCAGCGATATCGAGCGTTATTACGCCCGCCCCGGCGACCTGACCAAGGGCGCACCTATTATCGTGCTGGTCGATGCCGGCACTGCCTCGGCTTCGGAGATCGTCGCCGGCGCGCTGCAGGACCATCACCGCGCGATCGTGATGGGCGTGCGCACCTTCGGCAAGGGATCGGTGCAGACGCTGCTGCAGCTGGGCGAATCGAACGCGCTTCGGCTGACCACCGCGCGCTATTTCACCCCCTCGGGCAAGTCGGTGCAGGAGGGCGGGATCGAACCCGACCTGATCGTGCCGCAGATCAGCGACCCCGATTACAAGAGCCGCCCGGTGTTCCGCGAGGCCGATCTTCGCCGCCACCTGATCAACGAGACGAAGGTCGACAACAAGGCGCTCGAAGAGGACGACAAGATCGATCCGCGCTTCGCCGCCACCGCGGAGGCGCTCGAGAAGCAGGGGGTCGAGGACTTCCAGCTCCAATATGCGCTCAAGACGATCGGTCGGCTGGCCCCTGCGCCGCAGGTGGCGCAGGCGCGGCCCGCGGGTAAGCGTTGATAGCCGCTAGCGAACGCGGCCTGGCCGGGGCGGAATTGAACCGATGAACGCATTCCGCCTTGCCCGCGCGCTCGCGCTCGCGCTGCCCGTCGCGCTCATGGCGGGCGCGCTCGGGTCGCAATATATCGCCGGGCTGTATCCGTGCGAGATGTGCCATTGGCAGCGTTGGCCGCATTATGCGGCGATCGTGCTGGCGGCGCTCGCCTTTGTCGTGCCCGGCATCGCGGCGAAGCGCACGCTGGTCGCGCTCGCCGCGCTCGGCATCGCCGTCAGCGGCGCGATCGGCGTCTTCCATGCCGGAGTCGAATATCATTGGTGGGAGGGGATCACCGCCTGCACCACGCGGGTCCAGCCCGGCGGCGGCGATTTCCTCGATGCGCTGCTCAAGGCGCCGATCATCCGCTGCGACGTCGCGCAATGGACGCTGGGCGGTATCTCGCTCGCTGGCTTTAATGCCATCTTTTCGCTGGGGGGGGCCGTCGCCATCTTGGCGCTGCTGACCAGGAGACGATGATGACGACCAAGCGGTGGCGCCCGGGTGACCGGCGCGAAAAGGTGCAGACGATGATCCGCGTCGACCAGGCGGGCGAATATGGCGCGACCCGCATCTATGCCGGGCAGCTGGCGATCATGGGCGACCACGTCCCCGCCGCGCGCGCGATCGCAGGGATGGCGGCGCAGGAAGACGAGCATTGCGCCTATTTCGACAAGCTGATCGTCGAACGCGGGGTGCGGCCCACCTTGCTCCAGCCCTTCTGGGACAGCGCGGGCTATGCGCTGGGTGTGGTGACCGCGGCGATCGGGCCCGAGGCGGCGATGGCGTGCACCGTCGCGGTCGAAACCGAGATCGACGAACATTATCGCCAACAGCTCGAGGAAATCGGGATCGACGACGCTGAATTGCGCGCCAAGGTCTCGCAATTCCGCGACGAAGAGATCGAGCATAAGGAAGCCGCACTCGCCGCGGGCGCCGAACTAGCGCCGGCCTATCCGTTGATGACCGCGGTGATCCGCGCCGGATGCCGGGTGGCGATCGCCGCGTCCAAGCGGATTTGAGGCGATTTCCGGGCGCTGCGCGTTATAAGGGGCAAAAGGAGCGAGAGTGATGGCACGTTGGATGATCCTGGCAGCAGCGGCTGTCCTCCCCGCGATTTCGGCCCCGGCGATGGCGCAGGTGCAAAATGGTACGTTGACGATCTTCGGCAATGACCGCTGCCCCACCAACGCCGATGGCGAGGAAATCGTCGTCTGCGTGCGCAAGGGCGAGGCCGAGCGCTTCCGCATTCCGCAGGAACTGCGCGAGCTCGAAATCACCCCCGAAAACAAATCTTGGGCGGTCCGCTCCGAAGACACGCTGCGCGCGGGTGATTCGGGGATCGGCAGCTGCTCGGCAGTTGGGGTCGGCGGGATGATCGGTTGCGGCGCGCAGGCGGCGGATACCAACCGCGCGATCCGCCGCGAACGTCGTCAGGCCGAACAGGGTATTCCGTTGCCCTGATCGCGAAGCGTACGCTTTGCCGCTCGACAGCGTCGATCGGCGAACATATACGGAACGGATGGCGCAACTCGACACCCGCGAAAAGCTCGCCATTCTTGCTGATGCGGCGAAATACGACGCATCCTGTTCGTCCTCGGGCACCAGCAAGCGCAAATCCTCGGGCGGCAAGGGGCTCGGCTCGACCGAGGGGTCGGGCATCTGCCATGCCTATGCGCCCGATGGTCGCTGCATCAGCCTGCTCAAGATCCTGTTGACCAACAGCTGCATCTTCGACTGCCATTATTGCATCAATCGCAAGAGCTCGAACGTTCGCCGCGCGCGCTTCACCGCGCAGGAAGTCGTCGCGCTGACATTGAGCTTCTATCGCCGCAACTATATCGAGGGGCTGTTCCTGTCGTCGGGCATCATTCGCTCGTCGAACTACACGATGGAGCAACTGGTCGAGGTCGCGCGATCGCTGCGCGAGGACCATGACTTCCGCGGTTATATCCACCTCAAGACGATCCCCGACGCCGATCCCGAGCTGGTGCACCAGGCGGGGCTGTATGCCGATCGCGTGTCGATCAACGTCGAACTGCCCACCGTCGGCGGGTTGACGCGGCTCGCCCCCGAGAAATCGGCGACGCGGATCGAGGATGCGATGGGCGAGATGAAGACCGCGATCATCGACACCGCCGATGCCAAGAAGCGCTATAAATCGGCGCCGCGCTTCGCGCCCGCGGGGCAATCGACGCAGATGATCGTGGGGGCGGATGCCGCGACCGATGGCGATATCGTCGGCAAGGCGGCGTCGCTCTACGGCCGGTTCGGCCTGCGCCGCGTCTATTATTCGGCGTTCAGCCCGATCCCCGATGCAAGTGCGGTGTTGCCGCTCCAGCGTCCGCCCTTGATGCGCGAGCATCGGCTGTACCAGTCCGACTGGCTGATGCGCTTCTACGATTACCGGCCCGACGAGGTCGCTGCCGCCACCGACGACGCGACAGGGATGCTGCCGCTCGACATCGATCCCAAGCTCGCTTGGGCGCTCAAATTCCGCGATCGCTTTCCGGTCGACGTCAACCGAGCGCCGCGCGAGGATTTGCTTCGCGTGCCGGGGCTGGGGGTAAAGGCGGTGCATTCGATCCTGTCGGCCAGGCGGTGGCGGCGGCTGAGCCTTGAGGATGTCGCGCGGCTGACGGTGTCGGTGGCGAAGGTGCGCCCGTTTCTCATCGCCGATGGCTGGCGGCCGATCGCGCTGGCCGACCGCGCCGATCTGCGGCCGCTCGTGGCGCCCAAGCGCGAGACCCAGCTCGAGCTGTTCGCGGCGTGATACCGACTCGCAGGTGAAACCAGCGCGGCTGCCACCGGTTGGGCTCGGGATATTCGATTTGGAGCTTACCCGATGACCGACGCCCGCATTTTCGAAGACCTGAAGGCCGATCACGATCGCCACCGCGAACTGCTGAAGGCGATCGCCGGCGCTGAAGGCGACAAGCGCGCAGCGCTGTTCGAGGATTTCCGCATCGAAGTCACCGCCCACGCCGCAGCCGAGGAAGAGTCGCTCTACGCGACGATGCTCGGCAAGCCCGAGCTGCGCGACGAGGCGCGCCATTCGGTGTCCGAACACAAGGAAATCGACGATTTCTTCGGTGAGATGCTCGAGCTCGAAACCGGCTCGCCCGAATGGCAGGCCAAGTTCGACGAGATGCGCCACCGCTACGAGCATCATATCGACGAGGAGGAGGAGGAGATGTTCCCCGCCGCCGCCGAGGCGCTGTCGGAGATCGAGCAGGCGAGGCTCGGCAACATCTTCGAGGACCGCAAGCCCAAGGAGCTCGAAGCCGCAGAGGATGCGCAGCCCGGTGACGACCGCGACTGAGCCGCGCTGATGCGCGTCGCGACGCTGGCGCAGCCCGATGATTTCGATGGCTGGCGCGACGCCGCGCGCGCGCTGGCGGCGGCGCAGGTGCCGGCGTCCGAAGTCGTATGGCAAGTTGGGTCGCAGCCGACCGATTTGTTCGGCGGCGATGCGGTGCCCGAGCCGCCTGCTACCGCGCCGGCCTTTCGCGTACCGCGCGCCTTTCTCGATCTGGCGCGCAGCGCCGCGCTGCACGCCGATCCCGAACGCTTTGCGCTGCTCTATACGATGCTGACGCGGCTGATCGAGCAGCCCGGGCTGATCGACGACCGCGCCGACCGCCTGCGCCGCCGGCTCGACGAAATGGCCAAGGCGGTGCGCCGCGACATCCACAAGATGCGCGCCTTCGTCCGCTTTCGCGAATTGCCCGACGACGACGGCACCGCGCGCTTCGTCGCGTGGTTCGAGCCCGAGCATCATATCGTGCGCCACAATGCGCGCTTCTTCGTCGATCGCTTCAACTCGATGCGGTGGTCGATCCTTACGCCTGAATTGTCGCTGCACTGGGATTGCGAAACGCTGACCGAGGGGCCGCCCGCGACCAAGGAGGATGCCCCCGATGGCGACCCGATCGAGGCGGTGTGGAAGACCTATTATGCGTCGATCTTTAATCCCGCGCGGCTCAAAGTGGGCGCGATGCTGCGCGAAATGCCGCGCAAATATTGGAAGAACATGCCCGAAACCGCGCTGGTGAGCGAGCTGGTCGCCGGGGCGCGCGCGCGCGAGAGCGGCATGATCGACACCGCACGCACCGCGACCGGCGGCAATATCGAGGGAGCCTGGGCGGCACTGCGCGACGAGGCGGCGGGCTGCACCCGCTGCCCGCTATACAAGCCGGCGACGCAGACAGTGTTCGGTGAGGGGCCGGTCGATGCCGAACTGATGTTCGTCGGCGAACAGCCCGGCGACCAGGAGGATCTGGCGGGCCGGCCGTTCGTCGGCCCTGCCGGGCAAGTGTTCGATCAGGCGCTTGCGCAAGCCGGGATCGATCGCGCGCGCGTTTACGTCACCAACGCGGTCAAGCATTTCAAGTTCGAGCCGCGCGGCAAGCGGCGGATCCATGCCAAGCCCGGGGTGGGCGAGATCGACGCCTGTCGGTGGTGGGTAGAGCAGGAACGGATGCTGGTGACGCCGCGCCTGACGGTGGCGCTGGGCGCGACCGCCGCCCGCTCGCTGCTAGGACGGACCGTCACGATCGGGCGCGAGCGCGGGCGGCCGATCGAGCTTGCGGACGGCGGCGAGGGGTGGATCACCGTCCACCCCAGCTATCTGCTGCGGATCACCGATCCCGCGCAGGCGGCGGAGGAATCGGCCCGCTTTGTCGAAGACCTGAAGGCCGCCGCCGCCCGCCTCGGCCAGTAAGGGCTTATCCCTGCGCCAGCGGATCAGGCCCCAACCGCCCATCGGCGCGGTCCATCGAATCGATCGCCGCCATGTCGTCGGCATCGAGCATCCCCTCGGTGGCGCCGAAATTGTCGCGCATATGCGCTTCGTCCGAAGCCTTGGGGATCACCGCTAGCCCGTGCTGGATATGCCAGCGCAGGATTATTTGGGCAGGACTGCGGCCGTGCTTCTGGGCAATCTTGGCGATCACAGGGCTGTTGATCGTCGTTCCCTGGCCAAGCGGGCTCCAGCTCTGCGTGACGATTCCGTGCTGCTCGTGGAACGCACGCGCCTCGCGCTGCTGGAAATCGGGGTGCAGCTCGATCTGGTTGACCGCAGGCATTACGCCGGTCGCGGCGAAGATCGCCTCGATATGCTCGGGCAGGAAGTTCGAAACGCCGATCGACTTTGCCTTGCCCGCGTCGCGCAGCCGCACAAGCCCCTTCCAGGCTTCGACGAACTTGCCCTGGCCGGGCGCCGGCCAGTGGATGAGGTACAGATCGACGCTGTCGCGGCCGAGCAGCGCCAGGCTTTGGTCGAGTGCGCCCTCGGCATCTTCGTGCATGTTCGCCCACAGCTTGGTGGTGACGAACACATCGTCGATGCTCGCGAGCGCCTCGCCGACGCCGCGTTCGTTCTCGTACAGCGCGGCGGTGTCGACCAGCTTGTAGCCGGTATCGATCGCCGATCGCACGACTTGCGCGGCGATCGCCTGCGGCACCTTGTAGGTGCCGAAGCCGAGTTGGGGAATGGCGCGGCCGTCGTTCAGCTCGAGCATGCAAAGCCTCATGATTTGGGAGTTGGCTGCTACAACCCGCGGCGTGCGGCTTGGTTTCGCGCGATGGCGGCGAAGCGTTCGGCGCGGTCGGGCGCGCGCTGCGCCACCATCGTGCGATAACGCGCGACGGTTTCAGAGGAAGCGCGCTCGGGCGAGCCCGAATCGAAGGGTGGGGCGGGGTCGTATTCGAGCGAAAGCTGGACGAAGCGGGCATGGTCCTCGCCGCGAATCGCCGCCATCAGCGCCAGGGCGAAATCAATGCCTGCGGTCACCCCGCCGCCGGTCACGCGATTGCCGTCGAACACCACCCGCTCGGCCACCGGAATCGCGCCGAACAGCGCCAGATGCTCGCGCGTCGCCCAGTGGCACGCGGCGCGGCGGCCATCGAGCAGCCCCGCTGCCCCGAGCAGCAGCGATCCGGTGCACACGCTGGTGACCCAGCTTGCTTCGGTACCGACGCTGCGCACCCAGTCGAGCGTCGCTGCATCCTCCATCGCCGCGGTGGTGCCGAACCCGCCGGGCACACACAAGATGTCGGCGCGGGGCACGTCGGCAAAAATGGCGGTGGGGTGCAGCGAAAAACCGCTATCGGTGGCCACCGGGTCGCGCGTCGCCGCGACCAGGTCGATCGTGGTGTTGCCCAGCCGCGAGAGCACTTGCGCAGGGCCGGTCAGGTCGAGCTGGGTGACGTCGTCGTACAGCAGGAAGGCGATGTGGATTGGGTTGCGTTCGGCCATCCGGTCCTCGGTCCGATTTCGGTTTAAAGTGTATCGTATAGGCGATACACTGCACGCAACTAGCGAAAGGTCTCGACCATGGGCATTCTCGATTTCCTCAAGAAGCAATTCGTCGACGTCATCGATTGGGTGGAGGAGCCCGGCGACCTGGCGATGCGCTATCCGATGGAGGATCGCGAGATCCAGAACGGTGCCGCGCTGACGGTGCGCGAGGGGCAGGTCGCGTTCTTCTATAACGAAGGGCAGATGGCCGATGCGTTCGGGCCGGGCATGCATACGATCGAAACGTCGAACCTGCCGCTGCTCACCGCGCTGCAAAATTGGGACAAAGGCTTCCAGTCGCCTTTCAAGGCCGACGTGCTGTTCTTCACGCAGAAGGAGCAGGCAGGGCATAAATGGGGGACGTCGCAGCCGGTAACGGTCCGCGACAAGGAGTTCGGCCCGCTGCGCATCCGCGCGTTCGGCGGCTACAGCTTCCGCATCGAACAGCCGCCGGTGTTCCAGGCCAAGCTGATGGGCACGCTCGAGCGCGTCCGCGTCGAGGATGTCGAGCAGCAACTGCGTAGCGCGATCGCGACGCAGCTTGCGACCTCGCTCGGCCGCAGCGAATTCGGTTTTGTCGACATGGCGGCCGACCAGGCGGCGATGTCCGATCGGCTCAAGGAAATGGTCCAGCCCGCCTTCACCCAATGGGGGCTGTCGTGCCAGACCTTCTTCGTCGAGAGCGTCTCGCTTCCCGAGGAAGTCCAGAAATATCTCGACAAGGCATCGTCGATGCGCGTCGTCGGCGACCTCGACCGGTTCGTGAAGTTCCAGAGCGGCGACGCGATCGAAAAAGCGGCGAACCAGGAAGGCGGGATCGCCGGTCTGGGCGTCGGCGCGGGCGCGGGCATGGCGATGGGCCAGGCGATGGCGGGCGCGCTCGGCGGCGGTGCCGGCGGTGGCGCCGCACCCGCCCCGGTGGCGAGCGAGGACGCCTATGGCCAGATCGAAAAGCTCCACAAGCTGCTGACGATCGGCGCGATCACCCAGGCCGATTTCGACGCCAAGAAGACCGAATTGCTGGGGCGGATCCGGTAGCTACACGCTTGCCGCCCGCGCCGCGCTCGAAGTTGCCGTTCGTCCTGAGTAGCCGTCGAGTAGCCCCGCAGGGGCGTATCGAGACGGCGTATCGAAGGAGGCTGGCGAGGGGCGGTGCTTCGATACGAGCCCTCGATACGCCGCTGTGCGGCTACTCGGTCTCTACTCAGCATGAACGGGTTGAGTGGCGGCCGGCGAGCCTATTGGAAAATCCATGCTGACCATCGATTGTCCCAATTGCGGCGCCCCGGTCACCTTCCGCTCGGCGGGGCTGCCCGATCGCGTGTGCGACCATTGCCGGTCGATGCTGGTGCGCAGCGATGCGGGCGTGGCGATCGTGGGGGTGCAGGCGGCGTTGCCGTTCGATGTCAGTCCGTTGCAGATCGGTACGCGCGGGCGCTTCGATGGCAAGCCGTTCGAGATCGTCGGTCGCGTGCGCTGGTCGTGGACCGACGGATCGTGGAACGAATGGCTGTGCCTGTTCGGCGACAGCGGCTTTGGCTGGCTGGGTGAGGCGATGGGGCAGTTCATGATGACCTTCGAACGGCCGATGCCCAGGGTCCAGTCGCCGGTGTTGATGGCGATCCAGCGCGGTGCCGACGCGCCGATCGGCGACCGGATAAAGCTCGACGACGACATGCTGACGGTCGCCGACGCGCGCGAGGTCGAATGCATCGCGGCCGAGGGCGAACTGCCCTTCACCGCGCCGCCGGGATGGCGGATCTATTCGGTCGATTTCCGCACGACTTCGGGACGCGTCGCCAACATGCAGCGCGATGGCGACGAGGCGCATTTCTATGACGGGCGCTACGTGACGCTCGCCGAGCTGCAGCCGGCGGGGTTGCGCGCGATCGATGGCTGGGCGATCCCGGCGAATGGCTGACGCCGCCCCGCCCGCCCCCGCCGCCAAGGCGCTGAGCTGTCCGTCGTGCGGCGGTACGCTCGCGGTGCGCGCCGCGGGCTATACCGTGACGATCGCGTGCCAATATTGTTCGAGCATCCTCGACGTGTCGCAGCCAGACGTGAAGCTGGTCACGCAATATCACGAGGCGGCGGCGCGGCTCGAGATACCGCTGGGCACGCGTGGCACGCTGCGCGGGGTCGAATGGGAGGCGATCGGCTATCTCGCGCGCAGCGAGCGCGGCCAATATGGCTGGGAGGAATATCTCCTCTTCAACCCCTATCACGGTTATCGCTGGCTGATCGCCAATCGCGGCGGCTGGAGCTTCGGCGAGCTGCTCACCGTGGTGCCCGGGCATGACGGCGGGATCACGCTCGACGGCAAGCGCTACAAGCCCTTCTTCGCCGACGGCACCGCGCAGGTCGATTATGTCGTCGGCGAATTTTATTGGCGGGTGAAGCGCGGCGAGACCGTCCGCACCGACGATTGGGTCCGGCCGGGCTTCATGCTGTCGCGTGAGGCCGACGACCGCGAAGTCAGCTGGTCGCTGTCCGAGCTGCTCGATCCCAAGGAAATGAAGGCGTTCGGGGTCACCGCCAACCCCAAGCCTTCGCCGCCGCTGCCGCACCAGCCTTCGCCGCATGTCGGCTGGCTCAAGCAAGGGCTGGTCGTCGCGCTGCTCGCCATCGCGGTGCTGCTGGGGGTGGCGATCTTCAGCGGCGGCGGGGGCACGGTATTCACCGGCACCGCGCCGATCGCCGCCGACGGCAGCGAGCAGGAAGCGACGCTCGGCCCCTTCACGCTGGCGCGCGCGCGCCAGGGGGTGAAGATCGAGACGCGGGTGCCCGCGCTGTCGAACGGCTGGGTCGATATCAACTACGCGTTGGTCAGCCGCGCCGACCAGAAGGCCTATACCGCGTCGAAAGCGGCCGAAGCCTATTCGGGGCGCGATACCGATGGCAGCTGGAGCGAGGGGTCGCGCAGCACCGGCGCCAGCTTCGCCGCGGTGCCCGCGGGCACCTATGACCTGATCGTGTCGTATCGCGGCAATGTCTGGGTCGATCCGACCGCGCCGCTCAATGGCGGATCGAACCCCGGTGATTTCTTCGGCGGCGGTGGTGCGGCGGCGCCGCAGCCGGCAGCGCCCGATTGGCGCCGCGACGGTGGCGAGCCGCCGCAACTGCAGATCGAGGTGCGAACCACCCGGTTCCAGGGCGGCGTGCTGGTCCTGGCGCTGTTCCTGATCGCGATCCCGCTGCTGATCGGCCTGATCCGCCACGCCGCGTTCGAATCGACACGCACCGGCGAAAGCGATTTCGCCCCCGTGCTTAGCGATGAGGAAGACTGATGCGCAGCGGTATCCTGTTCTATGGCCTGTGGTGCGCCGGAATCGCCGCCGCGTTCCTGTTCGCGACCAACTACGCCTGGTCGCCCTTTGCCGATGCCAGCCGCCCGGTGCAGGGGACGCGCACCGGCGGCGGTGGCGGCATCATCTTCATTCCCACGCATAAATAAGGGACACGACACATGGTCACGACACTCCCCGTCCTGCTCAACACCCTGCTCTATGCCGGCATCGGCATGATCGTCTTCGCGGTGGGCTTCTGGGTGCTCGACAAGCTGACCCCGGGCAAGTTGTGGAACGAGATCCACGACCAGCGCAACATCGGCGTCGCGATCGTCACCGCGGCGATGGCGCTGGGGCTCGCGCTGATCATTGCTGCGGCAATTCATGGCTGATTCGGACCCCGCCACGCCGCGCGCCAAGCTGACGGCACCGGCGGGGGCGTTATTGGTCTCGGCCTTCGTCGTTGCGACCTGCGGGCTGATCTACGAACTGCTCGCCAGCACGATCGCCAGCTATCTGCTGGGCGACAGCGTCACCCAATTCTCGACCGTCATCGGCAGCTATTTGTTCGCGATGGGGATCGGCAGCTGGTGCTCGCGCTATGTGAAGCACGGCGAGTTGCGGCTGTTCGTCCGCGTCGAATTGCTGATCGCGATCATCGGCGGCTGTTCGGCGGCGGCGTTGTTCCTGCTGTTCCCGCTGATCGATCATTTCCGCATCACCCTGTATGGCATCGTGCTCGCGATCGGCTTCCTGGTCGGGCTCGAAATCCCGCTGTTGATCCGCATCCTCAAGGATTTCGACTTTCGCGAAGTCGTCTCCAGCGTCCTCACCTTCGACTATGTCGGCGCGCTGTTCGCCTCGCTGCTCTTCCCCCTGGTCCTGATGCCGCATCTGGGGATGATCCGCACCGGCTTCCTGTTCGGCTTCGCCAATGCAGCGGTCGCGCTCGCGGTGCTGTTCGCGCTCCCGCGCGCCAGCGGACTGCGCGGCGAAAAGGTGGCGGCGGTGGTGATTCTGGCGGCGCTGGCGGCGGGGTTCTTCGCCTCCGATCGGTTGCAGCGGATGGGCGAGGTTGCGGGCTATGGCGAGCCGATCATCTACGCCAAGTCGAGCCGGTTCCAGCGGATCGTGCTCACCCGCCGCGACGATGATCTGCGGCTGTACCTCAACGGCAATCTGCAATTCTCGTCGCGCGACGAATATCGCTATCACGAGGCGCTGGTGCATCCCGCGCTCGGCCGCGTCAGCAATCCGCGCAACGTGCTGATCCTTGGCGGCGGCGATGGCCTGGCGGCGCGCGAAGTGTTTCGCTATCCCAGTGTCGAGAAGGTGACGTTGGTCGATCTCGACGGCGCGATGACCGGGCTGTTTCGCGACACCGGCACGCTCGCGCGGATGAACCAGGGGTCGCTGTCCGATCCGCGCATGACCGTGATCAACGACGACGGCTTTCGCTGGGTGCGCGAGGCGACCGATCGCTATGACGCGATCATCGTCGATTTCCCCGATCCGGTCGATTATTCGGTGGGCAAGCTCTATACCGAAAGCTTCTACAATCAGGTCCGCCGGCTGCTCGCTCCCGGCGCGATGATGGTGGTGCAGAGCACCTCGCCGTTGATCGCCCCCAACGCCTATTGGACCGTCGCGACGACGCTCGAGGCGGCAGGGTTCGTGACGCGCGGCTATCACGCCTATGTGCCGAGCTTTGGCGAATGGGGCTTCCTGCTCGCCGCCAACAGTCCGATCCCGATCGAAGCGCGTTTTCCGACCGGGCGGTTCCTGACGCCCGCGGTCGAGCGGCAGCTATACCAATTCCCGCCCGACATGGCGCGTCGCCCTACGCAAGTGAACCGGCTCGACAACCAGGTGCTGGTGCGCGAGTTTGATTCCGCGTGGAGCCGCTATGAAGGCTGACCGGCGCACCTTTCTGGGCGTGGGGGCGGGCGCGGTCGCCGCAGCGGGGGCGGGGGCTGCCTATGCGTTTCGCGAGGCACCCTTGCCGCAGGGGGCGCTGCTGGGGGCCGATCTCGAACGCGGGCATCGGTTGCGCAAAGGGGGTTTTCCCGCGCCCACGCGGTTCGACGAGGCAGGAATCGTCATCGCTGGCGGCGGGGTCGCCGGGCTGGCGGCGGGATGGGCGCTCAACGAGGCAGGCTATCGCGATTTCCGGCTGCTCGAGCTCGAGGACGTCGCGGGCGGCAATGCGCGGTCGGGGAGCAATCGGGTGTCGGCCTATCCTCTGGGCGCGCATTACCTGCCGATCGCCAATGCCGAGGCACGCGCACTGCGCAAGCTGCTGACCCGGCTGGGGATCATCACTGGCGAGCAGGACGGGTTGCCCGTCTATGACCCGCAGCAATTGTGCGCCGATCTGCAGGAGCGGCTGTTCTGGCGCGGGCGCTGGCATGAGGGGCTGGTGCCCACCACCGGACTGACGCCCGAAGATCAACGCCAGCTTGCGCGCTTCGGTGCCGAGATGGCCGCGTTTTCGGCGGCGACCGGCAGCGACGGACGGCCCGCCTTCGCGACCCCGATCGCCTATAGTTCGGGCGATGCGCAATGGCGCTCGCTCGACCGGATCGGCTTCGGTCAGTGGCTAGACGAGCGTGGCTATCGCTCGCCGGTGCTGCGCGCGCATGTCCGCTATGCAACGCGCGACGATTATGGGACCGAGCCCGAGCAGGTGTCGGCCTGGGCGGGCATCCATTATTTCGCGGGGCGGCGCGGTGCTGCGGCGGGCGATGTCGGGGACAATGTGCTGACCTGGCCGGGGGGCAATGGCCGCCTGACCCAGGCGATGGCGGCCGCGTTCCCTGCCAACATCGCGACCGGGCGGATCGTCCATGCGATCGAGCGGCAAGGCGATGGGTCTTTCCATGTCGATCATTTCGACGTCAGTGAAGGCGTCACCCACCGCACGCGGGCGGCAGCGGTGATCGCCGCGATGCCGTTGTTCGTTGCCAAACGAATTTGCGCCGGACTGCCCGATACGGCTGCGTGCAGCTATGCCCCGTGGCTCGTCGCCAACATCAGCGTGTCGCGGCTTCCTGGCGGCGCGGGGGTGCCGCTCGCCTGGGACAATGTGTCGACCACCAGCAATTCGCTGGGCTATGTCGTCGCCACCCACCAGTCGCGTGCGCTGGGCGCCGAGAGCGTGCTGACCTGGTATCTGCCGCTGTCGGACATGACGCCCGCCAATGGCCGCCGCCTGCTGCTCGAACGGCCCGCCGATGAATGGAAGCGGATCGTGCGCGACGATCTGCTGGCGATGCATCCCGACATGGCCGATGCGATCACCGGGATCGAATTATGGCGCTGGGGGCATGCGATGGCGCGTCCGGTGCCGGGCTATGTCTGGGGCGCGGCAAAGACGTTCGCGCCCGAGCCGCCGCTCTACCTTGCGCATAGCGACCTGTCGGGGCTGTCGATCTTCGAGGAAGCGCACTATCACGGCACCCGCGCTGCCGAGGCGGCGATGGCGCGGATCGGCTACGCGCATGAGGCCCTGACATGATCCCCCCCTATGACGGCCGCCATCTGATTGCAGACCTCCACGATTGCAGCGGGCTCGACGACTTGGCGCTGGTCGAGCGTGCCCTGCGCGACGGCGCCGCGGCGGCGGGGGCAACGGTGCTCGACGTTCGGCTCCACGCCTTCGGGCCGGGGCAGGGGGTGACCGGGGTGGCGCTGCTCGCCGAATCGCACATCTCGATCCATAGCTGGCCCGAACATCGCTATGCCGCGATCGACATCTTCCTGTGCGGGCGGCGCTGCGATCCGCAGGCGGCGCTTGCGGTGATCGTGGCGGCGTTTGGTGGGCACGTGGCGAGCGAGACGGTGATCGCGCGGGGGTTCGGGGTAATCCCAGCCCCCGTTCGTGCTGAGTAGCCGCTGAGCTTGTCGAAGCGGCGTATCGAAGCACCGGCCCGTTTGGGGCAGGTCCTTCGATACGGGCCTTCGCCTTCGCTCAGTCCCTACTCAGGACGAACGGAATTCAGGAGCATGCCTGCATCACCGCGCCGCCAGCGCAGCATTCGCCTCGCGCAACCGCGCGGCGGTGTAGGGCTTCTCGATGATCGCGACGCAGCGGTCGTCGGCGTAGCGTTCGACCAAAGCGGGGTCGGGGCCATCGGAGGCGACGAGGATCGCCAGGCAACGATGCTGCGCGCGCAGTTCGGCGACCAGCGCCTCGGCTAGCTCGGCATCGATGACGACAAAAGCATAGTCGCCGCGTGCCGCGCGCACCTTGCCGAGCGCTTCGCCCGCGGTCGCCGCGCCTTCGGACGGCACCCCCGAACTCGCCAGCGCCTCGACCGCTAGGCCGCGCACCTGGTCGTCGCCCTCGACCACCAGCACGCGCTCGCTGCGCCCCCGATCGAGCACGTTGCGCACCGTCCGCGCGAGCGTTTCGAAGCTGAACGGCTTGCCGATCATCTCGACACCGGGATCGAGCCGCCCGCCATGGACGATCGCGTTGCGGGTATAGCCCGAGGTATAGAGCACGCGCAGGTCGTGCTGGATTGCCTGCGCCGCCTCGGCGACTTCGCGCCCCGACATGCCGGGCATCACTACGTCGGTGAAGAGCAGGTCGACGGGCACGTCCTGGCGTTCGAGCAGCCGGATCGCCGAGGGGCCGTCATGCGCCTCGAGCACGCGATAGCCGAGCTCGCGCAGGCATTCGACGGTATAGGCGCGGACATCATCGTCGTCCTCGCACACCAGCACCGTCTCGCGCCGGACGCTCGGCTCGAGCCCCGTCGCGAGTACCGGCTCGGGCTCGATCGTCACGTCGCGCAGCAGCCGCGGCAAATACAGCTTGATCGTCGTGCCCTCGCCGACCTCCGAATAGATCTTCACATGGCCGCCCGATTGCTTGACGAAGCCATAGACCATCGACAGCCCCAGCCCGGTGCCCTTGCCGACTTCCTTGGTGGTGAAGAAGGGTTCGAACGCGCGCTGGACCTGGTCGGGGGTCATGCCGCAACCGGTGTCGGTGACGCACACCATCACATAGCTGCCAGGCGCTACCTCGGCATGGAGCGCGGTATAGGGTTCGTCGAGATTGGCGTTGGCGGTCTCGATCGTCAGCTTACCGCCATCGGGCATCGCGTCGCGCGCATTGACGGCGAGGTTGAGGATCGCGCTTTCGAGCTGGTGCGGATCGGCCTCGGTGCGCCACAGCCCGGGGGTCGTGACGGTTTCGAGGGCAACGGTCTCGCCGAGCGCGCGGTTGAGCAGGTCCGCCATCGACGTGATCAGCCGGTCGACATCGATCGGCTTGGGGGCAAGCGGCTGGCGCCGCGAAAAGGCGAGCAGGCGCTGGGTGAGCGCGGCGGCGCGCTCGGCACCCTTCATCGCCCCGTCGAGCGCACGGCTGGCGCGCGGATCATTGACCCCGGCGGCGGCGATAGCGCGCTGGGTGATGCCGATATTGCCGGTGACGATCGTCAGCAGATTGTTGAAGTCGTGCGCGATGCCGCCGGTCAGCTGGCCGACCGCTTCCATCTTCTGCGCCTGGCGCAGCGCTTCCTGCGCCAGCATCAGTTCCTCGGTACGCGCCTGGACGCGGGCTTCGAGCGTCTCGTTGAAGTCGCGCAATTGGTCGCGGGCGATCTTCAGCTCGTGAATGTCGGTGCAGGTGCCGAACCAGCGGGTGATGTTGCCGTCGCCGTCGCGCATGCACTGCGCGCGCCCGAGTACCCAGCGATAGTCGCCGCTATGGTGGCGCAGGCGATATTCGATTTCATAAGGATCGCCGGTAGCAAGGCTATGGCGCCAGCGCGTACCGGCTTGCTCCTGGTCGTCCGGATGGAAGATTGCCTGCCAGCCGTCCCCATCGGTCGATCCCGCGGGCACCCCGGTATATTCGTACCAGCGCGCATTGTAATAATCGTGGAAACCGTCGGGCAAGGTCGTCCAGATCATCTGGTCGATCGAATTGGCGATCGCCTCCATCCGCATTTCGCTGGCGGCGAGCGCGGCTTCGACCCGGCGGCGATCAGCGAGCTCGCGCTGCGCGGCTTCGAACAACCGGGCATTGTCGATCGCGATCGCTGCTTGCCCCGCAAGCCCGACGATCAGCCGCTCTTCATGCTCGCCGAAGCGGCCGGGTTCGGGATGGCCGAGCAGGATGCCGCCCAGCACCGCGCCCGAACGCCCGACCACCGGCACCGCGAGATAGCTGCGCACCGGCAGATGCCCCGCGGGCAGGCCGTGATGCGGAGCGTTATGGCCATAGCGCGGATCGGCGAGCACATCGTCGGCACGCACCACGCGATTGTCGAAGGTCGGCGCGAAGATCTGCGTCGCGCGCGGGTGGCCGAACCCTTCGAAATCTTCCGTGCGTGCGCCAGACAGGGTGTAGAGCGCCAGCCGCCCGCTACTTTCGTCGACCAGATTGTGGAAATAGGCGGCATAGCGCGCGCCGGTTAGCTCGCGGCTCGAATCGGTGACCTGCTGGACGATCCGCTCGCTGTCGAAATCGGCGAACAGCGCAGCGCCCGCGCGTCCGAGTATGTCGAGGATGGCAAGATTGTCGGTCGTGGGCTGGGGTGATTGTTGCAACAATAGATACTCTGCTCGCGCTTGCCGGCGCGGGGCCGGGGACAATCGGGGTGGCGGAGCGGGTGGGATTCGAACCCACGATGGGCTTTTGACCCATACTCACTTTCCAGGCGAGCGCCTTCGACCACTCGGCCACCGCTCCGCATACCCTTGGTGCAGAGGAGGCCGACTACGCTAACATTGCGGCAGTCGCAAGGTTCCCGCAACCATGTCGGCATTGCGTACCGATGCGCCGGCGTGCCACCTTGGCACCCATGCCGATTTACGCCTTCGCACTCGCTGCGCTCGCCCTGCAAACGCCACCCGCGCCGCTGCCCGGCGATGCGTTGCCCGCTGATTGGCGGCCGGTTCCGGCGGATGAATTGCTGGTGATGACGCTGGGAGACGGCCGTACCGTGGTGGTCCGGCTCGCGGCGCGGTTTGCACCGGCGCACGTCGCCAATATCCGCACGCTGGCGAAGGCCGGCTGGTGGGACGGCGAGAGCGTCTATCGCGTCCAGGAAAACTGGGTCGCGCAATGGGGCGATGCGACCGAGAAGAAGCCGTTGCCCGCCGGCGTGGCCGCATCGCCCGCCCCCGAGTTCGAGATTGCGGGGTTCGACGCCGCGCAGCGTATGGCGCGGTCCGATGGTTATTCGACCGCGTCGGGCTTCACCGCCGATGGCTGGCCGATCGCGACCGACGGCAAGGCGGCGTGGCTGACGCATTGCTACGGATCGGTCGGCGTCGCGCGTGATGCGCTGCCCAATACCGGCAGCGGCGCCGAGCTGTTCACGCCGATCGGCCAGTCGGCGCGGCGGCTCGACCGGAACTACACCGTGGTCGGGCGGATCGTCGAGGGGATGCAGCATCTGTCGTCGCTCAAGCGCAGCGACGCGCCGCTGGGCGTCTATGCCGATCCGGCCGAGCGGACGCCGATCGTGTCAGTCCGGCTGGCGAGCGACCTGCCCGAGGCAGCGCGGCCGAAGTTCGAATATCGCGCGGCGGATAATGTGCGCTTTGCGGCCTATGTCCGCTCGCGCGAGGTGCCCGCGTCACCGACGGTGGCGGTGGGGGCGGCGGTGTGCGACTTGCCGGTGCAGGTGCGGCGGGCGGGGTGAGGACACCTCCACCGTTCGTCCTGCGCTCGGTCCAAGAAGGACGGTGCTTCGACAAGCGCAGCCCGAACGGGGATAGGGTGGCGCGCTAACCCCTCGACTCGCCTGGCGCTAGCCGCTCAGCGCCCCACCCAGTCAGCCACTTCGGCGGCAACCTGGTTCGCCGCCTGGTTCAGCGCTACCCCGGCATTGGCGGCGTCGATCGCGGTCACCGGCACACGCGCCTCGAAGCGGCGCTTCTCGAAGGCGGTCGCGTCCTTGCGCAACAACGCGCCGTCATAGGTGACGACCGCTTCGCTGGTCGCCGCCTCGAAACCGAAGCTGCGCAATTCGCCCGACAGCAAGGCGCCCGGATCGACGTTCGACTGGCGGCCCGACAGCACGACGCGACCGGTGCGCGTGGTCATGGTGTCGGCCAGCAGCCGCGCGAACAGCCGCGCAGGGGGCTCGACCCATTGCGCGTCCTTCACATAGGCGATCGAGGTGTCGGTCGAGCGCACCGGCACCCGCGCTACCGACAATTCCTGCGGCGTCGAAGGCACGCTGATCGTGATCGTCTGGGCGGCACCCGAGCTTTGCGTCTGGCCGACCGGCACCGCCGCCGCGCTGGTAAGCGTCAGCAGCGAGGGCGGCGGTTCGGCGCCGAAGCTGATGCATGCCGACAGCGGCAGCGCGGCGAGGAGGATTGCGAGCGTCTTCATGGCCGGTGCCTCACGAAATGCATCACTTGGGTTCATAATCGGGCAGCTTGGGCGAGCCGACCAGCGAGCCCGCACCGCCGCGGTTCACCTTTTCGGCGACCTCGGAAAGCGCTTCGGTCATCTGGCGAAGGTCCGACACCAGCTGGCCGACTTCGGGAATGGTCTGCTTCGAAAATGCCTGCAGCCCCGGCCGCGCATCGCCGATCGCTGCGTCGAGCGATTCCGCGCTACGTTGCGCACTGAGGATCGTCTTGTTGAGGTTCGCCATCACTGGGCGGATATCCTCGGCGAGCACGGTATTGGTGGTCGCGGCGAGCTGGCCGATCTGTTCGGCGGCAACCCCGGCGCGGCGGATCGCCATCTGCGTCTCGGCAAGCGTCGCGGCGATCTCGGGGCCGCGATCGGCCAGCGCATCGGACAGGCGATTGGTGTTTTCGAGGATGCCCGCGATCGATTCCTGGTTGCGATCGGACAACAGCTCGGTCAGCCGCTCGGTCAGCGTCGAGATGCGCTCTAGAAGCAGCGGCGCGGTGTTCAGGATCGCGCCGAGCCCGCCGCGCTTGGTAGGGATCGTCGGCACGCCGAACGGGCAATCGGCCGAGGCTCCCTCGCTGGGGCACGCAAGCGGCGGTGCGCCCTTGACCGAACCATCGAGTGCGACTTGGCTGACGCCGGTGAAGCCGACGCCCTGGATCGTCGCGGTGGTGCCCTCGAGGATCGGCACGTCGCTGTTCACCCGGATGCGGACGCGCACGAACTGCGGATCGGGCACATATAGCGCGATGTCGGTGACCTGGCCCGAGGGAACGCCCGAAAAGGCGACCGGCGAACCCTTGTTCACGCCATCGACGGCCTGTTTGAAGAAGATGTCATACTCCTTCTCGTCTCCGCCGCTCAGTTGCGCGAGCCAAACGGTGAAGAGCGCCAGCATCAGCAGCAGGATCAGCACGACGGCGCCGACGAGGACGTGGTTCGATCGGGTTTCCATGCCTTACCTCATGCTCGCTTTGCGGTCGGCCCGCTCGGCGCTGTCGACCGCTGCGCGTCCGCGCGGCCCGTTGAAATATTCCTGAATCCAAGGGTGGTCCAGCGCCAGCAGCTCGGGGATCGTGCCCACGGCGATGACCTTCTTGTCGGCCAGCACCGCAACGCGGTCGCAGATCGCGTACAGCGTGTCGAGGTCATGGGTGATCAGGAATACGGTGAGCCCCAGGGTGCGCTGGAGCGATTTGGTGAGTTCGTCGAACGCCGCGGCGCCGATCGGGTCGAGCCCCGCGGTGGGCTCGTCGAGGAACAGCAATTCGGGATCGAGCGCGAGCGCGCGGGCAAGCCCTGCGCGCTTCTTCATGCCGCCCGACAGCTCGGAGGGATATTTGGGGCCGGCATCGGCCGACAGCCCGGTCATCACCACCTTGTACGATGCGATTTCGGCGAGCAGCGTGCGATCGATCCGAGGATAGAATTCCTTGATCGGCACCTGGACGTTTTCGGACACTGTGAGCGTCGAAAACAGCGCGCCGCCCTGGAACAGCACGCCCCAGCGCTTGCGAATCTCGACCGCCTCGGTCTCTTCGCGGTCGAGCGTGGTTTCGCCGAAGACTTCGATCTGGCCCTCGACCGGGTGCTGCAGCCCGATGATCGAACGCATCAGCACCGACTTGCCGGTGCCCGACCCGCCGACCACGCCGATGATCTCGCCGCGGCGCACGTCGAGGTCGAGATTTTCGTGGACGACCTGTTCGCCGAACGCGTTCTTGAGTCCGCGTACGCAGATGATGGGGTCGCCCTCGCGCGTGTCTGCAGCGCTGGCGGTCTGGTCGGAACGAAGCTCGTTCATATCCACCCGATCCAGGTGAAGAAGATCGCGAAGAACGCGTCGAGCACGATCACGAGGAAGATCGCCTGGACCACCGCCGAGGTGGTGCGCAGCCCGACCTGCTCGGCGTCGTTTTCGACCAACATGCCCTGGAAACAGCCCGACATCGCGATGATCGCGCCGAAGACCGGCGCCTTGACCAGCCCGACATAGAGATCGGTGATCGGCACGACTTCGCGGATGCGCTGGATGAAGGTGATCGGCGGGATGTCGAGCGTCGCCCAGCTGAGCAAACCGCCGCCGATGATCGCGACGATCGATGCGTAGAAGCCTAGCAGCGGCATCAGCAGGATCGCCGCAAGCACCCGCGGGACGACCAGCGCCTCCATCGGCGACACGCCGATCGTGCGCATCGCGTCGATCTCTTCGGTCAGCTTCATCGTGCCGATCTGCGCGGCGAAGGCCGAACCCGATCGGCCCGCGACCATGATCGCGGTCATCAGCACGCCGAGCTCGCGGAAGGTGAGCCGGCCAATCAGGTTGATCGTGAATACCTCGGCGCCGAACTGGCGCAGCTGCACCGCACCCTGCTGCGCGATGACGATGCCGATCAGGAAGCTCATCAAGCCGACGATGCCGAGCGCCGACACCCCGACGACTTCGAAGCGGTGAACGACCGCGTTGAAGCGGAACCGGCGCGGATGACGGATGACGTTGGCAAAGGCGATAACGGTGGCGCCCATGAATCCCAGCAGGCCGAGCATCGTGCGCCCCGCCTGCGCGGTAGCCGCGCCGATCTCGTCGAGAACGCGCAAGCCCGAGCGCATCGGCTTGCCGGAAACCGCCATCGGCTGATCGGCGGCTTGCACCTGCTCCATCAGCTTGCCGCTATCTTCGCCCAGCCCGACGATCTCGGCATTGCGATCGCGCGCGAACCGGTGGACGACCCAGGCGCCGACGGTGTCGATCCGATCGACGCCGCTAAGATCGATCCGGGTCACCCCGCTATCGACCTGCTCGAGCCGGTCGGGCAGGTCGCCCAGCTGCGCCAGCGACAGATCGCCCTGCATACGGATGGTGTCGCCATCGGCGCCGTCGCGGGCAAAGTCGGCCATTCGCTTCATCGCCTGCCTCCATCGTCGATTTGAGATGGATCGGCAAGGTTATAGGCGGCATGGCGCATCGGATGATGCGGCTTGCGATCTACGACATGGACAAGACGGTCACCCGGCGCGCGACCTGGACGCGCTTCCTGGTCGCGGGGGCGGCTAGTCATGCGCGCTGGCGGCTGGCGCTGTTGCCCGTCGCGGGGCTGTTGGCGCTGGGGCATCCGCTGAAGCTGATCGACCGATCGCGGCTCAAGCACGCAACGCAGCGGCTGATGCTGGGGCCGCGGCTGAGCGAGCAGGACCTTGCGCGGCTGACCGCGGCGTTCGCCGAGGCGATCGACCGCGACGAGGTGTTGGCGGCGGCGCGCGCGCAGATCGCCGCCGATCGCGCCGCGGGCTATCGGCTGGTGCTCGCGACCGCGTCGTATCGCTATTATGCCGAGGCGATCGCGGCCCGCCTTGGCTTCGACGCGGTGGTCGCGACCGAGGTCCGGCGCAATGCTGCGGGGGACGTGCTGAGCGGGGTGGCGGGGGACAATTGCTATGGCCCCGCCAAGCTGGCGATGATCGAGGCGTGGATGGCGCGCGAGGGGATCGCTCGCGCACAGGCACAGATACGGTTCTACAGCGATCACGTGTCCGACGCCCCCGCGCTGCGCTGGGCCGACGAAGCATTCGCGGTGAATGCCCATGCGCCGCTCACGGCACTGGCGGCGCGCGAGGGGTGGGAAGTACTCGACTGGCGGTAAAGGCGCTTGGTTCAAAGCGATCGGAATTACAGCCAGCCATCGATCGCGTGGATCGCGAGGCCGACGATGCCGCCCACCAGCGTGCCGTTGATCCGGATATATTGCAGGTCGCGGCCGACCGCGTTTTCGAGGCGCCCGGTGATCGTCGCTGCGTCCCAGCCGCGGACGGTGTCGCTCACCAGCCGGACGATCGCGTCGCCATAATCCGATGCCGCACCCACCACGGCGCGGCGCGCGAAGCGGTTGATCGTCGCGGCGAGCACCGGGTCGGATTGCAGCGTGGTGCCGAGCTGGCGCAGCGCCTCGCCCAGCCGGCCCGCCATCATCGCGTCGGGATCGCGCGCCATTCGCAGCAGGCCGGCGCGCATCGTTTCCCACACCCCCTGCCACCAATTGCCGAGCGCGGGGTTGTCGAGCATCTCGTCCTTGAACCGCGCGACCTTGGCCTGCGTCGCCGGATCATGCTGCAGGTCGTGGGCTAGCTGCGCCAGGCCTTCCTCGGCCTTGGCGCGCAAGGGGTGGTCGGGGTCGTCGGCCATCGCGTGGATCAGCTTTTCCAAGCCGTCGATGATCTTATTGGCCAGCGTCTCGTCGAGCCCGGTCCAGCGCAGCACCGCGCCCGCGCGTTCGTGCACCATCGCGCGGATCAGATGCTGGTTCGATTCGAGGATCCGCGCGGCCCAGCGGATCGTGCCGTCCATCAGCGGACCGTGCCGGCCATCGGCGATCGCCGCTTCCAGCGCCTGGCCGAGCAACGGCGCGACGTCGAGCCGGCGCAACTGCCCCGACAGCGCGCCGCGGACCATCCCGCCCAGCCGTTCCTGATCGAGCGATTCGAGGATGTTCGCCGCCAGCCGTGCGGCGCCATAGCGCATTCGCCCGCCCGCGGCGGTGGCGTTCCCCTCGGTCAGCCAGCGCCCCGCCGCGCCGGCGACATCGATGCCGCGCATCCGCTGCGCGACGACGCGGGGAATGAGGAAATTGTCCTTGAGGAACACCGCCAGCGTGTCGCCGATCCGGTCCTTGTTGCGCGGAACGATCGCAGTGTGCGGGATCGGCAGCCCCAGCGGGTGACGGAATAGCGCGGTGACCGCGAACCAGTCGGCCAGCCCGCCGACCATCGCCGCCTCGGCGAACGCCTGGACATACCCCCAGGCGGGGTGGCCGCCCGCATTGAAGCGCGCGACCAGGAACAGGCCCGCCATCGCCACCAGCAGCCCGGTCGCGACGCGGCGCATCCGCAGCAAAGCGGGCGGGGGAATATCGCCCAATCGGATGCCGGGTGTGCGCAAGCTCATTGCGCACATAATCCCCCAGCGGGGCGAAGGTTCACTCGGCGGGCTGGGTGCCCGGTCCGCCCTGGCCCGGCCGATAAGGAATCCGCCCGCCGGGGGTGTGGTCGAGCGCGGGGCCGACGGGATCGCCATCGCCGGGGCGATAGGTGAGCAGCCGCTTCGACAGCCGCGGCCCGATCCAGCGTTCGATACCGACCGCAAGGCTGAAGCTGGCAGGCACGATCACGAGCGTGAGGATCGTCGAGACGATCAGCCCGCCGATCACGGTGATTCCCATCGGCGCACGCCACGATCCGTCGCCAGACAGCGACAAGGCGGTGGGCACCATGCCCGCGACCATCGCGACGGTGGTCATCACGATCGGCTGGGCGCGCTTGTGCCCGGCGTCGACGATCGCGGTGAACTTGTCGACGCCATGCTCCATTTCCTCGAGCGCGAAATCGATCAGCAGGATCGAGTTCTTGGCGACGATCCCAAGCAGCATCAGCAGCCCGATATAGACCGGCATCGAGATCGGGTTGCCGGTAAGCCACAGTGCGAGCAGCCCGCCTAGCGGCGCGAGCAGCAGCGACCCCATGTTCACGAAGGGCGGCATGATCCGCTTGTAGAGCAGCACCAGCACCGCGAAGACCAGCAAGATCCCCGAAATGACCGCAACGATGAAGTTGTTGATCATCTCGCCCTGCCACTTGGCCTGGCCCAGCGTCAGCCGGTTCACGCCGATCGGCAGGTTCTGCATCGTCGGCAGCGCGTCGATTGCCTTCATCGCCTCGCCCGAGACGACGCCCGGCGCGAGATCGGCGCCGATCATCAGCCGGCGCTGCTGGTTGATCCGGTCGATCCGCGTCGGGCCCGCGCCGAAGCCGATATCGGCGACGACGCGCAAGGGAACCGACCCGCCGCTGTTGGTGGGTACCGGCAGATTTTCGATCGTCGACAATTTCTCGCGCGCGTCTTCGCTCAGTGCGACGCGGATCGGGATCTGGCGATCGTTGAGCGAGAAGCGTGCGCTGTTCTGGTCGATGTCGCCGAGCGTCGCGATCCGGATCGCGCTCGACAATGCCTGCGTCGTCACGCCGAGGCTCGCCGCCAGGTCGAGGCGCGGGCGGATCGTGATCTCGGGGCGCTGCATGTCGCCGGTCACGCGCGGCGCGACCACCATCGGCAGCGTCGCCATCTCGGCCATGATCTTGTTGCCGGTCTCGTTGAGCAGCACTGGGTCTTCGCCGCCCAGCGTGATCGACAGGTCGCGCCCGCTCGATCCCCAGCCCATTTGCGAGCGGAACGCGACGCGCGCGTCGGGGATTTTGTTGAGTTCGGGCGCAAGGCTGCGCTCGAACTCGACGCTCGTCATCTCCTTGTCTTCGGCCAGGATCGCGGTGACGCGGCCGTTGCCGACGAAGGCGCGGGCATAGGTGTCGGTGACCGCGGGCTGCGCCGCCAGCAGATCGCTGACGCGGTCGACTACCGCTTGCGTCTGCGCCAGCGTGGTGCCGGGGACCATTTCGATCGTCGCGGTCGAATTGTCCTGGTCCTGCGTCGGCTGGAACGTCTGCGGCAGCACCATCAGCAGCGCCGCGGTCGCCACCATCGCCAGCGCGCCGAGCCCCATCACCCACAAACGATGATCGAAGATCGGGGCGATGAAGCGGTTGAACCCACCCTTTGCCGCAACGCGCGCCGCCCGATCACGGTTGAGCGACCAGCGCAGCAGCCCGACATAGCGGTCCATCACCCAGCCTTCGCCATGGACGGCATGGCCCTTCGACTTCAGGAAATAGGCGGCGATCATCGGCGTGATGAGCCGTGCGACCGCAAGGCTGACGAGCACCGCGGCGACGACGGTGAGGCCGAAATTCTTGAAGAACTGCCCCGAGATGCCCGGCATCATGCCAACGGGCAGGAACACCGCGACGATCGCCATCGTCGTCGCCAGCACCGCCATGCCGATCTCGTCGGCGGCGTCGATCGATGCCTGATAGGCCGATTTGCCCATCCGCATGTGTCGCACGATGTTTTCGATCTCGACGATCGCATCATCGACCAGCACGCCCGCGACCAGGCTCAGCGCGAGCAGCGTCATCTGGTTCAGCGTGAACCCCATCAGGTCCATGAACCAGAAAGCGGGGATCGCCGAGAGCGGGATCGCCAGCGCCGAGATGATCGTCGCGCGCCAGTCGCGCAGGAAGAAGAAGACGACGATCACGGCCAGGATCGCGCCCTCGACCATCGCGGTGATCGCGGTTTCGTACTGCGCCTCGACATATTTGACGTTGTTGAACAGCAGCTCGAACCGCACCTTCGAATTGCGTTCGTTGAGTGCCTTCAGCTTTTCCTGCGCGCCATAGAAGACCGCGACGTCGGATTCGCCCTTGGCGCGCTTGATGTCGAACGCGACGACCTGCGCGTCGTTATATTCGGCGTTCGATCGGCGCTCGGCGATGCTGTCGCGCACCTGCGCGATGTCCGACAGGCGAACGGTGCGCCCCGCGACCGGAATCTGCGTCTGGCCCAGATCATAGGCGGTCTGGGCGTTGCCGATCACGCGCACCGATTGTTCGGAGCCAGCGATCTCGGCGCGCCCGCCTGCGGCGTTGAGGTTCACCTGGCGCAGCGCCTGATTCACCTGGCTGGCGGTCAGCCCCATCGATTGCAGCCGCGTGGGATCGAGGACGACGCGAATCTCGCGATTGACGCCGCCGATGCGATCGACCGCCGACAGGCCGGGCACCGACAGCAATTCCTTGGCGACGGTGTTGTCGACATACCAGCTGAGCTGTTCGATCGTCATATCGGGGGCGACCGCGGTGAAGCTCGCCAGGTCGTTGTCGGTGGTGTTGGCGCGGAACACCTGCGGCTCGAGAATACCTTCGGGCAGGTCGCCGCGAATCTGGTTCACCGCTTCGCGCACATCCTGCACCGCGCGATCGATCGGCGTGCCAATGTTGAGCTGGATGATCGTCTGCGACGTGCCTTCGGTGACGTTCGATTCGATCTGATCGATGCCCTGCAGGCTGCGTACCGCTGCCTCGACGCGCTGGGTGACCTGCGTTTCGAGCTCGGTCGGCGCGGCGCCCGGCTGGCTGATGACCACGATCGCGATCGGGAAATCGATGTCGGGGTCCTGGTTCACGTCCATCCGCATGAAACTGACGATCCCCGCCAGCGTCAACGCCACGAACAGGACGAGCGACGGAACCGGGTTGCGGATCGACCAGGCCGAGATGTTGCGGAAGTTCATGGCAGCTTTTCGCCTATTGCTTGAGCGTCGTCAGTTGCGGATTCACCTTTTGCCCCGGCGTCAGGAAGCCACCGGCGGTCAGCACCACGCGTTCATTGCCTTCGAGCCCGCTCATGATCGAGACCCCGCGATCGGACACTTCGCCCACGGTGACGCCGCGCCGAACAGCTTCCTGCTTGTCGTTGAGCACATACACGTAATTGCCCTGCGTGTCGCTCAAAACCGCCGATTCGGGCAGCAGCGGCGCCACCGCCGCCCCCGCAACGATACTCGCGCTCGCGAACCCACCGGGGCGAAGCGCGCGGTTGAAGGGCAGCGCGATTCGCGCGATTCCCTGGCGGGTCTGCGGGTCGATCACCGGCGAAACCTGCCAGACTTCGCCCTTCACCGTTACGTTGGTCCCGACCGGGGTCACCTCGGCGGGTACACCGACCGAAATCCGAGCAAGATCGTTTTCACTCATCTGCGCACGCATTTCCATCTGGCCGTTCATCGCGATGCGGAACAGCACCGCTTGGCCGCCGCTGACGATCTGGCCGGGTTCGACCGCGCGCGCCAGAACCAGCCCGGCGGCGGGCGCGCGGATGTCGAGCCGCTGGTTGCGGGCCCGCGCCTCGGCCAATTGCGCTTCGGCGACGCTGACGCGGGCGCGTGCGGCGTCGCGGGTGGCGGTGCGGCGCTCGACATCGGCCTTCGACACGAAGCCGCGCGCGACCAGCTGCGCTGCACGATCGAGCTCGGACTGCGCGATCCGCGCGTCGGCACGCGCGACCTCGACGCCCGCGGCGAGCGACTGCGCGGTCTGCGTCTGCACCGAGCGATCAACCGTGGCGAGCACTTGTCCCGCGCGCACCAGATCGCCGGGTTCGACCAGCACGCGGGTGACGACGCCGCCTTCGCCCACCACGCCGATCGGCATCTCGCGCCGCGCGGCGAGCGAGCCGGTGCCCGACAGGATCGTGCGGATCGTCTGGCGCCCGGGCACCGCGACGGTGACGGTGGGGATTTGTCCGCCCTTGTCGGCGGCTGCGCTGGCTGCGGTCTTGGCCGCCGCCGCATCGTCGCCGCGCGCCATGAAGAACCACGCCGCCGCCGCGACCAGGATCGCCACGACCACGGCAACGATGACCCAGCGCCGACGCTTGGGCTCGACGACCTCGCCGGGCAGCAGCCGCCCGTCACTCTCGATCGTCGAACTTTCGTAATTCATGCATCCACCCCTTGGCACGCTCGGCCGGCCGATCCCCCGCCGGGATCAACCTGTCGCAATCGCGCTGTATTACAGGAATAACTCACCGGCCTCAAGCCACCGATTTCTAGTCCGATGAAATGCCCGTTCCGCGGCGATACCGCAAGCGAATGCGCATGCCCTGCGGGCGGCTTTCGTGACGGGCGCGAATCGACTAGAGGCGGGAGGAATTCGTTCAGCCGAGGTTGCCGATCCTGTGGCACTGGAGGAGCGCGACTCACTTCGAGGCGGAGAAAATTCGATGCGATTCCTCACCCTTACTGCTGCTATCCTTGCCCAGGGCGCGCTTCCCGTCGCGGCACAGACCACCGCCGCGACTGCGGTACCTGCCGATGTGACCTTGCTCGATGTCGTGGCCGAGGGGCGCACGACGCGGGTGCCCGATCTGGCGACGATCGGCGCGGGGGTGGTCACCCAGGCGGCGACCGCAAGCGAGGCGATGACCACCAACGCGACCGCGATGGCGCGCGTCCTTGCGGCACTCAAGCGCGCCGGCGTTGCCGATCGGGACGTTCAGACCGCGTCGATCTCGCTCAGCCCGCAATATCGCTATGGCGAGAACCAGCCGCCGATCCTGACCGGCTATCAGGCGTCGAACCGGGTGAATGTCCGCTTCCGCGACATCGCCAGGAGCGGGACGATCCTCGACGCGCTGGTGAGCGCGGGGTCCAACCAGATCGACGGGCCCAATCTGACGCTGGCCGAGCCCGATGCGGCGATGGACGAAGCGCGCGCCGATGCCGTGAAGCGCGCGCGTACCCGCGCCGAATTATACGCTCGCGCGGCGGGGCTTCGCGTCGATCGGATCGTGTCGATCAGCGAAAGCGGGCAGATCGCCCAGCCGATGCCGGTGATGATGCAGAGTGCGCGGATGGAAGCCGATGTCCGCACCAAGATCGCCCCGGGCGAGCAGGAAGTGGAGATCACGCTCAACGTCCGCTTCGCGCTTCGCTGAGCGAACGCGGCGCCGACGCGCAATAAAAACCCGACGCGCAATAAAAAAGGGCCGCCCCGCTGGGACGGCCCTTTTCGGCTTGGCTTGGGTTCGCAGGAATTAGCGAACGCGGCCGCGACGTACCAGGTTGACGATCGCGAGCAGGATGATCGCGCCGACCAACGACGTCAGGAAGGTCGTGATTGTGATCGCCTGATTGATCGAACCACCGCCGAAGATCAGGCCGGCGATGAACGCGCCGACGATGCCGACGACGATGTTCAACAGCACGCCCTGCTGCGCGTCAGTGCGCATCACCATGCTTGCGAGCCAACCGACGACGCCGCCGACGATAAGCCATACGATAAGACCCACCATGTTATTCTTCCCTCTGTTAGCGCCCGGAATCAGCCGGGCGGTTCGGAAGGTAATGACTCGTGAAGCGGCGGAATGTTCCGGCAACGTTTTGAAACGAGTGCCCAAGACTTGCAAAAAGTCAGAATTTGGTCTGGCGCTCGTATAGCGACCGATAATGCTGGATCCGCGTCACCCGCAGCCCCGGCATCCCCGAGCGATCGATCGCACGCTGCCAGCTGGCGAATTCCTCGACCGTCAGATTATAGCGTTCGCACACTTCATCGACCGTCAGCAGCCCGCCATTGACCGCAGCGACGACTTCGGCCTTGCGGCGGACGACCCAGCGCGTGGTGCTGGGGGGCGGCAGCGTGTCGAGCGTGAGCGGCTCGCCGAGCGGCCCGATCACCTTGGCGGGGCGGATCTTCTGATTCTCAATCATGGGTAACCTCGATCGGGGCGGGGGCCCCCGTCAATTTCATCATGCTATACACCGTGCCTCTGAAGATCGGCTGAAATCCAAGGGTAAACATCGTCTTCATCCGCCAGTCCGTCGTGCCAGCGCCGCGGCCGTAGCGGCGTTGAATGCAGCGTCGCATCGCAGCGGCGCGGTTTCGGTCACCGGCTGCAACGCCAGCCGCGCCTGCAACCGAGCGGTGACGCTGCCCGCCTGCCGCCCGGCCGCTGCGGCCAGCAGCACCGCCAGCCCTCCGGGCACCGCGGTGACGATGGTACCACGGTCGAACCGGGCGAAACTCAGATCCACGACAGCAACTCGATCATGCAGCCGGGGTAGCGACCATAACTGAAGGGCTGGTAAAGACGCGTTTTGCATCGACGGACCGCGCGCCTTATGTGACGGACCGATGATCGAAGCCGATTTCCAGCTTGGCACGGGCCAAAATCGCACGCCGCGCATCGTCGTCGCCATGTCGGGCGGGGTCGACAGCTCGGTGGTGGCGGCGCTCGCCGCGCGCTCGGGCGCCGAGACGATCGGCGTCACGCTCCAGCTATACGACCATGGCGAGGCGGTGGGGCGCGCGGGCAGTTGCTGCGCGGGCCGCGACATTCGCGATGCCCGCGCGGTGTGCGACCGGCTGGGGATCGCGCATTATGTGTTCGACCATGAATCGTCGTTCCGCGAACAGGTGATCGACGATTTCGCCGACAGCTATCTTGCCGGACGCACCCCGATCCCCTGCGTGAAGTGCAACATGGGGCCCAAGTTCACCGATCTCTTCAAGATGGCGCGCGACTTGGGCGCCGATGCGCTGGCGACCGGCCACTACGTTCAGCGGGTGATCGGCGCGGACGGCCCCGAACTCCACCGCGCGGTCGATCCGGCGCGCGACCAGAGCTATTTCCTGTTCGCGACCACCAGCGCGCAGCTCGATTTCCTGCGCTTTCCGCTGGGCGGGCTGCCCAAGGCGGCGGTGCGCGAGATGGCCGCCGAGATGGGTCTGGGGGTGGCGGGCAAGCCCGACAGCCAGGACATCTGCTTCGTCCCCGATGGCGATTATGCCTCGCTGGTGCGCAAGCTGCGCCCGCAGGCGGCGGCGGTGGGCGAGATCGTCCATCTCGACGGGCGGGTGCTCGGGCAGCATCGCGGGCTGGTCAACTATACCGTCGGCCAGCGGCGCGGGCTCGAGATCGGCGGGTTGACCGAGCCGCTCTACGTCGTCCGGCTCGACCCCGCGACCAAGCGGGTGCTGGTGGGGCCGCGCGCTGCACTGGCGGTAGCGGCGGCGCGGATCGAGGCGATGAACTGGCTGGGCGGTGACCATCGCGGGGCCCTGACCGCCAAGGTGCGATCGATGGCCAAGCCCGTCGCCGCGCGGCTCGAGGGCGATCGGGTGGTGTTCGATGCCCCCGAATATGGGGTCGCACCGGGGCAGGCGGCGGTATTCTATGCCGGTGAGCGCGTGCTGGGCGGCGGGTGGATCGCCGAGACCGAGGCGGCGTTGCTCGCGGCTTAGGTCGGCGGATACTTCAACAAGAGAAAGAACGGCACTTCGACAGGCTCAGTGCGAACGGGGTTGCGGCTCAGACCTCGAAGCTTCCCTCGATCACCGTGACGCAGGCGCCGCGCAGGATGACGCGCGCGCCGTCGACTTCGCAGTCGAGATCGCCGCGGCGCTGGCTGGCCTGGAGCGCGGTGAAGCGGTTTCGCCCGAGCCGCTCGGCCCAATAGGGGGCGATCACCGCGTGCGCGCTGCCGGTGACGGGGTCTTCGTCGATCCCGGCGGCGGGGGCGAAGACGCGGCTGACCAGGTCGGTCGACTCGCCGGGTGCGGTGACGATGTTGAGCGTGTCGCCGATCGCGGCGAGCGCGGCGAAGTCGGGCGCGACCGCCAGCACCGCGGCTTCGTCGGCGAGCACTACGACGCCATAGCCATTGGGGTGCCACAGCGTATCGACCGGATCGGTGACGCCGAGCGCCGCGACCATCGGCGCGATGTCGGTGGTTTCGGGCGGATAGGCGGGGAGCGCCATTGCCAGCCCGTGATCGTCCTCGCGCACCTCGAGCACCCCCGCCTTGCGCGTCATGAAGCGCACCCATTCGCGGTGGAAATCGGTGTGGCGCAGCACATAATGCCCCGATGCGAGCGTCGCATGGCCGCACAGCGCGACCTCGACCGTCGGGGTGAACCAGCGCAGCAGATAATCGGCCTGCTCGTTGCGATCGGCCACCA
This sequence comes from Sphingomonas sp. S1-29, assembly GCF_026167545.1. NCBI lineage: Bacteria > Pseudomonadati > Pseudomonadota > Alphaproteobacteria > Sphingomonadales > Sphingomonadaceae > Sphingomonas > Sphingomonas sp. S1-29. The sequence continues at coordinate 2,114,149 of NZ_CP110678.1, read as the reverse complement.
GGAAGGCGGTTTCGCTGAGGTTGTTCTCGGCGGCGATCGCCTGGAGCACCGAATCGTCGAGCCATTCGTCGAGCAGGAGCACCGCCGCGGGATTGCCGGTGAAGGCACGCGTCGCGAAGGCGTCGATCTGGGCAAAGGGTAGTTTCACACGCGCTTCCCGAACCAATGGGGGGTGACGTCGGCCTCGACCAACGGATTGTCGGTATCGACATGCCCCTGCGGATCGAGATGGATCAGCACTTCGACCTTGGGGTGGCTGCGGCGTAGCGCGCGCTCGACATTCTCGACGATGTCATGCGCGGCGGCGACGGTGAGCGCGGGATCGACCTCCATGTGGAATTGCGCGAATTCATGCGCGCCCGATCGGCGGGTGCGGAAATCGTGAATCCCCTTGAGCCCGGGCTGGCGCGCGGCGACTTCGATGAAGGCGGCGCGCTGGGCTTCGGGCCATTCCTTGTCCATCAGCTGGTCGATCGCGTTCGACGATGCCTTGAACGCGCCCCAGCCGAGCCAGAGTGCGATCGCGATGCCGAACACCGGATCGGCCCAGGTGAGGCCGGCAAACTGATCGAGCGCGAGCGCGCCGATGACCGCGGCGTTGAGCAGCACGTCGGACTGGTAATGAACATTGTCGGCCATGATCGCGACCGATCCGGTGCGGTGGATCACGCGGCGCTGATACAGCAGCAGCGCCGCGGTGGCGCCGATCGCGATCACCGACACGCCGATGCCGAATTCGGCGTCGGCGGTGGGCTGGGGCGACTGGAAGGCGACGATCGCGCGCCAGCCGATCGCCAGTGCCGATGCGGTGATGAGCGCGACCTGGAACAAGGCCGCCAGCGCCTCGGCCTTGCCATGGCCGAAGCGATGATCGTGATCGGCGGGTTCGCCCGCAAGCTTGACGCCGTAGAGCGTGACCAGGCTGGCGAGCAGATCGAGCCCGGTATCGGCAAGGCTGCCGAGCATCGCGACCGAGCCGGTGTGCCAGGCGGCAAAGCCCTTCAGCGCAAGCAGGAACAGCGCC